>JBQTHC010000099.1:0-6052 GCA_052390255.1 Microthrixaceae bacterium
GAACACGTAGTTCCAGCGGCGCGTGTCCTCCATCGTGGCGGACGGCTCCGCGGAGTAGAGGTGTCCCGGGAACAGGATCGCGTGGTCGGGCACCTTCGCGAGCTTCGTCGTGAGGCTCTCGTAGAGCTTGGCGGGGTCGCCACCCGGAAGGTCGGTGCGGCCGCAGCCCTCGAGGAAGAGCGTGTCACCGCTGACCAGGCAGTCGTTCACGAAGAAGCACTGGCTCCCCGGCGTGTGACCGGGCGTGTGGATCAGCTCGATCGGGATCGCACCGACGGTCACGAGGTCACCGCTCGCATGTGGCACCAAGTCGCGCTCGTCGACCTCGACGGTGCGCACGATCCACGGGACTTCGTCGGCTTGCACGTGGATCGGCACGGGAGCGGCTGCGAGAAGCTCGCGGATGCCGGCGATGCCGTGTCCCATCATCGAGCCGCCCACGTGATCTGGGTGGTAGTGCGTGGCGAGTGCGCCGGTGAGGCGCATGCCGTCGGCGTCGAGGATCTCGAGCAGTCCGGCGATGTCGTATGCCGGGTCGATCGCGACGGCCTCGCCTGTGGCACGGTCGCCCACGAGGTAGACGAAGTTCACCATCTGGCGAGCGATCGGGTCGTGGCGCGCGAAGTCCCGGCCCGCCAGGAGCTGCCGGAAGTACAGCCGGTCGTCGTTCACCGTGGGCCTCGTCGTGCACTCATATCCTCTGCACCCTATGGCGAGTGGGTTCGATGCCGTCAGCCTCGACGTGGGTGGTGTCCTGATGGTGCCCGACCACGAGGTGCTCGCCGCAGCGCTCTCGGCGGCCGGGATCTCGTTCGAGCCGGCGCGCTTCGGCGTGGGCCACTACCTCGCGATGGCCGCTGTCGACCGCGCCGCCTCGTCGCACGAGGACTTCACCGACTATCTCGGCGGGTTCGTGGCCGCGGTCGGCGTGCCGCCGGACGAACAGGCGCGGGGGCACGAGGCCCTCGCCGCGGTGCTCGCCACCCCGGTGTGGCGTCAACCGGTGGAGGGTGCGCGCGAGGGGGTGCGCGCGCTGCAAGAGGCGGGCGTGCGCCTCGCCGTCACCTCGAACAGCGACGGGACGATCGCCGCGCACCTCCTGCTGCACGAGTGGGTGCAGGTGGGGGACGGCCCGGGCGCCCCGGTGGAGGTCATCACCGACTCGGGCGTGCTCGGCGTCGGCAAGCCCGATCCCGCGATCTTCCACGCCACGATCGATGCGCTCGGGCTCCCGCCGCAGCGCATCCTGCACGTCGGCGACAGCGTCCACTACGACGTCGACGGGGCGATCGCGTGCGGTCTCCAGGCCGTCCACATGGACCCGTTCTCGGTGTGCGCGAGCACGTCGCACGCTCACGTCCGTCTGCTCGCCGAGGTCCTCCACCCCCCGCGTTCCTGAGTCGTTTCGCTCCGGTCTTGCGAACGGAACGACTCAAGATCGTGAACCCCTGGGTTCTTGGGTCGTTTCGTTCCGGTCTTGCGAACGGAACGACTCAAGAAGCTGAGGCCGCTGCGTCGAACCAGGTCCGCAGCACCGATCGGTAGGCGGCGTCGAAGCGGTCGTAGTCGGCGCGGAGCGCCTCGCCCGGCCAGCGATCCGGCAGGAGCGCGGGAGGCAGCAGCGGATCGGACTGGAGGTGCCGCAGCACGCTCGCGGAGACGACGAACCCGTCTGCGAGGCCGCCTTGGCGGCCAGCCTCGAGCGGTCCGACCAGGTCACGCATCTCACGTTGCAGCGATCGCGCGGTTGCTGCCCACCCGGCCAGGTCCCACAGCGACGCGGGGTTCAACCGCGGCGCAGGTGCCGCCGTGCGCCACCACTGACACCAACGCTCGGCGACGCGCATCGACTCGGGAGACCGGTCCGCCGGCAGGTTCGCGGGCCGCGCCCACGCCCCCTCGCGCAGCTCGACGAATCGCAGCGCCCGCATCGCGTCGCGGAGCGCGGCCCGGTCGGGGGCGCTGCGCGCGGCGTCGGCGCGCACGATCGCGAGCTCCCAGGTGCCGTCCCAGTCGACAGTCTCGGCTCGACGGCTCGCCGCTTGCCGCGCCTGTCGTGCGACGAGTCGCCCGACGAGGCGGTAGCCGCCGCGCTCGGCGACGGCCTCGCCGCGGGCGACGAGCCGCGACAGCGCCGTGCGCGTCGCGCCCTCGGTGATGCCGAACAGCGCCGTCGTGCGCACGAGGAGCGGGGTCGGCAGCCACGGCGGCTCGGTGCCGAGGAGGACCGAGGCCAGCACGGAGCGGGCCGCGAGCGGCGGAGACGCGGGAGCCCTGGTGTTACGTTCTGGCGACATCTGACGGAGCAGTGTAAGGTATGGGCATGGTGTCGGTGGTCGAGGCTCGCACGACGGTGGTGCCCCCGCTCGACGAGCTGCCCGACGTGCTCCCCACGGAGCGGCTGAGCGCCGCGGGAATGCTCGTGCCGGAGCTGCGAGCCGACATGCGGCGGATCGCCGACGTGCGCAACGTCGGCAGCGTGCTGCTCACCTGGGCACAGGCCGTGGGCACGATCGGCGCAGCGGTGTGGGTCGGCCATCCGGTCGCGTACGCAGTCGCCTTCGTCTTGATGGGCCCCGCGTTCGCGCGGTTCGCGATCCTCGGCCACGAGGCCGCGCACAAGCTCCTGTTCACCGACAAGCGCTGGAACGACGCGATCGGAAGGTGGGTGCTCGCCTACCCGTCGTTCGTGCCGCTCGACGTGTACCGCCGAGGGCACTTCGCGCACCACAAGGACGAGTTCGGCCCGAACGAGCCGGACCTCAACCTCTACAACGGGTACCCGATCACCGTCGCCAGCTTCCGGCGCAAGCTCTGGCGCGACGCGCGTGGCACGTCCGGGTGGAAGAACCTCAAGGGCCTCCTCGGCGCGCTGCGAAGCGACGTCGGCCGACCGGTCGCCCTCCGCATCCTGGCGATGCAGGTGCCGCTCATCGTGCTCGCGGTGGCGGTGGGACGCTGGTGGCTCTACCCGCTGCTGTGGCTCGGGCCGTGGCTCACCTCGTGGCGCGTGATCAATCGGCTGCGCTCGATCGCGGAGCACGGCGGGATGCAACGGTCGAGCGATCGCCGTCAGACGACGCACCACGTCCGGCAGTCCTGGCTCGCGCGCTTCTGGATCGTGCCGTTCAACACCGGGTGGCACCTCGCGCACCACGTCGACATGGGCGTGCCGTGGCGCAACCTCCCAGAGATGCACGCAGAGCTCGAGGCCGCTGGCTGGGTCACGCCCGAGCTCACGTACCCGAGCTACCGCGCGCTGTGGCGCGCACTGCGTTCCCGCCCCGCCTGACCCGCCTCACCCCTGAGGTCGTGTCACGTGTTCTGCGGCGTCGTGACCGATCTCGTGACACGACGCTCGGCCCGGCCTGCGGCCCCCAGGTCGTGTCACGTGTTCTGCGACGTCGTGACCGATCTCGTGACACGACCGGTGCCGTCAGGGCTCGACGAGGACCTCGTCGCCCGCGCGAACCCTGCCCGGCTCGCGGACCCATGCGTAGACGCGGCTCCATCCAGGGTGCCGGTCGTGGTCCATGCGATTGAAGTCCCGGTCGACGAACCACGCCGCGTTCTTCGCGCAGGGCGTGGCGTACGCGGACACCTCTGCGAGCACCTCGCCGATCCGGAGCCGCACGCCTGGACGGATCGTCGTCCAGTCGACACCGCCGAGGGTGATGTTCTCGCCAGCAGATCCGGGCGCGATCGGGTGTCCCTCGGCGCGCAGCGACTCGATCACCTCCGCCGAGTAGAGGCACAGCGCCTGCAGCGGCCGGCCGTGGTGCCGGCGGTCTGCCTGACGGTCGCCGGCCACACCGCGCAAGCCAACCTCCACCGCAGGGACCGAGCGCTTGGGCACCCCACCGTCGGAGAGGTTGAGCTGGACGACGTTCCCCGTCTGCGTCGGCGCCCCTGCGCCGAGGGCGTGGACGCCGCGGCCGATGTCGCTCAGGTGGTGCGTGGCGTCGTGGATCGCGTGGCGAAGCACCCACGCGCCGTCCACGCGGTGCCCGTCCGCCAGCGCGGTGCGACGCCACTGCGGATCGTCCTCCGGGCCGACGCGCGCCGCCCGGTCGTACAGCCGCGCGAAGTTGGCCTCGAGGCGCGCCATCGCCGCGTCGAACCCATCGCTCACGTCGGGCGCGTGACCCTCGGGGACGGCCTCCACCTCGAGCTCGTCGATCGTGAGCAAGCCGTGCAGCAGTCGTCCCATCGCCTGGGTGACGTCGGCCGAGTGCGCCGTGTACTCGGCTGCGGACCACACGTCCGGGGCAGGGCGCGCCATCAGCACGGAAGGGTCAAGGCCGTGCACCGTCTCGCGCCACATCGCGGCGAGGTTGCGCAACGTGCCCATCGAGTCGGACAGGTCGTAGAGCGCGCCGTCGAACCGGCACTCAGCGCAGGTCTCGGGCGGTTCCGTCACCTCGTCAGCAGAGCGTGCGTCGGTCATGCCGTGTCGGGCCCGTCATGGTCGGGGCCGTGGCCAGCGGACGGATGGTGGTCGTGTGCATGTCCGTGCGGGTGGTCGTGATCGGGGTCGTCAGTGCGGGCGTAGCGGTCATCCGGAACGTCGGGGACGACGTGGAGCCCTGTGCGACCCGCTGCCTCCGCGCGCGAGAGCACCTCGCGGAGCGGGAGCTTGGAGCGCCGCGCCACCCGCGCCGCGTCGTCGTGCTCGACCTTGACCCGACCGGGGCTGAGCTTCACGCGGATCGGGTAGCCGTCGACCTCGACCGTGCTCGCGGTGCGCGCCGACGGCCACCGCTCCAGCGTGGTGCCGCGCACGCCGAGTGATCCGGTCTCGGCGGTGAGGGCGGCGGCCACCTGCGCGGCGAGGGCTGCGTCGGCAAGGGCCGAGACGGTGTACGCGGGTCGGCCCTTCTTCATGATGATCGGGGTGACCCACGCGTCGTGCGCGCCCGCGTCGAGCAGCGCTGCCACCGCGTGCGACAGCATCTCGCCCGTCGCGTCGTCGACGTTCGCCTCGATCAGCATGACGGGCTGTCCGGCGCCGATCGCTTCGATGCTGGCGCCGACGACGACCTGCGTGACGTTCGGTCGGCCGTCGATCTCGCGTGACCCAGCGCCGAAGCCCGTGGCTTCGATCGACATCGACGGCAACGGACCGAAGCCGCTCGACAGCGCAGCGACCAGCGCGGCGCCCGTTGGGGTGGTGAGCTCGACGCCGACGTCAAGGCCGGTGGTGGGCGCACCGACGGAGGCGAGGAGTGCCACCACTGCAGGGGCAGGGTTGGGGAGCATGCCGTGCGCGGCTCGGATCATCCCGGTCCCTGTGACGATCGTGGAGGCGTGCACCTCGTCGACGCCGAGCACCTCGAGCGCCGCGCACGTGCCGACCACGTCGACGATGGCGTCGAGCCCACCGACCTCATGGAAGTGCACCTGCGCGGCGGGGCGGCGGTGCAGGCGCCCTTCCGCCTCCGCGAGCGCGGCGAACACCGAGAGCGCCCGCCGCGAGGCGCGCTCGGGCAGGCGTGCCTCTTCGACCAGCGCCGCGATGTGGGCAGCGGTGCGCACGACGGTTCCCTCTTCGGCGTGCACGTGGAGCTGCGTCGCCGCGATGCCGCAGCGCAGCACCGGTTCGGCCTCCACCGCCCATCCGCCGAGCGGGAGGCGATCGAGCAGACTGCGCACCTCGTCGAGGTCCGCGCCGGCGTCGATCAGCGATCCGAGTGCCATGTCCCCTGCGATGCCCGAGAAGCAGTGGAACCACGCGAGCCGGGTCACTTGAGCATCCGCATCACCGCACACGCTGCGCCGTAGCCGTTGTCGATCCCGACCACCGTGAGGCCTGCCGCACACGACGAGAGCATCGCGAGGAGCGCGGTGACGCCCTCGAGCGCTGCGCCGTAGCCGACGCTCGTGGGGACGGCGACGACGGGCGCCGCGGTCAGTCCGCCCACGACGCTGGCGAGCGCACCTTCCATCCCTGCCACCACGACGACGACGTCAGCATCGGCGACCACGTCGACGTCGCGCAGCAGTCGGTGCCCGCCGGCGACGCCCGCGTCGGTGAGCTCGAGCGGCTCGATGC
>JBQTHC010000100.1:0-12396 GCA_052390255.1 Microthrixaceae bacterium
GGACCCGTCCGCGAGCGTCCTCGGTGCCCCGGAGGTCGACGATCGCCCGGATCCCGGCGCAGCCGATCGCCACATCGGTCAGGCCTCGACGCCACGGTCGCCCGAAGGTGTCCGAGACGATCACGGCGACGTCGACCCCAGCCGCCCCGCGGATCCCGTCGCGGATGCGCCGCGCCGAGCGGTCGCTGTCGTCCGGCAGGAGGGCTGCCCAGCCCTCGTCGACGTTGGACAGGTCGACCCCTGCGTTCGCGCACACGAAGCCGTGCTTGGTCTCGCTCACGATCAGGTCGCCGCGGCGTCGCACGACGCGGACGGACTGCTCCTCGACGATCGCCTTGTGCCCGCGTGGATCGTCGGCGTCGATCGCTGCCATCGCGCCCTCGGCCTTGGACACGACCTTCTGCGTGACCACCACCACGTCGCCGTCGAGCAGCGCCGGCGCTGCGTCCACGATGAGCCCCGCGAGGTCGTCCCCGCGACGGACCTCGGGGATGCCTTCGATCGGGAAGATCGACAGCGTCATGCGGCCAGCACCACCTTGGCCAGCGCGGCCGCCTCGGCGGGGCCCCGCATGATCGTCGAGGTCACGAGGCATCGGAGTCCCTCGGCCTCCACTGCGACGGCGAGATCGGCGTCGGCCTCGTCGATGACGAGCGTGGCCGCGAGCGGTGCATAGAGGCGCGCCACGCCGATCACCGAGGCCTCATGGCCGAGCTCGCGCAGGAGTCGATCGGCCGGTCCCTTGAGGGCTGCGCCCGCGACGATCGGGGAGACCGCGACGACCGCGTCACGGCGTGCGGTGACGGTGCGCTCCACCCCGGCCACCGCGAGCACCGGGGCGATGGACACGATCGGGTTCGACGGCGCGATCACGACGCGGTCTGCCTCGGCGATCGCGTCGATGACGCCCGGTGCAGCCCCGGCACCGGCCGCACCGTCGAAGCGAACCGCCGTGACCGTCACGTCGTGCTGACGCTGGACGAAGTACTCCTGGAAGCCGATCTCGCCTTCGGCGGTGGTGAGCCGTGTGCGCACCGGATCGTCGCTGACCGGGATGACCCGGAGAGCGAGTCCCCATGCGGCCGCGATCTCCGCAGTGACCGTCGAGAGCGAGGCGCCTGCCCGGAGGCGATCCGTTCGGTAGAGGTGGGTCGCGAGATCCTGGTCGCCGAGGTTGAACCATGCCCGCGCTCCGGGGTAGCGGCGCAGCGCCTCCATCGCGTGCCAGGTCTCACCGGCGAGCCCCCAACCCCGCGCCGGGTCGATCGCGCCGGCGAGCGTGTAGGTGATCGTGTCGAGGTCGGGGCTGATGTGCAGGCCGTGGAGCTCGACGTCGTCGCCCACGTTGACGATCGCCGTGACGTCGGCCGGCGGGTGGACCTGCAGGATCCCCGCGAGGAGCCGGGCCGCGCCGACCCCGCCGGACAGGACGGTGATCAGCTGATCTCCTTCAGGCGACCCGAGAGGAGCGCGATGTCCGCGTCGACCATCATCGTGACGAGCTCCTCGAACGAGGTGCGAGGTTCCCATCCGAGCACCTTCGTCGCCTTGGCAGAGTCACCGATGAGGAGATCCACCTCGGCGGGGCGCATGAACTTCTCGTTCACGGTCACGTGGTCCTCGTAGGCGAGTCCGACGTGCTCGAACGCGATCTCGCAGAAGCGACGGACCGAGTGCGTCGCACCGCTCGCGATCACATAGTCGTCGGGCACGTCCTGCTGGAGCATCAGCCACATCGCTTCCACGTAGTCGCCCGCGAACCCCCAGTCGCGCTCGGCGTCCAGGTTGCCGAGCTCGAGCCCTTCTGTGAGACCCAGCTTGATCCGCGCGACGCCGTGGCTGACCTTGCGCGGGAGGAACTCCATGCCGCGTCGCGGCGACTCGTGGTTGAAGAGGATCCCGGATGAGGCGTGCAGGTCGTAGGACTCCCGGTAGTTGACGGTGATCCAGTGCCCGTAGAGCTTGGCCACGCCGTAGGGCGAGCGTGGGTAGAAGGGCGTCATCTCCGTCTGTGGCACCTGCTGGACCTTGCCGAACATCTCGCTCGACGACGCCTGGTAGAAGCGGATCTTCGGGTCGACGATGCGAATCGCGTCGAGCAGTCGCGTGACGCCCAGCGCGGTGATCTCACCGGTGAGGACCGGCTGCCGGAACGAGGTCTGCACGAACGACAGTGCCGCGAGGTTGTAGACCTCGTGCGGGCGGTACTCGCGGAGGATCGTGATGAGCGACGCCTCGTCGAGCAGGTCGCCGGACGCGGTGTAGGGGTCGAGCACGATGCGGTCCTGGAGGTGCGCGATGCGCTCGAAGTTGGTGGTGCTGCTCCGGCGGACCATGCCGATCACCTCGTAGCCCTTCTCGAGGAGCAGCTCTGCGAGGTAGGAACCGTCCTGACCGGTGATGCCGGTGATGAGCGCGCGCGTTGTCATGATGTCTCCTGCTGGGCGGGTGTCTCGACGCCGACGCGGCGGCGCATGTCGTCGAGGAGGTCGGCGAGCGTCTCCTCGATGGTGAGCTGCGGCGACCATCCTGTCGCAGCCCGCAAGCGGGACGCGTCACCGCGGAGCACGGGGAGGTCGACCGGGCGCAGCAGCGACGGATCCGGCTCGAGGGAGATCGGGCGGCGGGCGAGCGCCACGAGGTGGTCGGCGAGCTCCTGGATCGCGATGTCGGTGCCGCTGCACACGTTGTAGACCTCGCCGGGCTCGCCACGCTCCACCAGGAGACGGTACGCCCGCACCACGTCGCGCACGTCGGTGACGTCGCGTCGTGCGCTGAGGTTGCCCACCGCGATCGAGTCGAGGCCGTCGCGCTCCGCCCTCGCGATCCGTGCCGCGAGCGCCGGCGCCACGAAGTGCTCGCTCTGGCCTGGGCCGAGGTGGTTGAACGGCCGCACGCGGATCACGCCGAGCCCGTGCCCGAGGAAGGCCTGCTGCGCCAGGGCGTCGGCCGCGATCTTCGACGCGGCGTACGGGCTCGTGGGACGCAGCGCGGACTGCTCTGTGAGGGGCAGCTCGTCCTCCGCGACGATCCCGTAGACGTCGGCGCTCGCGACCGCGAGGACGCGTTGCACCCCGGCCGCTTCGCACGCGAGCAGGACGTTGAGCGTCCCCTCTGCGTTCACGCGGAGGACCTGCACCGGATCGCGCCATGACGAGCCCACGTCGGCCCAGCCTGCGAGGTGGTAGACGACCTCGGGCGACGCGTCTGCGATCGCCGCGGCGATCGCCGGCCCATCGGTGATGTCGACCGGCACCGTGCCGTGGCGGTCCACCGTGACGACCGTGTCGCCCTCGCCGCGCAGGTAGTCCACGAGGTGGCGTCCGACGAAGCCCAACCCTCCGGTGACGACCGCGCGCATCGGGCGATGCTACGGCGCGATCAGGCCCGGGCGGTCATCGACACCGGGGAGCCGCGGCCGACCTCCGAGGAGGATCCGCGCGGCGTCGAACGCGGCCCGGGCGCGCCGGCGCGCGGGTGCCTCGCGCCGAGCGCTGGACGGAAGGAGCGCGAGCGCGATCCCGCCGATCGCTCGGGACCACGCGACGGACGCACCACGCACGCCGCCGTGACGGGAGACCACGACCAACCGGTTGCGACGGTTGAGGAGGTCGAGCAACGGGGTCCGCTCGCCGCCCGAGCTGGCGCGGTGCATGTGTCGAACCACCGCTGCGGGCACGTAGCGGTACCGCCACCCCTTGCGACTGCCACGCCATGACAGCTCGACGTCTTCTGCGTACAGGAAGAGCCGCTCGTCGAACGGCCCCACGTCGAGCAGGTAGGACGCTCGTAGCAGGACGGCCCCTCCGCACCAGCCCCAGATCTCCGTCGGCTCGTCGTACTGTCCGAGGTCGGTCTCGCCGTAGCCCCGATCGTGGAACTCCCACGTGGGACCCAGCACGTTGCCCACGTTGTTGATCACGGAGGAGCCCTGCGCGCCGGGGGCGTCGAAGATGATCTTCGGGCTCGCGGCACCGAGGCCAGGGTCCTGCGCCAGCGCGTCGGCGAGCGGCTCGAGCCACCCCGGCTCGACGAACGCGTCGGGGTTCACGAGCGCGACGGCGTCGAGGCCATCGAGATCGGCGATGCCGACGTTGGCCGCGCCCCCGAAGCCGAGGTTGCGACCGGTCTGGCGCAGCTCGATGGATGGGTAGCGCTCCTCCCAGCGCGCCGTGCTGCCGTCGGTCGAGCCGTTGTCGACGACGACGACCTGGAGGTCGCCGTGGTTCCAGCGGGTGGCGCGGAGGTGCGCGATGCAGCGGGGGAGGACCTCCCCGCTGTTCCACGAGACCACGACGACCCGGACCCTCATCGGCAGGGTTGGGAGTCTACGGATGCAGCGGCGGGGGCTCGCTGGTGCGCTGGCTCAGCGGCCGAGGGCCGCGGCAACCCGCTCCTCGACGAGCTTGACCCGCTCGCCGACGAGCGCGCCGAGGACCTCGAGCGCACCCTTCGTCTCCTCCAGCGGACCGCTCAGCGCCTTGGTCATCTCGTTGCGGCGGACCTGCAAGCGCTGGAACGCGATCACGCCGAGCCCGACCGAGACGTACGCGGCGTCCTTGGCGGCGTTGGTGAGATCGTCGACGGGGGTGCGGGCCATGGGTGCTCCTCGGGGCGCTGGCGACCGGGCCACCGTAGACGAGCGGTGCGAACTATTGCAAGCGTTTGTGCAGAGTTTCGCAAGCGCGGCGTTCGCGCCGTCTGACCGGGTTCCCCGGTGGCCCGGAGGCCCCAGAGGCGGCGGCTACCCTCGAACGACCGTGGAGCTCCCGACCCCCGGCGCCGACGCGCCCGACGACGCGCCTGACGACGTGCCCGCGGGGCCGCCGGTGGCGCCGCCCGTGGTGGCGGTGGTCGTGGCGCGGGATCCCGGGCCGTGGTTCGAGGAGACCATCGCCGCGCTGGCCGAGCAGGACTACCCGAACCTGTCGATCCTCGTCGTGGATGCGGCCAGCGCCGAGGAGGTCAAGCCTCGGGTCGGGCGCGCCGCACCAGGCGCCTTCGTGCGGCGCCTCGAGGAGAACCCCGGCTTCGGGGCCGCCGCGAACGAGGTCCTCGAGGTCGTCGAGGGGGCCGCGTTCTACCTGGTGTGCCACGACGACATCGCGCCCGACCCCGACGTGGTGCGCGTGCTCGTCGAGGAGGCCTACCGGTCCAACGCCGCGGTCGTGGGGCCGAAGCTCGTCGCCTGGGACGATCGTCGACACCTCCTGCAGCTCGGTGAGGGGATCGACCACGCGGGCTACACGATCCCGCTCGTCGAACGCGGGGAGCTGGACCAAGAGCAGCACGACGCGGTGCGCGACGTGTTCTCCGTGCCCGGTGCCTGCACGCTGGTCCGTGCCGACCTCTACGCCGAGATCGGCGGGTTCGACGAGGGCATCGACTACCTGTTCGATGACGTGAGCCTCTGCTGGCGAGCCCACGTCGCGGGCGCCCGAGTGGTCGTGGCTCCCTTTGCACGAGTGCGGCACCTCGAGGCGCTCTCGGTCCGCCGGCCCGTCGACGACCGTCGCCGGCTGCAGGCGCGTCATCGGCTCCGTGTGGTGATGAGCTGCTACTCGCTGCTCGTGCTCGCGCTCGTCCTGCCGAGGATGCTCGTGCTGAACGCAGCCGAGGTCGTCTACTCCCTCATCGTCGGGCGAACCGCGCAGGCCCGCGACACCGCCCTCGCATGGACCTGGAACCTCCGTCGCATCGGCGAGCTGCGCGACGCGCGGCGGCAGGTGAAGGGGTTCCGCTCGGTTCCTGACCGCGACGTGCGTCGCTTCATGGCGCGCGGAAGCGCGCGGTTCCGGCAGTTCGTCCGGGGCCAGATCGGCGTGACCGACGACCGGCTCACCGGCTGGACGCGCAGCGGGCGCGACATGGCTGGAACGCTGCGAGCCGGCGGATACCGCACCGACGCGGTCGTGTGGGCCGCGGTCGCGCTCGTGCTCGTGGCCGGGAGCCGCCACCTGCTCACGCGCGGCGTTCCTTCGGTCGGCGATCTCGTCCCGTTCCGCTCGTCGCCGGTCGAGCTCCTCCGCGAGTGGGCGAGCGGTTGGCGGGGCGCGGGGCTCGGCTCCGAGGCGCCAGCACCCACCGCGTTCGGGCTGCTGGGCGGCTTCGGACTCGCGAGCTTCGGCATGATGGGACTGCTCCGCACGGTGCTCACCGTCGGCATGCTCCCGCTCGGCGCGATCGCGATGCATCGGCTCGCGCGCGTCAGCGGCTCGCAGCACGCGCGCACGGTGGCCGTTGTCGTGTACGTGTGCAACCCCGTGCCCTACAACGCGCTCGCGAACGGGCGCTGGGGCGCGCTTCTGCTCTACGGGACCGTGCCGACATCTGTGGCGATCCTGGCCGCGGCCGCAGCGTGGATGCCTGCCCCGGTGCGGCATGCAAGCGGGCGCGTCCATCACGTGCTCGCGCTTGGGCTCCTCACCTCGCTCGTCGCGGCGCTGCTGCCCGTCGCCGCGCTCGTCGTGGTGATGGTGGCGCTCGCGCTCGCGCTCGGCTCACTGCTCGCGGGTCGCGTGCGTGGCGCAGGTCGCGTCGTCGCCACCGCCGCAGCGGCCGCGGTCCTGGCGGTCGTGCTCCATCTGCCGTGGAGCGCAGACCTCTTCCTCCCCGGCACCACGTGGTCCTCGATCACCGGCGTGGGCAGTGCCTCGGGCACCTCCGACCTCGCCGCACTCCTGCGCTTCCAGGTGGGCCCGCTCGGCGGGGGCGCGCTCGGGTACGTGTTCCTCGTGGCAGCCGCGCTCCCGCTGCTCATCGCCCGGGGCGAGCGGCACGCGTGGGCCGTGCGCGGCTGGACGCTCGCAGTGGTGTCATGGGGCCTCGCATGGGCGGCGCAGCGCGGCACGCTGCCGGTCGCCCTCCCCGAACCCGAAATGCTGCTCGCGCCGGCGGCGGTGGGACTGGCGGTCGCCACGGCGATGGGCGTCGCGGCGTTCGAGGCAGACCTTCCTGGGTACCGGTTCGGGCTGCGTCAGGTCGCGTCCGGTGTGGCCGCCGCGGCCGTGGTGCTCGGCACGATCCCGGTGCTCGGGGCCGCGTTCGACGGACGCTGGTCCATGCCCGGCGGCGACCACGCGCGCGCGCTGCGGTTCGTCGACGCCGAGCGGGACACGCGGCCCTTCCGGGTCCTGTGGCTCGGCGACCCGGAGGCGCTCCCGCTCGCGAGCTGGGAGCTCGGCGCCGGGCTCGGCTACGCCACCACCGACGAGGGCACCCCGCGCTTCGAAGACCTGCTGATCGGCTCCGACAGCGGAAGGACAGGGCTCATCGCCGACGCGCTCGAGCTGGCCCGTGGCGGACAGACGGCACGCCTCGGTCGCCTCCTCGCGCCGATGGGGATCCGCTACGTGGTCGTCCCGCAGCGCCTCGCGCCGGCGCCGTTCGCGAAGGACCCGCTGCCCGCGCCTGCCGGCGTGACGGCCACGCTCGACGCTCAGCTCGACCTCGCGCCCCTCGACGCGCCCGCGGGCCTCACGGTGTTCCGAAACACGGCCTCCTACCCGACGCGCGCTTCTGTCTCCACCGCAGATGCACCGTCGACCGACGGCGGGATCGCCGGAGCGGTGGCCGTCGACCTCTCCCGAGCAGTGGCGGTGCTGCCGCACGAGCGCGGCACCACCGACGCCACGGGACCGGTGAAGGCCGACACCACCGTGCTCGTGTCGGCCGCACACTCCGATCGATGGAGCCTCTCGGTCGATGGAACGCGGGCCGACCACACCAAGCCGTATGGCTGGGCGAACGGTTTCGTCGTACCCAAGGCCGGCGATGCCACGCTGCACTTCCGCACGTCCCCGGTGCGCTACGGCATGCTCGCGGTGCAGGTCCTCGCGTGGCTCTGGGTTGCGCGGCGCGTGCTGCGCGGTCGACTCGGCCCAAGCGCCCGGAGCGAGTCGCCATGAGGTCCACGAGGCTGACCTCCCTCGTCGTGCTCGCGGGTCTGGTCGCCGCGGGGCTCCTCCTCCAAGCCGCGGACGACCGGGCACGCGACACCGGTGTGACGACCGCGCCGGTGGTCGCCGGCGTGGCGATCCCCGCGGCGCGCACCGAGCCGACGCTCACCTCCACGTGGTACTGCGCGGGCGGCACCGCGTCGAAGGGCGGCTTCGCCGACCAGGTCCTGCTCATCGCGAACCCGTCCGACCGCGCGCGCACGGCCGTCGTGACGGTCTTGACGGGAGCCGTCGCTCCCGCGGCGCCCCAGCCCTCCGCCTCCACCACGTCCACCACCAAGGTCCCGACCACCACCACCACGACCCGGCCCGAGCCGCGGGTGCGCACGGTCCCCGTGCCACCGCAGAGCAGGGTGGAGGTGCGTCTCGGCGACATCTCGACGGCCCCGCTTGCCGGCGCCGTCGTCGAGGTCGACGGCGGACAGGTGGCCGTCGAGCACCAGATCAGCGGGCCGCTCGGTCGCGCCACCGCGCCCTGCAGCTCCACCGCCTCTACGTCGTGGTCGTTCCCGTGGGGCGTCACAAGCCGCGGGTCGCGGGAGCTGCTGGTGTTCATGAACCCGTTCCCGGACGACGCGACGGTCGACGTGTCGTTCGCGACCGACGAGGGCGTGCGCGAGACCACGCGGTTCCAGGGGTTCATCGTGCCCGGCCGCAGCGTGGTGGGCGCCTACATCGACGACGACGTCAAGCGGAAGGCACAGGTGTCCTCGCAGGTGCAGGTTCGCAGCGGACGCCTGGTCGTCGACCGCATCCAGACCTTCGACGGCACCGACGGCCGCGAGGGGATGACGCTCGCGCTCGGCGCACCCGCCCCGGCGCTCGATTGGATCTATCCCGTCGGCGAGACGGGCAAGGGCCTGACCGAGCAGGTGGTGGTCTTCAACCCGAGCGAGGACGTGGCGGAGGTCGAGGTCGAGGTCCGTCTCGACAACCCCGAGAAGCACACGCCCCCCGAGCCGTTCGAGCTCACGATCCCGCCGGGGCGGTACTCGATCGTGCAGGTCGACGCGGAGGACCGAGTGCCCGCGGGCGTGGGTCACGCGCTGTACGTCCGCTCGCTGAACGGCGTGCCGGTCACCGCAGAGCGGGTGAACACCGCGCAGGAACCGGCCGCGCGGCGCGGCGTCACCACGACCACCGGGTCCCCGCTCGGCGCGCCCACCTGGTACTTCCCTGGAGGCGGACCGACCAAGGAGCGCGACGAGTACCTCGTGATCGTGAACCTCGATGACGTCGTGCAGACGGGCTACAGCGTCACGGGGTTCTCGGCCGGCCGGACCATCGCCATCCAGAACCTGCAGAGCAAGACGATCCCGCCGGGGGGGAGGGTGGTCATCCGCCTCGGCGACCACATCGATCGCGACAACCTTTCCGTGATCGTCAACGCCGACGGGCCGATCGTGGTGGAGCGCGGCCTCTACCGCATCGGTGGAGGCGGCATGGCGCAGTCGATGGGCATCCCCCTCGCGTTCGAGGTCGAGGTCCCCAACCCCCTCGGCGGCTGACCCATCTCGAGGTCGGCCTCAGGCGGGGTGAACCGGTTGCTCCGCGGCCATTTCTTCAGCTCGTTCCTTCTCGTCCTGGAGGGCTTGCAAGACCGCCATCATGATCTTGTTCATGTCCTCGTCGGTGTAACGTAAGTGCAGGTCAGCGCACATGTCGGAGGGCGCCGTGCCCGCTGCATGCCCTACGGGCAGGCGCCGTCCTCGACGACCTCCACGACAGGAGGTGCTCTCAAGATCTCGATCAGTTCCGCCTTGCGCTCCGGCGTGATGAGGTGATCGAGCTCGACAGCGATCCCCTGTTGCTCAGCGCCGACGCCCTGGATGCCCTCGAGCAGGTCTTCACCTCGTCCCGTCTCCGAGGGAGTCGATGTTCGGGCGAACAGAGCCTGCACCTCATCGGACGTCGACCCTGCTGGCAGGCAGACCAGCAGGGTCACGGGACGTAGGGCCTCGGCGTCGATCCCGGCCGCGCAGTTCTCGTCCGCCCACGCCCGCAACCGTTGGCTGGCTTCCTGGCTCGGCCCGGTCTGCCAGATGTAGAACGTGTCTGGATCGAGCTCAAAGGTCGGGTCTTCGATCGTGCGTCGCCAGTCAGCGACGGCACCCTCGAGCACGACGACGTCCTCGCCGATCTCCTCGGGAGCGACCTCCAACAGTTCCGTCAGCAGAGCACTGGTGGCCGGAGCGGCTCCGCGCATGGCGTCGAGATCCTCGAAGTCCGTTCGCGACTCGAGCGCGACGAGGTCGGTCAGTAGGTCGCATGCAGCGACCTCGTCGTCACCTGAGGCTTCGCTGGTCGTCGCAGCCGGTTCCGGTTCGCTGGTCTCGCCGCCGCAGGAGGACGTGAGAAGGAGCACCACAGCAGCCGAGGCCACCGCCAGCTTCGGGCCGGCTTTGTGACTCTTGGCGAGGCCCAAGTCCTCAGCCCGGGCGATGCGGCTTTTCACGGCTCGCTGGCGCGAAGTCGCCGTGGAGGACGAGGGGGTCGAGGTCCACGCCGTTCGGCCAGACGACGATGCCGTCGTCGACGGTGACTCGTGAGAAGTGGGCGGGATCCTGCAAGGGTTCGAACATCGGTCCCCAAAGGTCGTCAGCGAGGTCGGTGTCGTGGACGACGCCGTCGTCGAAGGTGACCCGGATCCCGTAGGGCGGGAGCACCTCGACGGCGACTGGCCTCGGGATCCGCTTGATCTTCTTCATGCCGGCGCGAGCGCCGATGACCGCAAGCTCAGACCGCTGAAGAGCTCGGTCGTGTCGAGGCGGACCAGGGCGAAGGCGTCCTCGATGAGCGGTGCAGCCATTCGAACGGCGGCCATCTCGTTGGGGGCCTTGACGACGACCGACACCCTGAGGTCGACCGCGTCCCCGGCGCGGGTGGTGCCTACCGAGGGCTCCACGGCCAGCGCATCGAGGGCGTCGACGACGGCCTCGATGATGTCGGTGACGGCGTCGTCGCTGAGCCGCTCGTGCGGCGTCAGGCGGGCGTCGAGCTCGACGAGGATGCGAGGCACGTGCCTCACGGTACCGGCACCGAACATTCGGAGACCATGCGTTCTGCCTTCCGCTTGAAATGGTTGGGGTTGGACGGGGTCTTGTGCAGCGTCTCCTGGTGGCTCCCGCAAGAGCACCGCATGATCAGGTAGCCACGCTTCGTCGTGCGGGCCACGGTCCAGCCGTGCGGCGCGACGTGGGCGACGGCCTCGTCTCGGGTCACGAGGGACGACCTGTCGAGTCGAAAGCGCGGTGGAGGTTGCCGAATGCCTCGTCGACTCGAGCCATCACGGCGTCGTTCGTCTCGCTGAACAGGTGGCCATACACATCGCCGGTGATCTGCACCGAGCTGTGGCCGAGCCAGCGGCTGACCTGCAGGAGGTTCGCGCCCATGTCGACCCACAGCGGCACGGCCGAGTGGCGTAGGTCGTGGAAGCGGAGCGAATCGAAGCCGGCCGCCTCCCGCGCTGGCTTCCAGACGTCGCCGTGCCAGTTGCCAGCGTGCAACCTCCCGCCACGAGCGGCGGTGAAGACGAGCGCGTCGGCGTCGGCAGCATCGAGTCCGAGCGCTTCGAGGCGCTCAGCAAGCAGGTCGACGACGAACGCCGGCGTCGGCACGGTCCGTCGACCGGAGGCGGTCTTGGGTGGCGCTCGATCGGGACCGACTTGAGGTGCGGTGTCGACGACGTGGAGCTGGCGACGGAGCAGGTCGAGCCTTCCGACACGCAGACCTGCGATCTCGGCGAACCGGAGGCCGCACACACCAGCCACGTAGATCATCGGCCGCCAACGGGCTGGCGTGCTGGCCGCCAGGTGCTCGAGGTCTTCGGGACGGAGCACCGTGACGTCGGTCTTCGGGATCGGTGGCAGCCGAACGCCTCGTGTCGGTGCCTCGGCGATCAGGTCGAGGTCGGCTGCTGAGCGCAGCGCGGCTCGCAGTACGGCGTAGACCGCGTGCGTCGTGCCGGGTCCGACCTCGCTGGCCACGGCTGCGACGAAGCGCTGCAGGTCGGCGGGACGGAGGCTGTCGAGCTGCCGGTGACCGAGCTGCGGCACGATGTGCCGGCGGATCGCCGAGCGGTCACGAGCGAGCGTGCCCGGACGCTTGTGGAGCGAGTGCTCTTCGTGCCAGCGCTCGAGCCACTCCGCCAAGGTGAGTCGGTCGAGCGACCGCGGCGTGAAGGTGCCGCGAAGTGTGTCGGCCTCTGCCGCGGCCAGCCAGCGCGCGGTGTCGGCCTTCGTCGTGAACGTGAGCGGGGCGGGAACCTCGTCTGGCGTCCGTGCCTGGTACCGGCCGGACGGCAGCTTGCGGATCCGTCCCCACTGGCGGCGCCGAGCCACGGCGACCTCCAAGGGCTGCGTACCATGGAAGGCGCGGCTTGAGCGAGCCGGCGACGCGTGAGCCTGAGGATACGTCCGCAATGTGACACTCGAGTCGG
>JBQTHC010000101.1:0-16624 GCA_052390255.1 Microthrixaceae bacterium
ACCTCTCCCCCCCTCGAGCATCCCCCCTACCCCCTCGAGCGCGCGCAGCGCGGAGCTGGCGACAACGGCCCCACGGGGGAACTCGCGCTCGACGGGGGCGGCCGCAAGGCCCGCCGCCTTCGTGGCGCGCTCGGGCTTCTTGGCGGTCAGGTCAGGCCCCAACCGCGATCTCGATGCGGGGCGGGCCTGCAACGCCGGCCCGGCCCATCGCCTCCTTGAGCTCGCCGCTGCCCGCGAACGCCTGGGCCTGGTCGAGCGTCGGGAACCGGTGGATCACGAACACGTCTTCCTTGTCGCCTGGGTCGACGAGCACTTCGGCCTCGGTGCAGCCGTGCTGCTGGCGCAGTCCCTCGACGGACTCGTAGACGGCCCGCCAGGCGGCGTAGTCCTGCACCCGATGGCGAACGAGCAGTGTTGCTGACATGGGTTGCTCCCCCTTGGTGTGGTCATCTCTCTCGACTACGAATATCTTGAGATCAAGATATTCGTAGTCAAGGCGCTCGTCAAGGGGTTCCTCAGCTTCCCAGCGGGTGCCGCCAGACGTTGGTGTCGCGCTGCTCGAAGCCCGCGGCGAGGTACAGGCGGTTGGCCGCCTCGCGCGAGGGGCGACTGGTGAGGTCGACCGTGACGCAGCCGCGCGACCGCGCGTGATCCAGCATCGCCTCGGTGAGGGCACGACCGATCCCCTGTCGGCTCGCTCCTTCGTCGACGATCACGTCCTCGATCCACGCCCGCAGGCCTGTGGGGATCCGGAAGATGATCAGCGTGGCGACGCCGACGATCTGACCGTCGTCACCCCGGGCAACGAACTGGGAGGCCGCCGAGTCCGCGAGGAGCGCCTCCACCTCGTCCCGCGTGGGGGGCGGGTTCGACCTGGACAGCTGCGGCACGAGCGAGCGGAACGCCCCCGTCAGATCCTCGGCGTCGGACGCCCCGGCGATGGAGATGGTGACTGCCACGGCGCCGACCGTAGCGGGACGGGTCGGCGCGCCCGCTCAGGCCGGCGCAGGTCGGATCGGGCACCGGCACGGGCGGAGGCGGACCGACGTAGCGCGCCGACGGGCGGATGATCCGGTTGTCCGCCGCCTGTTCGAGGATGTTGGCGCACCAGCCGATCACGCGGCTCGACGCGAACGTGGGCGTGAACAGCTCGCGGGGAAGGCCGCAGTGGTCCATCACCACACCGGCGTAGAACTCGACGTTCGCGTAGAGGTCACGCCCGGGCTTGAGCTCGGCGAGCACGTCGACCACCGTGCGCTCGACCTCCTTTGCGAAGTCGATCTTCTCCGCACCGATGCGCTCCGCCACACCGCGGAGGAACGTGGAGCGCGGGTCGTCGGTCTTGTAGACGCGGTGGCCGAACCCCATGATCTTCTCGCCTCGCGTGACGGCGTCGACGAGGTACGGGCGCGCATTGGAGACGGTGCCGATCGCGTCGAGCAGATCGAGCGCGCGCGACGGCGCACCGCCGTGCAAGGGACCCGAAAGCGCACCCATGCCGCCGACCACAGCCGCGGCGACGTCAGCACCCGACGAGCAGATGACCCGCGCCGTGAACGTCGACGCGTTGAAGCCGTGGTCGATGGTGGTGATCTGGTACTGCTCGACGGCGCGGCCCTTGTCGGCGTCGAACTCGGCACCCGTCAGCATCCAGAGGTAGTTCGCGCCGTAGCCGAGGTCGTCGCGAGGCTGGATCGGCGCCTGAGCTGACTGCAGACGGTGGATCGCCATGATGAGCGTCGGCATGACCGCGCACATCTGCAGCGCGTTGCGTCGGCGCTCCGCGTGAGCGATGTCGAGCGTGGGTCGGTACCCCTCCGCCGCGCCGACCATCGACATGGCGGAGCGGACGGCCTCCATCACGGTCTTGCTCGAGGCAGCCAGCGCGGGCAGCAGGTCGACGATCGCGTCGGGGACGCGCCGCAACGTGGCGATCTCCTCCGCGAACGATCCGCGTTCGGCGCTGGTCGGCAGGTGACCCTCGAAGAGGAGGAACCACACGTCCTCGAGCGAGAGCTTGTCGGCGAGCTCGACGGCGTTGTACTGCCGGTAGTGGTAGAAGCCCTCGGTTCCGCGGACGTCACCCACCGAGGTCTCCGCCACGATCACGCCCTCGAGGCCGGGCGGCGCTTCGATCGTCGAGGGATGCACGACCGGCTGGACCTGCGCGACCTCCATGAGCGAGCGCAGGGACACGACACCGACGAGCCGGCCGTCCGCGACCACCGGGAGGTGGCGGTAGTGGCGCTCCTTCAGGGTCGCCACGGCCTCCTGAACGGACAGGTCCGGAGCAGCGCAGTCGACAGGCTGGGTCATCCACTCGCTGACCTTCGTGTCGGCCGGCGAGGCGCCGGTCGCGTTGAAGGCGACGAGGTCGCGCTCGGTGAGGATGCCGATCGGTCGCTCGCCGTCGACCACGATCGCGGAGCCCTTCTTGCGCTCCTCCATCCGGGCTGATGCCTCAGCGATGGAGTCGGAGGACAGTGCCGTCACCGCCGGCGAGGTCATGACCTCCGCCACGGTCCTGGTGGTGATCGGAGCTGGCATGGAGGGGATCCTACCGACCGGTTGCGCCCCCTCGATCCCTACGCCGGCAGGCCCGCTCGGCGCGCGACAGCAACAGTTCACCGAGTCGCGACGAGGTGGTCACCCGACCGTGTCCCGCCGGTCACCCGCCGGCGCGACGCTCACCCCATGCCCTCGATCACCGACGTGCTCCGCCCGTTCGGGAACGCCCGAGCGGTCGACAACGTGAACGCCATGCTGGCAGCCCGCGAGCGGGAGGACTGGCTCGTCGCCGGGCTCGTCCTCCGTCTCGATCAGGCGGCACCCACCCCTGAGCGCCGCACCGCAGCCGCCTGAGCGGGATCGCTCACCTCAGGTCAGGCGGCTCGTCGCTTCAGCAGCGTGCCGCCGACGGCCACCGCGACCGCTGCAGCGACGCCTGACCCGATGAACCAGGGCGCCGGTGACGTGCCGTCATCCCGCGCGTCGGCCTCCAGGGTGGTTCCGGGGAGGGACTCCGTGCTCCCGCCGCTCGGAGCCGTCGACGAGGTGGTGGTGGCCTCAGCACGGCGCGATGCGCTCGCCTCCGCCACCGTGGGGCCCGCGCACAGCGGCAGGAGGACAAGGACGAGCACGATCAGGAGACGCTGGCGCATCTCCCGATGATCGCACGGCCCACTCCCATGGCAGCAGCGCGGCGGATGAGCCAGGCCGCCCCGACTGTACGGTGGAGGCATGGAGCACGTGCGCTGGAGGGCGCGTCCCGAGCTGCGCGAACCCGTGGTGGTCGCCGCGTTCGAGGGATGGAACGACGCCGGCGACGCCGCCTCCACGGCCCTGCGGTACCTCATCGAGCGCTGGGGAGGGCGCCTCGTCGCCGACGTCGACCCCGAGGACTTCTACGACTTCACGTCCACACGACCGCACGTGCGCCTCGACGACGAGGGCCACCGGCAGATCGACTGGCCCGCGACCGAGATCTACGCGGCCACGATCCCCGGTACGGGCACGGACGCGCTGCTCATCGTCGGGATCGAACCACAGCTGCGCTGGCGCACGTACACGGGCGAGCTCACGCAGATCGCGCAGTCGCATCGCGCTCGCCTGTGCGTGACGCTCGGTGCCCTGCTCGCGGAGGTCCCACACACGCGACCGACCGCCGTGGTCGGCACGGCGTACGAGCCTGACGTGGTGGCCGGCCTCGACCTGCAGCCTTCGAGCTATGAGGGTCCCACGGGCATCGTCGGAGCGCTCCACGACGCGTGGCGGCAGGCGGGCCTGCGCTCGGCCTCGCTGTGGGCCACGGTGCCGTCGTACGTGCCGGGAGCGCCGTCGCCCAAGGCAGCCCTCGCGCTCATCGTGCGCACCGCGGCGATGCTCGAGACGTCGATCACCACGACCGACCTGGAGATCGCGTCGGCCGCCTACGAGCGCCAGGTGAGCGAGCTCGTCGACGCCGACGAGGAGACCGCGACGTACGTGTCGTCGCTCGAGCAGCGCCATGACGGCGACGCCGGGGTGTTGCCCTCCGCCGAGTCGATCGCCGAAGAAGTGGAGCGCTTCCTGCGAGATCAATGACCAGCAACCAACGTCTGTGAACTGCCACGTCCGCCATGCGGACGCCAGGGTTCACAGACGTTGGTTGGTGGGGGCCTGGCGGAACCAGGGTTGGGTCTGTTCCCAGATCCGGGCCAAGCGCAGGGGGATCTCGTCGCGGTGACGGGCGGCGACGATCTGGAGACCCACCGGGAGCCCGTCGCTGGTGAGCCCCGCGGGCACGGAGATCGCCGGGTTCCAGCACAGGTTCGCGAGCATCGTGAACGGGGTGGCCATCGCGCCGCCCGGCGGCGGCCCTTCTGCAGCGAACGCGGGCACCGCCGTGGTGGGAGTGAGGAGCACGTCGACCTCCCCGAACAACGCGCCTGCGTCGATGGTGAGCTGCTCGCGCTTGTGGAGCTGCTCGGCGAACTTCGACACGGGGTAGTCGGCGGTCTGCTCGAGCGCGTCGCGCGAGTACCGAGTGAGGTCGTTGGCCACGTCCGGCCACATGCCCTCCTCGAGCGACAGCCACAGGTCCATCGCGCCGGAGCCGAGCCACGCGCGCACGGGGTCCGTCAGGCGCACCTCGCCATCGTCGAGTCGCAGCTCGGCGGCCGCCGCGAGCGATCGGGCGGCTGCCTTCGCAATCCGCGCCACCTCCGGATCGACGTGCTCGACGAAGCCCATGTCGAGCGACCATCGAGCCCGCAGGCCCGCGACGTCGAGCGTCTCGATCGCGTCTTCGTAGCGAAGCGTCGGCGCTGGCAGTGACAGGCGGTCGCGATCGTCGGGTCCCGAGGTGACATCGAGGTGGCGCGCGCTCTCGGCCACCGTGGTGGTGAGAATGCCGTACACCGCCGTCTGCGAGCCTGACGGCCCCGGATGCGGGATGCGGCCGTGGCTCGGCTTCATGCCGACCAGGCCGGCGAACGCGGCCGGGATCCGTGTGGACCCTCCCCCGTCGCTCGCCGTGCCACACGGGATCAGCCCTGCCGCCACGGCCGCCGCAGTGCCGCCCGACGAGCCTCCCGGCGTCCGCTCGAGGTTCCAGGGGTTGCGTGTGATCCCCCACGCCTTGGTCTTCGTGAAGTTCAAGGTCCCGAACTCCGGCGCGGCCGTCTTGCCGATCGGGACCGCACCGGCAGCGCGCAGCCGCCCCAGGTGCACCGAGTCAGCGGCGACGGGGCCGCGACCCTTGTAGAGCAGCGACCCGTGGCTCGTCGGCATCCCCGCGCAGTCCTCGAGGTCCTTCACGCCGATCGGAACACCAGCGAACGGGCCGGGATCGTCACCCGCGGCCACTCGCTCGTCGACCGCCTCCGCGGCGGCGCGCGCAAGCGCCTCGTCCACGTGCACGAACGCGTTGAGCGGCCCGTTGCCCGACGCTACTGCGGCGAGGCACGCGTCGAGCACCTCCACCGCCTTGCGCTCCCCCGCACGCACCGATGCGGCGATCCCGATCGCAGTGTCGTCCACAAGTCCCCCTCGTGCCGTACGAACAGCGCGACCCTACCGACCTCGCTCAGTCGCCGTCGGGGGCGTGCCAGGGCTGGTCGCGCGGCTCGTCGTACAGCACGTCGACGTGGTCACCTCGGATCGCCGCGAACGCGTGCGCTGCCCACTGCGACGCCCCGACGGTCATGTCGGGGAGCTCGCCCTCCGCGAACCAGCCGAGGTCGGCGGTCTCGAGCGGATGCGCCTGGAGGTCGCCGGAGATGGCTCGGCACAGGAACACGATCGAGTAGAGGGGGATGCGGGTGAAGCCCATGCGCATCCCGTCGAGGACGGCGATGACGCGCTCGGGCACGCACGCGATCCCGGTCTCCTCGCGCACCTCCTTCACCGCGACCTCGCTGGCGGAGTACCCGATGTCGGCCCAGCCCGTCGGGTAGAGCCAGAGGCCCGAGTCGGCTCGCTGCACGAGGAGGATCCGGCCGGCGTCGTCGTACACGACCGCGCCGACCGCGGCCTTCGGGGTGACGTAGCCGGCGACGCCGGTGCCCACGCTGCGCATCCACTCGTCGACGTAGTCCTCCACGTCGAGGTCTTCTTCGGCAGCGAGGGCGGCGCGCATGTCGCCGGCGATGTGCAGGATCTCCTCGAACCGCTCGCGCTCGTAGAGGCTCTCGGTGAACCCGAGCCCGGTGCGCGCAACACCGGCCAGTGCTTCGGACCAGCGGACGAGATCGGCGTGCGTGGGCGGTGGTCGATCCGGCATCAGCGTTAGGTCACCAGCTCGTGCAGGAGCGCGCGCGCCACCTCGACGATGGCCAGCGGATCCTCGAGCTTCGCGCCGGTCGCAGATCGCACGTAGAACGCATCGACGACCCGGTCGCCGAGCGTCTGGACCTTGGCGGAGATGATGTCGATCTCGAGATCGGCCAGCGCCCTTGTGATCCGGTACAGCACGCCGATCGAATCGGGTGCGTGCACCTCCACCACGGTGGCCTCGCGAGACGCATCGTTGTCGACGACGACGCGCGGCGGCTCGTGCACGGCGCCGCGCTTCTGCCCCGAGCCGTACACGCGCGCCCGCTCGGCGAGCCGCGCCTCGAGCGCGATCCCTCCTTCGAGCACGCGCTCGAGATCGGCCACCACCTTGTCCCACGAGATCGTCGGGCCGAAGCTCGACTCCACCCGCAGGACCTCCAACGCCATGCCGTCCAGGCTTGCCACCGACGCGTCGAGCACGGCGAGGCCGTGCAGCGCCAGCACCCCGGTGACCCGGCTGAACAGACCGCGCCGGTCGGGGGTCACCACCGTCAGGTGGTCGCCGTTGCCGCGCAGCACCTGCGCGCCCACCTGGACGAGCTGGAGGTGCTCCGCGGTGGGGAAGTCGTCGCGCACCTCCTCCGCGGTCCCGCCGCCCAGGACGTGACCGGCGCGGCGGACGAGCTCGCGCACGAGGTCCGCCTTCCATCCTCCCCAGGCCGATGGCCCCGTGGCGATGCTGTCGGCCTCCGTCAGCGCGGCAAGCAGCCCGAGCGTGCGCTTGTCCCCCGCGGCCGCAGCGACATGCTCGATCGTGGCCGGGTCGTCGAGGTCTCGCCGCGTCGCGACGTCGGGCAGGAGCAGGTGGTAGCGCACCATCGCGACGAGGACCCTCGTGTCCTCGTCGGAGCAACCCATGCGAGCCGCGATCGTGGTCACCAGATCGATGCCCACCTCGGTGTGATCGCCTGGGTATCCCTTGCCGATGTCGTGCAGGAGCGACCCGAGCACGAGCAGGTCGGGGCGGTCCGTGCGTGCGACGAGTCCCGCTGCGTTCGCCGCGGTCTCCATCAGGTGCCGGTCGACCGTGAAGCGGTGATAGGCGTTTCGCTGGGGCTTGCTCCGCAGGGCCTCCCACTCGGGGAGCACGTGCACCCACAGGCCCGTCTGATCGAGCGCCTCCACCACCGGGATCGACCGGTGTCCGGCGAGGAGGAGGTCGACGAGCGCGTCGCGCACCGCAGCGGGCCACGGCTCGGGTGGCGCGACGCTCGAGCTCGCGAGGCGCTCGAGCGACGCGCGGTGGATCGTGGTGCCAGCGGCCGCGGCCGCGGCCGCAGCCCGCAGCACGAGGCTGGCATCCTCCAGCGGGTCGGCGCCCGCGGCGAGGTGGATCTCGCCGTCACGCAGCACGAGGCCCGGTCCCACCTCGCGGTCGCGACGAGATCGCCACCCCAGTGGCCCCGACAACGAGGCGTCGATCCGGCGCCACGCGTCGTCGCTGCGCCACGCGATCGTGCGCGCCGCTGCGGCGACGTGGTGCATCAGGTCGTCGGCGGAGGGTTCACCGAGCGCGGCCGCCACCGCGTCCTGATCCTCGAGGAGCAACCGGTCGCCGGGGCGGCCGGAGCGCCGGTGGAGCTCCACCCTCGCAGACAGCAGTGTGTCGTACGACGCGTCGAGCACCGGATCGTCGCCCTCCCACAGGAGGCGTCGCGCGGCGTCCGCCCAGCGAAGGGAGTGCACGTCCCGCAGGCCTCCCCGGCCCTCCTTCAGATCGGGCTCGAGGAGGAACGCCACCTCTCCGGACCGCTCGTGTCGCGCCGCCACCCGCCGAGACAGCTCGGCCAGCCACCGCTTGGATCGCTTCTGCCACTGCCCCATGGCCCGCTCGGCGAGGTCGGTGGTGAGGGTCTCGTCGCCGGCGACGTGGCGGATCTGCAGCAGCGAGGTTGCCGTATCGAGGTCCTCGGCGGCGAGCGCGAGGGCATCGCGCGCGGTCCGCACGGCGTGGCCGAGCTTCAGGCCCTCGTCCCAGATCGGGTACCAGACGCGGTCCGCGAGCATGCCGATGTCGGCGCGACCCGTGTGGAGCAGCACCACGTCGACGTCGGACTGCAGGCTGAGCTCGGCGCGGCCGTAGCCACCCACCGCGACGAGGGCCACACCGCCCCCACCAAGCTCACCCTCCGCGGACTCCAGCAGCTCGGCCAGCCACGCATCGACGAGATCGCTGTAGCGCCGGCAGAGCGCGGCGCCGACCATCGTGGTGTCGCTCTGCAGAGCCTCCCGCGCAGGACCGAGCGCCATCAGGAGAGTCTTGCAGGCGACCGCGCGCACCGGCTCTGCGACGCGCCCGCACCAGCATGGGAGACTGCTCGCATGGCCGTGCGTGAGGACTGCCGCCACTACTCGACGCGCACCACGCCCTCCGGTGAGGTGGTGCAGCGGTGCCGCGTCGGCGCGGCCGAGACGGCGCCGTTCGCATGTCCAGCCGACTGCCTGTTCTTCGAGCCTCGGTCGATCACCGACGCGGGCTGGCAGCGCTTCGAGTGAACCCTCGGGTCCGGCGCGGTCAGCCGGAGCGCCGTCGTCGTCGGAGCACCACGTGCGCCTTCGCCGCGCCCCACCGCACGCCGGGCTCGTGCACGGCGGGGGCGAGGTCGGCGAACGACGCAGGCGCGAGGTCGTACGAGTCCTCGGGGAAGAGTCGCTCTGCGTCGGCATCGCGGACGACGGGGGGCACACCAGCGGCCAGGAGCACTCGGGTCGGGAAGGCCACTGCCTCGCGGATGAGCGCGAGGGGGTTGGTGCGCTGCGCGTCCACGTCGGTCGCCAGCAGGGAGCGCAGCCGCGGGACGACCGTTGCCCGCGCCTGGGCGGCGGCCGCCGCGGCATCGGCGAGCAGGGCGGCCTCAGGCTCGGTCTGCCGCCAGTCGAGCCAGCGGCGCCGTACCGAACCGACCACCCAGCCCGGCAACGCTGCGTCGACCGCGTCGACCAGGGCCGACGCGGCCCCCGCGAGCACCGCCGCGTCGGCCGCGTCGTCGAGTGGGTTGGCGTCGCCAGGCATCGGAGCCATGCTTGCCGCATGACGGTGGACCGCGTCCAGCCGATGCGGCGACGCAGAGGTCGTTGATGCGCATCCGAGCGCTGTCGGTCTTCGAGGGCGTCGTGTACCACTGCTGGTGCGTCGACCGGTCGCAGCCGTGCAGGCCCACGCTCGAGGTCGATGCGCTCCTCCGCCCCGGCGATGCCGACGCGGAATCGGGTCCGCTGCTGCTCTCGGTCGCGGACTACATCACCATGGCAGGCGGGCTCGACACCGCCGCTCCCTGCCTCGAGCAGCTCGACGCGAAGGGTCGCATCGTTCGCCACCTCGACGTCGAGCACATCGCCTTTCCCACCTGGACCACCGTGGAGCTCAGCTCAACAGCTGGTTGAAGCCACCGCTCTGCAGTCCGGCGAGATCGAGGGTCACCCACCGGTAGCCCGCGGCGCGCACCGCCTCGAGCACGTCACCACGCCGCGCGAGCACCGCGGTCAGATCGGCTTCGGGCACCTCGATGCGCGCGACCTCCTCGTGGTGGCGCACTCGAAGCTGATCGAAGCCGAGGGCGCGCAGGCCGGCCTCCGCGCGCTCCACGGCGCTGAGGCGTCCGAGCGTGACCGGCGTGCCGTACGGCAGGCGGGACGCGAGGCACGCCGCGGCCGGCTTGTCCCACGTGGACAGGCCGAGCTCGCGGGACCACGACCGGACGTCGGCCTTGGTGAAGCCGACATCGACGAGCGGGAACGCCGCGCCGCGCTCCGCCGCGGCGCGCTGTCCGGGGCGGTGATCTGTGAGGTCGTCGAGGTTCACCCCGAGGCACACCGTGGCGCCGGACGGCTCGGCGATCGGTCCGAGAGCGCTCAGCAGCGCCTCCTTGCACCAGTAGCAGCGATCTCCATCGTTGCGTGCGTAGGCGGGGTTGTGGAGCTCGTCGGTGACCACCTCGTCCCAGCGCATCCCCCACTCGTCGGCCAATCGGGCGCAGCCAAGGCGCTCGGCGCTGGGGAGCGAGGCGGACACGGCGGTGACCGCCGTCGCCTCGTCGGGACCCAGCGTGTCGTGGGCCATCCACGCGAGGAACGCCGAGTCCGCGCCACCGGAGAAGGCGACGACGACCGGTGCGAGCTCGCGCAGCCGGCTGCGGAGCGGCTCGAGGCCAGGCTGGGTGGGTGCGGCGGACATGTGGCGGTCAGTCTCGCGTGCCCGAGGGAGGGGCGCGGCCAGCAAGGCCGACACTGCGGGGGACGCGTGTGTAGTGTCGATCGTCACATCCACCCAGGTCCCTGGTAAGGGGGAGGCAACCACATGAGGCAACGAAGGCTCGTGCGCACCACTGGTGCGTTGCTCGGTCTCGCGCTGGTCGTCGCAGCGTGCGGCAGCGACAACAAGACCACCACGGATACGACGGCCGCGGGAGGTGCGCCGAAGGAGTACTCGATCGCATACGTCGGACCGCTCACCGGCGACGCGGCGAACCTCGGGATCTACATCCGCGACGGCGCCAAGGTGGCCGTCGACGAGTTCAACAAGGCCAACCCCGACATCAAGATCACGCTCAAGGAGTTCGACACGCAGGGCGACCCTGCCCAGGCGCCGACCGTGCTCGACAAGTACATCAACGACGACTCGATCCTCGGCATCGTGGGGCCGGCGTTCTCCGGTGAGACCAAGGCCGTCCTGCCCACCCTCGAGGAGAACAACCTCGTGATGGTGAGCGCGTCGGCCACGAACACCGAGCTCCCGAACGTGGTGGCGGGCAGCAAGTCGTTCCACCGCGTGCTGCCCGACGACGCAGCGCAGGCTGCTGGCATCGTGAAGTACCTCAACGCCAAGCTCAAGCCGTCGACGATCGCCATCGTTCACGACAACAGCGAGTACGGGAAGGGCTTGGCGGTCGATCAGGTCGCCACCCAGCTCCCCTCGAGCACCAAGGTCGTCGTGACCGAGGCCATCGACCCGAAGAGCCAGGACTTCTCCGCCGCGGTCAACGCGGTGAAGGCCGCAGCACCCGACGCGGTGTTCTTCGGTGGGTACTACGAGGCCGCGGGTCGCCTGAAGAAGCAGCTCGACGACGCTGGGGTCACCGCGACCTACATCAGCGACGACGGCGCGCTCGACTCTGGCTTCGTCAAGGCCGCAGGCGACGCGGCGGAAGGCTCGCTCTTGAGCTGCCCCTGCTACTTCGCGAGCGATGCGAGCCCGGGCGCGATCGGCGACTTCGCCAAGGCCTACGAGGCGCTCATCGGGAACGTGCCCGGCACCTACTCCACCGAGGCCTTCGACTCGGCGAACATCCTCATGACGGGCATCAAGGAAGGCAACACCGACCGCGCCAGCCTCCGCGACTACGTCGAGGGGCTCACCAAGGTCGACTACGCCATCTCCAAGGACGTCACGTTCGAGGAGAACGGCAACATCAAGGCCCAGGGCATCTTCATCTTCCGCGTGAAGGACGGGAAGATCGTCCTCGAGACCGCAACCGACGACCTGTAGGCCGTCCGCAACACCACCAAGCAACCCGGAGGGCGCCCGCAGCGGGCGCCCTCCGGTCGTCCCGACGAGAGGCGATGGATGCACTTCAGCGACCTGGGTGACCAGTTCTGGGCCCAGACCGTCGATGGGCTCACGCTGGGCGCCATCTACGCGCTGATCGCGCTCGGGTACACGCTCGTGTACGGCGTGCTCCGGCTCATCAACTTCGCGCACTCGGAGATCTTCGCGATCGGCATCTTCGCCACGACGTTCGCGATCGACGGCTTCGGCGTCACCGCACCCGAGACGGGAGCGAGGCTGTTCCTCACCCTCGGGCTCCTGCTCGTCATCTCGATGGCTGCGTCCGGCCTCGCTGCGCTGATCATGGAGCGCGTCGCCTACCGACCCCTGCGTCGCCGCAACGCGCCGCGGCTCACCGCGCTGATCACAGCGATCGGCATCTCCCTCTTCATCCAGGAGTTCCTCGCGCTGCGCTACGGCCGCAACCAGATCAACTCGCAGCGGGTCATGACCAAGAGCACCCTGTTCACCTTCGAAGGCGCACAGGTCCGCGCTGACAAGGTCCTCGTCTTCGTCGCCGCCCTGGTGCTCATGGTCGGGCTGGACCAGTTCGTGCGGCGGAGCCGACTCGGACGCGGCATCCGCGCCACAGCGCAGGACGCCGAGACCGCGCAGCTCATGGGCGTCAACATCGACCGCGTGGTCGCGCTCACGTTCCTGCTCGGCGGCATCCTTGCTGGCGCGGCCGGGTTCCTGTTCACCATCTTCTTCGAAGCGGCACGCTTCAACATCGGGTTCCTCCCCGGCATCAAGGCCTTCACCGCCGCAGTGCTCGGGGGCATCGGGAACATCCGCGGCGCGCTGCTCGGGGGCTTCGCGCTCGGGCTGCTCGAGAACTACGGCGCGACGGTCTTCGGCGGTCAGTGGAAGGACGTCTTCGCGTTCACGGTGCTCGTGCTCGTGCTCCTATTCCGTCCGAGCGGCCTGCTGGGCGAGACGCTGGGCAGGGTCCGCGCATGAACCGGCTGGCCCTGCCTCGTCTCGCGGTCGTCGAATCGCTCGGCCGGCGGTGGGATCGAGCGCCGCTGTGGGCCAAGGCGCTCGTGCTGCTGGCGATCCTCGCCCTGGTGATCTGGTACCCCACCACCCTCACCCGGTACTGGCAGAGCGTGCTGTTCTACCCGATCGGCGTGTACATCCTTCTCGCACTCGGGCTGAACATCGTCGTGGGGCAGACCGGCCTGCTCGATCTCGGGTATGTGGCGTTCTTCGCCGTCGGCGCCTACTCGACAGCCAAGCTGTCCGCCGGTGACGGCCCGCTGAGCGCCTGGGAGTGCGTCATCCCGGCCATCCTCATCGCGTGTGCGGCCGGCGTGCTGCTCGGTGGTCCCACGCTGCGCTTGCGGGGCGACTACCTCGCGATCGTCACGCTCGGCTTCGGTGAGATCGTTCGCATCACCGCGCAGAACACTCCGCAGCTCGGAGAGGCGCGTGGGATCACCGGGATCCCCCATCCGTCGCCGCTGCCCGGTCTCGAGTTCGGCACCAAGCCGCTGCCGTACTTCTACCTGGTGCTCGCGTGCATCGTCCTCGCGATCCTCGTCGTGGCGCGCCTGAAGCGATCTCGCGTGGGGCGCGCGTGGACGGCGATCCGCGAGGACGAGGACGCGGCAGAGCTCATGGGCGTGCCCACGTTCACGATGAAGCTCTGGTCGTTTGCGATGGGCGCGTCGTTCGGCGGGCTCGGCGGCTGGGTGTACGCGTCGAAGGTGGGGTTCATCAACCCCGACACCTTCCCGTTCACGCTGTCGATCCTCGTGCTCGCGGCCGTCGTGCTCGGCGGACTCGGCTCGACCCCTGGGGTCATCGCGGGTGCCTTCGCGATCGGCTACCTGCCCGAGTACCTGCGCGAGGCCGCAGGGGGCGACAACCTGCTCGACAAGCTGAACGCCGTGACCGGCTCGAACGCGACGGACATCACCCAGTACCGGGTGTTCCTCTTCGGCTTCGCGCTGATCCTGATGATGATCTTCCGGCCGCAAGGCCTGTTGCCGAGTCGTCAGCGGGCGGCCGAGCTCGCCGACGCGGGCAGCGCCGCCGCCTCGATGGGGACCACCTCGGGCGTCGAGCACGACCTGCAGGCGATCGGGGCGGAGCCGGCGCCCGCGGCGGCGCTGCCACCGGTCCTCGCTGCTGACGACGTGGATCTCCCGGAGGACTTCGTGGCGCGAGCCACCGACGTCGCCGAAGAGGTGCTGGCCATCGACCGCGTGCGGATGGTCTTCGGTGGCGTCGTCGCGCTGGACGACGTCTCGATCACCGTCCATCGCGGCCAGATCTTCGGGATCATCGGTCCCAACGGCGCGGGCAAGACCACGCTGTTCAACTGCATCACCGGCGTGTGCGCCCCCACCCAGGGCGGCATCATCCTCGACGGCACGTCGATCGTGGGGCGCAAGCCCCATCGGATCACCGAGGCGGGCGTGGCGCGCACGTTCCAGAACATCCGGTTGTTCCCGAACATGACGGCGCTCGCCAACGTGATGGTGGGCGCCGACGCGCGGCACACGATCAGCGTCCCAGGCGCTCTCCTCAGCACGCCCAAGTACTTCCGTGAGGAGCGCCTCGGACGAGCCGAGGCGCATCGGCTCCTCGAGTTCGTGGGCATCCCAGGGCGAGCGAGCGAGCTCGCCCGCAACCTGCCCTACGGCGACCAGCGCCGCCTCGAGATCGCCCGCGCGCTCGCGACGCAGCCGAAGGTCCTCCTGCTCGACGAGCCGGCGGCCGGGTTCAATCCGGCGGAGAAGCAAGCGCTGATCTCCCTCATCCGACAGATCCGCGACAGCGGCCTCACGGTGGTGCTCATCGAGCACGACATGAGCCTCGTGATGAACGTGTGCGACCGCATCGCGGTGATCGACTTCGGCGAGAAGATCGCCGAGGGGCTGCCCGCCGAGGTCCAGCGCGACGAACGCGTCATCGCGGCGTACCTGGGGGTGCCCTCCGATGCTTCTTGAGGTGCGCGACGTGCGCGTGCACTACGGCAAGGTCGAGGCCTTGAAGGGGATCTCGGTGACGGTCGACCAGGGGGAGATCGTGACCCTGATCGGGGCGAACGGTGCCGGGAAGACCACAACGCTCAAGACGATCTCCGGCGTGCGTCCGGTGTCGAGCGGCACGATCCGCTTCGACGGCGAGGACATCACGAACTGCGCGCCCCACCGGCTCGTGGAGATGGGGATCTGCCAGGCGCCGGAGGGTCGCGGGATCTTCCCCGGCATGTCGGTGTCTGAGAACCTCGACATGGGCACGTACGCGAACCGCGGCAAGGACGCGAAGAGCGAGCTCGACCGCGTCTTCGAGCTGTTCCCTCGCTTGCGCGAGCGGCGCAACCAGGCGGGAGGGACGCTGTCGGGAGGCGAACAGCAGATGCTCGCGATCGGCAGGGCGCTGATGGTCAAGCCGAAGGTGCTCCTCCTCGACGAGCCGTCGATGGGTCTCGCCCCGATGCTGGTCGCCCAGATCTTCTCGATCATCACCGAGATCAATCGGCAGGGCACGACGATCCTGCTCGTCGAGCAGAACGCGGCCCAGGCGCTCCAGCGGGCGCATCGGGCCTATGTGCTCGAGGTCGGCCGCGTCGTCAAGGCCGCGCCCGCGAGCGAGCTCCTCGACGACCCCTCGGTGAAGGCGGCCTACCTCGGCGGTGACGTCGCCCACTGAGGTTCCTCCCATGGCGGCCCTTCTCCGCCTACGGTGCAGCCGACCGGTCGGTACCTGCCCGGTCAGTTGCCGACCACAAAGGACGTTGCCATGCACCTCCCCACGCACCTTCGGCGTGCCGGCCTGCTCCTCTCCGCTGCCCTCTTCATCGCCGCGTGCGGCAGCAGCTCCCCCAGCACCTCCACCACGACCACGGAGGGCGGCAAGGCCGCCGTCGCGCCCGAGGGCCTCGTCGCGAGCGGCACGCTCACGGTCTGCTCGGACACGCCGTACGAGCCGTTCGAATTCAAGGACGACAGCGGGAAGGACACGGGCTACGACATCGACCTGCTCCGCGCGATCGCAGGCGACGCCAAGCTCGACCTCTCCGTCATCGACCTTCCCTTCGACGGCATCCTCGGGTCGGTCGAGGCGGGTGACTGCGACGTGGTGGCCTCAGCCGTCACGATCACCGACGAGCGAGCCAAGCAGGTCGACTTCAGCAAGCCGTACTTCGATGCGGATCAGTCGCTCCTCATCAAGTCCGCGAGCGACCAGGAGATCACCGCGCTGACGGACCTCAAGGGGAAGACGATCGGCGTGCAGTCGGGCACCACAGGCGAGACCTACGCCAACGAGCACAACCCGGGCGGCACGATCAAGTCGTTCGAGGACGCCGACGGCCTGTTCGCCGCACTCGAATCAGGCGACATCGTCGCCATCCTCCAGGACCTGCCGGTCAACGCCTACCGCGCAACCAAGGACTCCTCGGTGAAGGTGATCGAGACCTATCCCACCGGCGAGAAGTACGGCTTCGCGATGAAGAAGGGCAACACGAGCATGCTCGAGTTCATCAACGGCGGCCTCACCACCCTGCGCGACGACGGGCGCTTCGACAAGATCTACGGCACGTACTTCGCCACCAGCAAGAGCTGACCAGCATGCGCCTCCGGCCGCGCCAGCGCGCCCGCGTCGCGCGAACGGTCGCGGTCGTGATCCCGACCGCGGTGGGCCGGCTCCCCGCGGCCCCCCGCGACGGGGGGAGGATCCCCCCGGCCATCTTAAAACACGAGAAAGCCGGGGGCCCGGGGCCCCCCCAACTGCCGGTGGGGGGGGAAAAAA
>JBQTHC010000102.1:0-8864 GCA_052390255.1 Microthrixaceae bacterium
GGGGGTCCTCGCGGCCTGCCTCGGTGTCGGCGAGCGCGGCGCGCTGCACGTCTAGGTGACGGTGACCGTGAACGTGTGGATCGTGCTCGTGTCGTCACCACCGTCGGCCGTGCCGCCGTCGTCGAGCAGCGTCACGGTCACCACGAACGTCTCGCCCGCGGTGGCCATGGGCTCGATCGACAACGTGCCGCTGGCGTCCACCGTCGGGGTGCCGACGAACTTCGATGGATCGCTGACCGACACCGAGAACGTCAGTGACTGCCCGGACTCGTCCGCCGGACCAGCGGAGATCGCCGACGCCCAACCTGGGAAGGTCTGGCTTCCGCCGCCGGCGCTCACCGTGACGTCACCGGCATCGGTGAAGCTGGGAGCGTCGTTGACCGGGGTGATCGTGACCGACACGGTGGCTGTCCCACAGAGGCCGCCGGTGTCACAGACCTGGTAGGTGAAGCTGTCGGCGCCGTTGAGGTCCGCGGCAGGGGTGTAGTCGATCGTGCCGTCGGGGTTCGCCGTTGCGACACCCTGCGTCGGGCCGGAGAGCACGGCGACCGTCGCGGGGTTGAGGTTGGCGTCGACGTCGTTGGCGAGGACGTCGATCGGGGTCGCGACTGCGTCCTCGAGGACCGTGACGGAGTCGTCGTTCACCATCGGTGTCGCGTTGGCGCGGGTGAGGACCAGCTGACTCGCGCGGTCCGCGCTGGCGGCGACCCACACGTCCTGGTGATGGAACATCAGACGCATCCGGAGCATTCGGCCGGATGCGATGGTGGTGTCGAGGGATCCAAAGGTGATGCTCCGCTCGACCCAATCCGCGGTGCCACCGTTCCAGTCGTTGATGTGCACGTCGATCGCTGACGCGAGGATCGCGCACCCGGTTCCGTCGGATGCGCAGTCCTGGAGCCAGATGGAGTAGTCGATGTCCTGGGACGCGGCGAACCCCTCGACCGTGCTCCACAGGTCGAGTGTGACGGGACCCTTGAGCGAGAGCGGCGCACTCGTCGTGAGCGTCCAGCTCTGGTACTGGGCTCCGGCGGACTCGGTGAGCTGCTGACCGCTGTTCACGATCGTCAGGCCAGGGCTGCTGTCGCCGTCGTGATCTGGCTCTGTCCCGGAGACGCCGACCGGCGTCGGCGAGAAGCTCCAGTTGTCGGCGTCCGCGCCCGAGGTGCCCAGGTAGAACCCGAGTGCGGTCACGCCCGAGTCGACGGTGACGGTGACGGTGGCTTGGGCGCTGCGCCCCGTGCCGTCCTGCACCTCGTAGGTGAACTGGTCCGTGCCCACGAAGCCAGGGTCCGGCGTGTAGTCGAACGCCCCGTCGCCGGAGAGGATCAGCGTGCCGTTGCTGACGTCGCTCACCGGAGTGGTCGTGACCGTGAGGGGATCCCCATCGGGGTCGCTGTCGTTGGTGAGCAGCCCGGGGGCGGCCTGGCTGAGGAGCGTCGACTCGTCCGTGGCGTAGTCGTCGGCCACGGCGACCGGCGGGTCGGCGATCGGTGTGAGGGTGATGACAAGGGTGGCGGTGTCCGTCCGTCCGGTGCCGTCGTCGATCGTGTAGGTGATGGTGTCGGTGCCGTTGGCCTCGGGATCGGGTGTGTACGTGATGGTGCCGTCCCCGTTGTCGACTGCCGTGCCGCGGGTGAGCGCGCTGGTGTCGAGCACGGAGATGGTGAGCGGGTCACCGTCCGGGTCGCTGTCGTTCGCGAGGAGGTCGATGATCGTGGCAGGGCCGTCCTCGGTGAGGGTGCTGGCGTCGTCGACGGCGACCGGCGGGTCGGCGACGGGAGAGATCGTGATCGCGAACGTGAGCGGAGAGGACGTATCGCGTCCACCGTTGCTCGTGCCCCCGGAGTCGACGAGCTCGACGGTCACATTCGTCGCGCCGTTGACGTCGGCGAGCGCGGTGAACGTGAGGTCGCCCGTCACCTCGTCGATCGCTGGGGCGGACGCGAACAGCGACGGATCGTCGGCCGTCACCGTGAAGCCGAGGCTCTGGAGCGCCTCGTCGTTCGGTCCGGGCGAGATGCTGGTGGCCCAGGCCGATGCCGTGACCAGGTCGGCATCTTCGGTCACCGTCACCGGACCGCCAGCCGTGAAGGTCGGGGCGTCGTTCACCGGCAAGATCGTCACGTGGGCCGTGGCGGAGCCGCTCTGGCCGTCAGTGCCGGTCGCCTCGTAGGTGAACGAGTCGCTCCCGCTGAAGTCCGGTGAGGGCGTGTACACGAGCGAGTCGCCGAGCACCTGCAACGTGCCGGAGGTGGCAGGTCCTGCGGCCGTGATCGTGGTGAGGTGGTCGTCGTTCGCGAGCGGTTGCAGCACGACCGCCGCATCCTCGGGTCCGCTCGCGACGTCATCGCGCGCCTTGCCGGCCGGCGGCGTCCACACCGGCACGACCGGCGGCACAGGACTGGGAGGGTCGGGCACCACGGGGGGCGGGACGGCCGGAGGCACCGTGGTGGGCGTCGTCGTGGTGGTGCTGGTCGTGGTCGTGACCTCCGGAGCGGGGGCGGTCACCGGCGCGCGCTCGGACACGACGTGGGGCGTCTGCACGAGGTTCCCCACTGCGATCGATCCGACCACCGCACCGATCGACGCGAGCGCGCCCATCACCGGGTTGAGGGGAACGTTGCCGAGCACAGGGTTCTGTGCGAGCCATGACAGCGGCCCCATCACGAGGCGCAACCGACCGAGCCCGACGTTGAGGAACGCCCGGACCACCTGCGGGTCGAACTGCGTGCCCGCGCATCGGGCGAGCTCCTCGCGAGCCTCGACCGAGGTGCTCGGATCCTTGTAGCTGCGCGCGCTGGTGATCACGTCGAACACGTCAGCGACCGCCACGATGCGCGCGCCGAGCGAGATCTGCTCGCCAGCGAGTCCGTTCGGGTAGCCCTTGCCGTCCCAGCGCTCGTGGTGCTCCCCGACTGCGTCGAGCCAGGGACCGAGCCAAGCGCGGAGCGGTGCGCACAGCTCCGCGCCGGCGACGGGGTGGACCTTGATCGCCTCGTACTCGTCGTCGGTGAGGCGGGTCTCCTTGTTGAGGATCTCCGATGCCACGTAGAGCTTTCCGACGTCGTGCACGAGGCCGGCCCAGTGGAGGCGATCGAGGTCCTCGGCGTCGAGCCCCATCTCCTCGCCGATCATCTGCGCGTAGGCGCGAACGCGCTCTGAGTGCCCACGGGTCAGACGGTCGTGAACGCTCAGTGCACCGATGAGCTCGAGGAGCGTCTCCGCGCTCTCCGCGTCGGTGTCCCCGAGGTGGCCGCTGGCGCGGATCTCCTCGACGCGATGCTGGAGCTGCGCGGTGGTGCCGGATCGGAGTGCGATCCGATAGCGCGATGGCGCCGTGTCCGGGAAGACGAGCGAGAGCTTGAAGAGAGCCGCGAGCGGCAGCAGTCGACGTGCGAGCCGGTCGACGACCCAGAGGACGCCCATGCTGAGCGCGGACAGCGCGATCCACCACAGCACGACGCCGAGCAGTCGCTTCGGCGTGGGAAGGACGCGACTCGCCGCCATCGTGGCGAGCACCGACGCGACCACCGGAACCCCCCAAGCAAGCGCCCGGATGCCGAACGCGTACCCCGGGTGGCCATGCCAGGCGTTGCGGGCCGCCGCCCGCTCCCGCGCAGGCGAGTGCATCGTTCGATCATCCGGCTGCAACGTGCGGGCCATGGCTGATCTCGCTGGTGTCGAGTGCGACGAGCTCCGGTGCTTGGCGGTCGATTCTCCCACTTGGCTGGTTCGCCGGCGCGCACCCTGCGCCGTCCCCTGGGACCGCCCCTAGGCTGCATCTCATGGACCTTCCGGTGATGCTGCGCGAGGCGCTCGAGCTCCAGATCCTCGAGCAGGCGCCGGAGGAGGCCGCTGCCACGATCGGCGCGGGCGTGTCCGAGCACGGCGCGGCCGCCGTCGCCCAGGTGCTGCTCGAGGCCACGGCGGTGGCATTCCGCCGCATGGTCTCGGTCACCGACGAGGCCTTCGACCTTGCCGAGCTCCTCACACAGCTCGCACTCGACGGTGCGGTCCCCGAGCACCGCCTCGAGCTCCTCACCGACATCCTCACTGCCGCGGCGGCCACCGCCGGCGGCATCCGACCATCGGTCGAAGCGCTCCAGGGGCGCCTCGGCGACCAGGACCTCCTGTTCGGTGCCTGGCTCGGCGCGCTCGCCGGTCTTCGGGTGGCGTCGCTCGCGATCGAGGCGACCGAGACCGAGCTCCTCGACGACGTCCTCCTCGCCTTCGAGGTGTTCGTCGCGGATCAGCCGGAGACCTGACCCCGCCGAAGTCGTGTCACGAACGCTGCGCCACGGTGGCCGATCTCGTGACACGAGGGCGGTACGTCGGAGTCGTGTCACGAGCACTGCGACGCGGTGGCCGATCTCGTGACACGAGGCCGTGGGGGCCGCGGGTCGGAGCGGCTAATCTGACGCGCCGTCAGGTGTCCCGGAGGGGGTTGCGCGCATGCCGAACGTCGAGGGTGGGAGCCTGTGGGAGCTCGTCGAGCGACGCGCGGCGGCGACACCCACCGACCTCGCGGCGATCGACGAGGAAGGGCGCACGCTCACCTGGGACGAGGTGAAGACGCGCGCCGAACAGGTCGCCGCCGGCCTCCATGCGCGTGGCATCGGCGCAGGTGACGTCGTCTCGTGGCAGCTGCCCACGTGGCTCGAGTCGAAGCTCCTCGTGCTCGGGCTCGCCAGGCTCGGCGCGATCCAGAACCCGATGCTGCCGATCTACCGCACGCGCGAGGTGGGCTTCGTCACCCGCCAGGCGAACAGCCAGCTCCTCGTGGTGCCCTCGACCTGGGCGGGCTTCGACTTCGAGGCGATGGCCAGCGAGATCGCCGGCGAGATCGTCGCGGAGGGCGGGCACCTCGAGGTGCTCGTGGCGGACAAGGCGCTCCCGCAGGGCGACCCCTCGACGCTCCCGCCGCCTCCGGACCCCAGTGAGGATCCGATCCGCTGGTACTTCTACACCTCGGGCACCACGGCCGACCCGAAGGGCGCGCAGCACACCGACCGCACGATCCTCGCGAGCGCGCTCGGCATGAACGCGTGCCTCGGTGTCACCGACCAGGACAAGAACGCGGTGGTGTTCCCGATCACGCACATCGGCGGAATCGGCTGGCTGTTCAGCGCGCTCGTCGTCGGCTTCCCCACCGTGTACATCGAGCGGTTCGACCCCGTGCGCACGACCGAGCTCATCAAGGAGCACGACGTGACGATGGCGGGCGCAGGCACCCCGTTCCACATGGCCTACCTCGCGGCGCAGCGCCAGCTCCCCGCGGGTGAGCGCCTGTTCCCGAACGTGCGGGTCTACTGCGGTGGCGGTGCGCCGAAGCCGCCACAGCTCCACTACGACATCAAGGCCGAGATGGGAGGCGTGGGCATCGTGTCGGGCTACGGGCTCACCGAGGCACCGATCATCGCGATGGGGACGATCCACGACACCGACGAGCAGCTCGCCAACACCGAGGGGCGCGCCACGGGCACAACGCAGCTCCGCGTCGTCACCCTCGAGGGCAAGGAGGCGGGCATCGGTGAAGAGGGCGAGATCCGCGCCAAGGCCCCGCAGATGATGAAGGGCTACCTCGACTCCTCGCTCGACGCGGCGGCCTTCGACGAGGAGGGTTGGTTCCGCACCGGCGACCTCGGTCGCATCGACGCCGAGGGCATGGTGACGATCACCGGCCGGGTGAAGGACATCATCATCCGCAACATGGAGAACATCTCCGCCAAGGAGGTGGAGGACATCCTCTTCCGCAGTCCCGACATCGCCGACGTCGCGGTGATCGGCGTGCCGGACCCGAAGACCGGCGAGCGCGTGTGCGCGGTCGTGGTCCCGGCGGACCCGGCGAACCCGATCGGCTTCGATGCGATGGTGGCGTGGTGCCGCGAGCAGGGCCTGATGACCCAGAAGCTGCCGGAGCGCCTCGAGCTCGTCGATGTGCTGCCGCGCAACCCGACCGGCAAGATCCTGAAGTTCGAGCTGCGAGCTCGATTCGGAACCGGAGGTTCCTCATCGAACTGATGGTGCGGCCTGCGGCCGCGCTCAGGCGTCCTCGGCGGCGGAGCCGCCTGCGGCGCACGTGCGGGGGAGGCCCCCGTACCCCCAGCGGCTGCGCCGGGGCGCACGCTCTCACACAACTCCAACCCCACGATCAGGAAGCACGAACGCATGGCACTTCTCTCTGACAAGGTCGCAATCGTCACCGGCGCGGGGCACGGCATCGGGCGCGCGCATGCGCTCGAGCTCGCGAAGCACGGCGCGCGGGTCGTGGTGAACGACCTCGGAACATCGGTGACCGGTGACGGTGCCGACGAGAAGGCGGCCGATCTCACGGTCGAGCTGATCACGGCGCGCGGCGGCTCCGCGGCGGCGAACTACGACGACGTGTCCGACTACGAGGGTGCAGGCCGCATGGTGGCGCAGGCGGTCGACACGTTCGGCAGGCTCGACGTGCTCGTCAACAACGCGGGGATCGTGCGCGACACCGCGATCTGGAACATGTCCGAGGCCGACTTCGACGCGGTGATCAAGGTGCACCTGAAGGGCACCTGGGCACCGTCGCACCACGCCGCGCGGCATTGGCGCGAGCGCGCGAAGGCCGGTGAGGTGTTCACCGGTCGCGTGATCAACACGACCTCGGGCGCCGGCCTCGTGGGGAACTTCGGCCAGACCAACTACGCCACGGCGAAGGCCGGCATCGCCGGGTTCACGCAGACGCTGTCGCTCGAGCTCTACAAGCTCGGCGTCACCGTCAACGCGGTGGGCCCCGCGGCAGCCACCCGCATCACCGGCACGATGCCCGGCGCGCCGGCGGTGATCGAGGCCGACGACGTGCCCGAGGACGAGTGGAACCGGATGGACCCAGCCGTGTCGTCGCCGCTCGTCGCGTGGTTGGCCAGCGACGAGAGCCAGCACGTCACCGGCCAGGTGATCCGAGCGGTGGCTGAGGACATCGTGTGGATGCAGGGCTGGAGCGAGGGCGCGACGATCTCCAACGGCGGCGCGCGCTGGGATGCGACGAAGCTCGGTCAGCAGCTCGCGACCGACGTCTTCAAGACCCGCGCGCCGGGCCTGCGGTACTAGCAACCAACGTCTGTGAACCCTGACGCTCGCAATGCGGACGTAGGGGTTCACAGACGTTGTGGGGTGCTCGTCGGGCCGGGGGTGGTGCTCGACGGGTGCGTCGAAGGGCTGCGCGCGTTCGCGGCGCGCGTCGGATGCGGGGTGGTCAACACCTGGGGCGCGAAGGGCGTGTTCCGGTGGGACGATCCGCTGCACTTCGGCACGGCCGGCCTTCAGGCGCGCGACTTCGAGCTCGCGGGCCTGGCGGATGTCGACGTCCTCGTCACGTGCGGTCTCGATCCCGCTGAGGTGACGATGCGCCCCTGGGAGGATCGGGCAGCGCTGATCGACGTCGCGCCACATGATCTCGCCACGATCGACCTCGACCTGCCCCCCGGCTCGACTGATCGGCCTGCGCTCTACACCGCGCTCGCTGCAGTGGTGGGACCGATGTACGACACCGCGGGCTCCGCGCCCGCGCGCGCCTCGGGGCTCGCCGCGACGCTGCCGGCCGACGGCGTGGTGGTGGCCGAGCCGGGCCTCGTGGGGTTCTGGATCGCGCGCACGTTCCCGACGAGTGTGCCCGGCAGCGTCGTCGTGCCCGCTCGCGGCGGCAGCGCGGCCGCGCACGACGCGGCGCGGGCGCTCGCAGCGAGCGGGCGTCCCGTGGTGCTCGTCGCGGCGACGCCGCCCACGACCACGATGGCCGGCGTGCGCGTCGACGTGTGGTCGCCCGACGAGGTCGATCTCGACCCGACGCCACTCGTGGCAGTGGCTGGAGAGATCGTCGCCTGGGACGGGCGCATCTGAGCCGAGACGCACAGCGACCCCCGGCGGCGGAACCGGGGGTCGCTGAGATCAGGGGAGGCTGCTGATGGGATGGTCAGCGCCATCCGAATCGACGGGTGCAGGCGGGCCAGTGGCGCCAGCCGCCGCTGGCGTAGAGCCGCTTCGCCCGCTCGATCTGCTCGTCGCGGCTCGCGTTGTGCGGGTAGCCCGTGCCGCCGACGCTGCGCCACGAGCTGAGTGAGAACTGCAGCCCCCCGTAGTACCCGTTGCCGGTGTTGATCGACCAGCGCCCGTCCGACTCGCACCGGGCAAGGCGGTCCCAGGTGGCGGGGTCGTTCGGGTCGCCGGCTCGTGGCGGGGCTGGAGGGGCTGGCGGAACGGGCGGGGCGACCACGGGGGCGCCGACGGCGGCCGCCACCATGCGCGCTGGCGGCGCCGTGATCGAGGCCGGGGGCTCGTGGCTCTGGAACTCGACGGACACGTTCGACGGGGTGGGGGCCGCCGGGGCCGCCTGCACCTGGACCACGGGGTTCGTGGCGACGAGCGCTGCGGCGGCGAGGCCGGTGACCGAGCCACCGGCCGTGGACGCGATCAACCCGACTGGCGTGAGCAGCGCGCCGAGTGTGGCGAGCCCTCTCGCGATGGCCCGTCGCGCGCGGCGCGGCGAGCCGTTGGTACTCGGGGGGTTGCTCCCGGACATGGGTCGGTCCTCCTGGTGTGGGGGAGTTGCCGGGGCGCGCGTCGAGTCAGTGGGTAGATCGACGGATCACAGCGCCCCAGCGGCGGGCCGCGCTCAGGGCGGCTGGTGAGTTACCGAAGGGTAACCGGGGCGCGACACGAAACTGCAACATTAAGCGCTGTGACGTCCGTCACACAACCTGATCTGACGGCTCGTCAGATCAGGTCATGTCAAGTCGAGAGGTCAACGATTCCGGGGAAGTCCGAGCCCCCGGCCCGCGATGATCTCCCGCTGCACCTCGCTCGACCCGCCGTAGATCGTGGTGACGACC
>JBQTHC010000103.1:0-11396 GCA_052390255.1 Microthrixaceae bacterium
GGGTCCACGCCAGGGGTGGCGTTGGATCCCACGACATCGAGATGACCGTCACCATCGACATCGGCAACCACCCACGCCCCGCCGATCTCAACCGGAAGCGCGATCGGCGCACCGAGGCCACCCAACCCGTCGCCGAGACGTACCGATCGCTGCGTGATCGCGTCGAGCGAACCGTCCTCGTTCACATCCGCCAGGTCGACGATGCTGTGGTTGTCTGGGTAGTCGACCTGCGATCCGAACCCGCCCGCGCCGTCACCACGCAGCACCGACAGACCGACGCCCCCCGATGCATCGCTCGCGACGAGGTCCGGGAAGCCATCCGCATCCAGGTCGCCCACCGCCACCGCCGTCTTGTCGCCGTCACCGAAGCCGGTCCTGGCTCCGAATCCGCCGAGTCCGTCGCCGAGCAGGACAGAAACAGCCCAGGGGTCGGACCGTTCTGCTGCGACCATGTCGAGGATCGAGTCGCTGTTCACATCGGCGAGCACGACGGAGTACGGGTAGGTGCCTGCGGCAAAGGTGGTCGGCGGTCCGAACATCGCCGGCGGCGCCTCGGCTCCCAGAGGTGGCGCCAGTGAGACGACCGTGCACACCGCCAGAAGGGAGAACATGGTCCCGCGACGACGCCCCCTGCCCATGGCGTGTTCCCCCGATGACTGCTGCGACGAAGAGTGTGGGCCGCGACCCTAGCCGCGGCAGCCCGAAACGACTTGGGCAGTGTGCGCGCGGTCGACGCCGTTAGTGTGCGCGGCGATGACGGACTCGGAGCCTGCTCACGTCTTCGATCCGCTTGCGCCGACGACCGAGGTGCCACACGACGAGCTTGGACGGCTGCGGCGCGCCTGCCCGATCTCGCAGACCCCGAACGGGACCTGGTACCTCGCTCGTCATGCCGACGTGGTCGCCGCGAGTCGCGACGTCGAGCGCATCGAGTCGGCCTTCCTCGCACCCGACGATGCGGACATCGACACGCAGTTCCTGCCGTTCATCAGCGAGCCAGAGCACGGCCGCGTCCGCCGCGTGATCAACGCGGCGATCGCGGCGCATCGGCTGAGTCGCATCGAGCCGCCCCTCCGAGCGCTGTGTGAGCGGCTGGTCGACCAGGTTGTCGGCGTCGGACAGGGCGATCTCGGCGAGACCTACATCTCGCCGATTCCCGCCGCGGGGATCGGCTATCTCCTCGGCCTCCCAGACGACGAGCAACCCCGCTTCATCGAGTGGGCGCACGGACTGTTCGGTGGCTCGGTCCTCGGCGACGCGGAGAGCGCGCGGCGAAGCCGTCAGGCGATGAAGGAGATCTCGGCATACCTCGATCACGAGATCGCGGCGCGCCTGGAGTCCGAGGACCCACCCGACGACTTCATCACCCGCCTCGTCGGCACGGAGGTCGCGGGCATCCGCCTCTCCCCGATCGCGTCACGAACGCAGCTCATCTTCCTGCTCGTCGCCGGCACCGAGACCACCCGCAACCTGCTCGCGAACTCCATCTTGCGGCTCGCCTCGCAACCCGAGCTGTTCGACAGGCTGCGGGCGGAACGTGGGGACCTGGTCCCGTTCATCGAAGAGTCCTTGCGCGTGGACCCTCCGCTGACCTACCTGCTGCGCCAGTGCACTGAGGACGTGCGCATCGACGACACCGACTTGGGCGCAGGCACGACCGTCGCGTTCGGACTCGCCGCCGCGAACCGCGACGAGCAGGTGTTCGACCGACCCGACGAGTTCGATCTTCGGCGGCCCAACGTCCGCAGCCACCTCGCGTTCGGCGATGGACCGCACATCTGCCCTGGTGCCGCGCTCGCGCGCCTCGAGGCACGCGTTGCGATCGAGGTCCTGCTCGAGCGTGTGCAGACCATGACGCTCGATCCGTCGTTCCGATACGAGAAGACGCCAGTTCCGTTCACGAACGGTCCCGTGTCGCTTCCGGTCCATGTGACCCCGCTCGACGCGCGCAGGTCGACGGCCCCGTCCTGAGCTAGCCGCCTTGGCCGGGCACGACGCGGTACGCGTCGTAGACGCTGTCGATCCCGCGCAGCGTCGAGAGCAGCGAGTCGAGGTGGCCGGGGTCGGCAAGCTCGAACTCGAAGCGCATCTTGGAGACCCGATCAGGGCCGGTGTGCGTCGTGGCGCTGAGGATGTTCACGTGGTGGTCACTCATCGACGACGCCACGTCTCGCAAGAGGCGGCCTCGGTCGAGCGCCTTGACCTCGATCGTGGCCACGAAGGTGCCGTCGTGGGACTCGTCCCACTCGACATCGATCAACCGATCGGACTGACCAGACGCCAGCGAGACCGCGTTCGCGCAGTCGGCACGATGGACCGACACACCACGGCCCCGCGTGACGAACCCGAGGATCTCGTCGCCCGGAACCGGAGTGCAGCACCTCGACAAGCGCACCATCAGGTCGTCGAGACCCTCCACATGGACGCCTGCCGGCGGGCGCTTGCGCGAACCAGGACGGCGCGGCTGGCGAACGGTGGTGGGGAGCACCTCGTCCTCTGCGTTGGAGGGGTCGACCTCTCGCATCGTGCGTGCGACCCGTGCGGCGATCGCCTTGCCGGACACGTGGTTCTCGCCGACCGCGGCATAGAGAGCGTCGAGATCCGCGTAGTTGAGCTCCTTCGCCACGTCGTGCAGCAGGTTGCCCTGCGCGATCTTCTGGACGGGCAGCCCCTCGCGGCGCAGCGCCTTGACCAGCTCGTCACGCCCGTTGTCGACCGCATCCTCGCGACGCTCCCGCGAGAACCACTGACGGATCTTGGACGCAGCGCGCGGCGTGGCCACGATGTGCAGCCAGTCGCGCGACGGCCCAGCGCCTTCGACCTTCGAGGTGAAGATCTCCACCGTGTCCCCGGATGACAGCTTGGAGTCGAGGGAGATGAGCCGCCCGTTCACCCGCGCACCGATGCACGCGTGACCGACCTCGGTGTGGATCGCGTACGCGAAGTCGATCGGCGTCGCCCCCGCGGCGAGCGCGATGACCTGACCCTTCGGGGTGAAGACGAAGACCTCGTCCTGCTCGAGGTCGATCTTCAGGTTGTTCATGAACTCGTTGGGGTCCGAGGTCTCGGACTGCCAGTCGATGATGCGGTTCAGCCAGGCGACGTCGGCCGCGTCGACCCCGGTCTGGTCCTTGTACTGCCAGTGGGCCGCCACCCCTTGCTCCGCGCGGGTGTGCATCTCCCACGTGCGGATCTGCACCTCGAGCGGCTTGCCCTGCGGACCGACCACCGTGGTGTGGAGCGACTGGTAGAGGTTGAACTTCGGCATCGCCACGTAGTCCTTGAAGCGGCCCTGCACCGGCTTCCAGGTGGCGTGGATCGACCCGAGCGCGGCGTAGCAGTCCTTCACCGAGTCGACGATGACGCGGATCCCCACGAGGTCGAAGATGTCGTCGAACTCGCGCCCCTTGGCGACCATCTTCTCGTAGATGGAGTAGAGGTGCTTCGGCCGGCCGGTCACCTCGGCGTTGATGCGAAGCTCCGCGAGCCGCTCGCGCACCTGCTCGAGGACCTGAGCGAGGTAGAGATCCCGCTCAGGGCTGCGCGTGGACACCATGTGGTCGATCTCGGCGTAGCGCTTCGGGTGCATCGCGGCGAACGACAGGTCTTCCAGCTCCTGTCGCATCTCCTGCATCCCGAGGCGATGTGCGAGGGGCGCGTAGATGTCGAGCGTCTCGCGGGCCGTGCGCTCCTGCTTCCAGGCCGGCATCGCTGCGATCGTGCGCATGTTGTGCAGCCGGTCGGAGAGCTTGATGATCAGGACGCGGAGGTCCTTGGCCATCGCGACGAGCATCTTGCGCATCGAAGCCGCCTGCTGGGCCTCCTTCGTGTCGAACTTGATCCGGTCCAGCTTGGTGACGCCGTCGACGATGGCGGTCACGTCGGCACCGAAGCCGTCCTCGAGCGTGTCGAGCGTCAGCCCCGTGTCCTCCACGGCGTCGTGGAGGAGAGCGGCCGCGATCGTGACGTCGTCGAGGCCCAGGTCCGCGACGATTCGTGCGACGGCGAGGGGGTGCTGGATGTACGGCTCTCCCGAGCGGCGCGACTGACCCCGGTGAGCATCCGCGGCCGCGAGGTAGGCCTGGGTGATCAGCGCGGTCGGCGACTTGGGGTGGCGAGCGCGATACGCACCCAGCACGGGGGCGACCTCGTCCGCCGGGGGGCGCTCGTTGCGCCGCCAGGGCAGGACCCGGTCGACCGTGGGCATGGACTCAGGCTACTGACCGGGTCGGTGACCTGACCGCCTCACCTCGCCGCCGCTGCCGCCCCCGAGGTCTGGTTACGCTCGCCCCACTTCACGCGGCTGATCGACCGGCCCGCAGAAACGAGGCAGAGATGGATCTCACCGTCGGCATCACCCTGGGGGCGGCCGTACTCGTCGGAGTCGTGCTGCTGATGTCGGTGCACCGCATCGGCCCGTCCGAGGTGGGGCTGGTGATCAAGAAGCTGGGCCTGAAGAAGCTCCATGAGGACAACCCGATCGCGTTCCACGGCGAGGCGGGCTACCAGGCACAGCTGCTCATGCCGGGCTTGCGCTTCCGCCTGTGGCCCGTGTTCTCGGTGAGTCGCTTCCCGTGGGTGCAGGTCCCAGCCGGGGAGACCGGCGTGGTGATCGCACAGGTCGGCGCACCTCTGCCGATCGGCAACAAGAGCGCCGTCTACAAGGCAGAGTTCGGGAACTTCTCCGACGTGGGCGCCTTCATCAACCAGGGCGGCGAAAAGGGTGTGCAGCGCCCGGTGCTGCCGCCCGGGACGCTCGTGCCGATCCATCCGGTGGGCTTCGTCGTCGTCACCTCCCGCGAGGTGTTCGGCCTCCCTGTGTCACCCGAGCTGGCGACGCTGGGGCGCGGCGGCAAGCTGACCCCGCAGTCCTTCGGCCTGACCGCAGACCAGCTGCGCGTCGTGGTGATCGCGCCGGAGGGTGGCACCGATGTCATCGGGCTCGTCACGACGCTCGAGGGAGCGCCGCTCGACAAGGGCGACATCGCCTCGAGGCTCGGCAGCTTCGACGACGTGGCCGCGCTCGAGGCAGACGATGGCACCGTCACCGACGCCGAGCTGATCGACCTGCTGCTCGGGTCGAAGAACGTCCTCCACAACAACTACCAGGACTTCCAGGCGTTCATCGACGCTGGCGGGCGCATCGGGCTCCAGCACGACCCGCTGCTCTACGGCGCGTACCTCCTCAACCCGTTTCTCGTTCGCGTCGAGCTCGTGCCCATGCTCGTGGTGAACCAGGGTGAGGTCGCGGTGATCAAGGGCTTCGTCGGCCTGCCGACCCTCGACACGTCCGGCGTCGAGTTCAAGTTCGGCTCGATCGTGCGACCCGGCCACCGCGGCATCTGGCAGGAGCCGCTGCGGACCGGCAAGTACGCGATCAACCCGCGCGTCTACGCCGCGGAGATCGTCCCGACGTTCATCCTCACGCTCAACTGGGCCAACGCCACGAGCGAGGCGCACGATCTCGATGCACGTCTCGAGTCGATCGTCGGCAAGAGCCGCGAGGGGTTCGTCTTCACGATCGACCTCCAGGTGCAGATCCACGTGTCCGACACCAAGGCACCCAAGGTCATCTCGATGGTCGGCACGATGGTCAACCTCGTGAGCGAGGTGCTGCAGTCGGCGGTGGGCAACCACTTCCGGAACACGCTGCAGGACCTGGAGGCGGTCCGGTTCATCGAGACCCGCCAAGAGGTCCAGCGCTCGGCGTTCTCCGCGGTGAGCGAGTACCTGACCGCCTACGAGGTGGAGACCCGCGGGGTCTACATCCAGGACGTCGTGTTCCCTGACGAGCTCGTCGAGGTGCTGACCCGTCGCGAGATCGCCAACCAGGAGCGCAGCACCTACGTCGAGCAGGAGCGCGCGGAGACGGCCCGCATCGAGGTGGAGAAGGCGCGTGGCACCGCCAACATGCAGGCCGAGCTCGCGACGGCCCAGGTGTCAGTCGACATCAGTGCGAACCAGGCACAGGCTCGCGAGCAGGAGGCCACCGGTGAGGCGGCCTATGTGCGACTGACAGGTCAGGCCGAGGCCGACCGAACTCAGGCGCTCGGCCTGGCTGAGGCCAAGGCCACCGAGGCGATCGGTCTCGCGAAGGCGACGGGCTTCGACGCGCAGCGCGCCGCGATCGGCGAGGTGGCGACCGCGCTCGTGGCGGTGGCCGGCGCCGTTGCCGACGGCCAGATCGACATCATGCCCGACGTGCTCGTGACGGGAGGCGGTGGCTCCTTCGAGGGCTTGGCGGCCACGCTCATGCAGCTCGTGCGCGGCCAGCTGCCCTCGGCGACCCCGACCATCACGGCACCGATCGACGCCTACGAGGAGCCAGTCAGCGCGGAAGAGGAGCCCGTGGAAGGCGAACCCGCTCCCTGACGCACGGGTCGGTCAGCGCTTCTTGCCCTTCTTGCGGGGTCGTGGAGGGATCTGGCGCCCGGACAAGGGCGGCGGCTCCCCGGCCGTCACGCGGCGAGATGCGGCGGCCGACTCGTCTCGAAGGTCTTCGGTCGCGGCGGACGTCGGGCCTTGGCGCCCCTCGAGCTTGATCCGGAGGTCGCGGAACCGCGGTTCGCGCTCCTTCAGCACCGCCAGGAGCGGCGAGGCGATGAAGATCGAGGAATAGGCGCCGGCGAACAGCCCGATCAGAAGGGCGAGCGCGAACTCCTGGAGCGTGGTGGCGCCGAGCACGAACGATCCGAGGACGAGCAGCGAGGCGACGGGCAGCAGTGCTGTGATCGAGGTGTTGAGCGAGCGCATCAGCACCTGGTTGAGGGACCGGTTGACCATCTCGCCGTAGGTCAGGTTGTGCGTGGTGCCGACGAGCTTCGAGTTCTCGTCGACCTTGTCGAACACCACGATGCCGTCATAGATGGAGAACCCGAGGATCGTGAGCAGGGCGATCACGGTGGCGGGGGTCACCTCGAAGCCCGCGAGCGAGTACACCCCGATCGTCATCAGGACGTCGTGGATGAGCGCGATCAGGGTCGGGACCGCCATCTTGAACTCGAAGCGGAACGAGATGTACAGCGTGATCGCCACGAGGAAGGTGATCAGCGCGCGCAGCGCCTTGCGACTGATCTCCTCCCCCCACGACGGCCCCACGGAGTTGAGGCTCACGTCGTTCACGTTCGATCCGGTGAGCTCCGCGAGCTTGGTGCTCACGGCCTCCGCCTCGCGCGTGCTCCCGAGCGGCTCGGCCTTCACGCGGATCCGGGCGGTGCCCTCGGAGGTGAGGCTCTGGACGGTGGCGCCCTCGAGCCCCGCAGCGTCCATCGCGTCCTGCGCCTCAGAGACCGAGACGTCCCCGGCGGGCACCTCCCAGACCACGCCGCCCTCGAAGTCGATGCCGAGGTTGAGGCCGCGGAAGTACAACGAGACGAGGCCCGCCACGATGACGACCGCGCTGATGATCGCCCACCGCTTGATCTGGCGGACGAACTGGAAGTCGGTCTCGCCGTGGTACAGCCGGGAGAAGACCGAACCCCGCTCGATCGTCGGTGCGGTCATCGTGCACCCCCTGCGGGAGCGGTGGCGCTCGGTCTCGGTGCGGCGAGGCCACGCGCGACACCGAACCACCTGGCTTCGGTGAAGACCTTGTTCCTGGACAGGAGTCCGACCATCGGACGGGTGAAGAACCATGCGACGACGACGTCGAGGATGGTGGAGAGGCCCAGGAAGAAGGCAAACCCGCGGACCGGACCGACCGTGAGCCAGAAGAGCAGGGCCGCGCCGATGAAGCTCGAGATGTCCGCGGCGAGGATCGTTCGAAACGCCCGTGCGAACGATCGCTCGGTGGAGGTCCGCAGGGTCCGCCCTGCCCGCAGGTCGTCCTTGAGGCGCTCGAAGTACACGACATAGCTGTCCACCGTTACGCCGACCGACACCACGATGCCGGTCACACCAGCAAGGCTGAGCGCGACGCCGAGCTTCGAGATGATCGCGTAGTTGAGCGTGCTCCAGACGCCGAGACCGAGGACCACGACGAACCCGAGCGCGCGGTAGTACAGGATCATGTAGAGGCACACGAGGACGAGGCCGAGGAGACCGGCGGCGAGACCGGCCCGCAGCGAGTCCTTGCCGAGCGTGGGCGACACGGTCTGCACCGTCTGTGCCTCGAGGTTCACGGGCAGCGAGCCGTAGCGCAGGACGAGCGCGAGGTCCTTCGCCTCGGACTGGCTGAAGCTGCCGGTGATCTGGATCTCGTCGCGCTTGAAGGACGGCTGCTGGATCGTGGGCGCGGACTGCACCCGCGAGTCGAGCACGATCGCGAGCTGGCCCTCGGGGCAGATCGGGTCCTTCGCGAAGCACTTCCCGGCGATGGCGTTGAAGGCCTCGATGCCGCTACCACCCTTGATCTCGAGGCGAACGGACCACTCGCCGTTCTGCGAGAGCTCGGCGGCGGCGGTCGAGACGATCTTGCCGGTCGCCTCGCTCGGTCCGAGCCGGTAGGTGGCAGTGATGGCGCCGGTCGTGTCGTACTCCGCGAGCACCACTGGCTGATCGGCCACGTCCTTGTCGCGCGGCGTGAGCTCGAAGCCGGTGATGGGTGCGGTGGTGGTGGTCGTGCCTCCGGGCGCCGCGGTGGTCGTGGTGGTTGGCGCGGTGGTGGTGCTCGAGGCGTCCTGGAAGGGCGTGGCGCCCGCGCTGGCCGATTGCCCGGTGACGTCGGTCGCGGCAGTGGTGCTGGTGGTCGCGCCCGCGGCGGTGGTCGTGGTCGACGCGCCCGCGGCGGTGGTCGTGGTCGACGAGAGCAGGTCCTCGATGGACCCGGGGATCGACCCCAGGACCGGCCGGAAGCGCAGCTCGGCGGTGTCGCCCACGAGCTCGAGCGCTCGCTGCTGGTTCTTGACGCCCGGGAGCTGCACCACGATCGAGCGTCCCTGACGGGCGATCTCGGGCTCGGCCACGCCGAGGGCGTCGACGCGGCTGCGGATGATCTCGATCGTCTGGGAGAGCGCCTCGTCGCTGGCCTTCTTCGTGGGCTGGAGCACCACCGACACGCCGCCCTGGAGGTCGAGTCCGAGCTGGGGCGACGTGTCGGACGCGAGCACGCCGATCAGGGAGGCAGCCGCCACGATCACGATGAACACGAGGGGGGTGAGCTTCTTGCGGCGCATGTGCGTGGATCAGTCCGATGCTGGCTCGGGGTCCGGGTGAGGACGCCGAGGGAGGTTACTCATACGCCGCGCGAACACGCGCACGCGCGGCGTCGAGCGTGCCGGAGCAGATCGCCTCGCGGACCTCGTCGACGAGACGCAGCGTCCACCACACGTTGTGCAGCGTCAGCAGGCGGGGCGCGGTGGGCTCGTCGACCATCAGGAGGTGGCGCAGGTACGCCCGCGACCATCGGGCACATACCGGACACGTGCACCCTTCGTCGAGCGGTGCGCCGTCGTCGGCGTTCTCGGCTCGCTTGAGGTTGTAGCGACCTGCTGCGCTCAGGATCGTGCCGTGCCGGGCGAACCGCGTGGGCAGGACGCAGTCGAAGAGGTCGATGCCGAGGGCGATCGCCTCCACCATGCCGACCGGGTCGCCGAGCCCCATCAGGTAGCGCGGCGCATCCTCCGGGAGGTGCGCGAGGGTGGCCTGCAGCGTGTCGAGCATCTCCTCGCGCGCCTCGCCCACGGAAAGGCCTCCGACCGCGTAGCCGTCGAAGCCGATCGCCACGGTCTGCTCGGCGCTCTCGACGCGGAGCGCGACGTCGGTGCCTCCCTGCACGATCCCGAACTGGTTGAGGTCGCCACGCTCGCGCCGCAGGAACTCCTTGCGTGCCGTCGACGCCCAGCTCGCCGTGCGGTCCACTGCGAGCTGGAGCGTGGCACGCGGAGCGGGGAGCGGTGCACAGACGTCGAGCACCATCTGGATGTCGCTCCCGAGCCGGGTCTGGATGTCGACCGCGTCGGCCGGGGTGAGCCGGTGCGTGCCGCCGTCGTAGGTCGACCGGAAGGTGACGCCCTCGTCGTCGAGGTGCACGTTGCCTCCTGGCTCCAGGGAGAAGACCTGGTAGCCGCCCGAGTCGGTGAGGAGGTGGCCGCGCCAGTCCTCGAACTGGTGGAGCCCGCCAAGCCGTTCGATGCGCTCGACACCGGGCTTGAGCATCAGGTGGTACGTGTTGCCGAGGATGATCGGGGCGCCGAGATCCTCGAGGTCTGCCGACGAGAGCGTGCGCACCGCACCGCGGGTCCCGACGGGCATGAAGCAGGGCGTGGGGAGCGCACCCCGGGGCGTTCGGATCACACCGACCCTCGCGTTCCCCTGGCGATGCGTCACCTCGAGCGACAGGGTCATCCGCGCGCTCCGCGAAGGAACATCGCGTCGCCGAAGCTGAGGAAGCGGTACCCCTCGTGGAGCGCCTCGCCGTACAGCTCGCGCCAGCGAGGACCGATGAAGGCGCCGACGAGCGCCAGGAGCGACGAGCGAGGCTGGTGGAAGTTCGTCACGAGCGCATCGACCACGGCGAAGCGGGCGTCGCCGTGGAGGAAGAGCTCGGTGCGCCCCTCGAGCTCTCCGGTGACCTGCACGGACTCCAGGGCGCGGACCACCGTGGTGCCGATGGCGACGACGCGCTCAGCCTCCTGGCAGCGGGCCATCGTGGACGCGGGCACCCGGTACCGCTCCCGATGCATCCGATGGTCTTCGATCTTCTCCGTGGCGATCGGCCGGAAGGTTCCGAGCCCCACGGCGAGCTCGAGCGGGGCAACCACGGCGCCGGCAGCCTCCATCTGCGCGATGACGCTGGGCGTGAGGTGCAGGCCCGCGGTCGGCGCGGCCACTGAGCTCGGTTCGCGCGCGTAGGTGGTCTGGTAGCGCTCCGGATCCTGCAGCGGGGTCGTGATGTACGGCGGGAGCGGCACCTCACCGTGCCGCGCGAGCAGTGCCAGCGGATCGAGCGCCGGGTCGAGCTCGAGGTGCACCTCCCGCCGTCCCTCTCCGAGATCCGCGCCGACCACGACGGTGAGGTCTTCCCCGCACACGAAGATCGAGCCTGGCGCAACGCGCCGGCTGGGACGCACGAGTGCCGTCCAGTCGAGGTGGTCGAGCGCGCTCGGTTCGAGCAGCAGGATCTCGACGGCTCCCCCGGTGGGCTTGAGCAGGCGCAGGCGGGCCGGGAGGACCCGTGTGGTGTTGAGCACCACGACGTCACCCTCGCGCACCAGGGTGGGCAGATCGCTGATGCGGCCGTGACGCGGCGCGCGTCGCGGTCCCTCATCGATCAGGAGGCGCGCTGCGTCGCGAGGCTCCAGCGGCACCTGGGCGATGGCGCTGGCAGGCAGCTCGTAGTCCACGGCAGAGACGTCCACGGACACCAGTGTCCCGACCGCGTCCCGGCGAGGCGAATCGGCGAGCGCGCGCCGGTCGGCTCAGCTGAACAGATCCGGCGGCGCGTCGCGTCGTGGTGC
>JBQTHC010000104.1:0-22180 GCA_052390255.1 Microthrixaceae bacterium
CCCCCGTCCGACTCACAGGTCGAGGACCATGCCCTCGGCCGCTGCGGTGACGGGCACCGAGGCGCCGGCGAAGCGCGCCACGATCGCATCGACCTCTGCGTCGGAGCGGGTCGGATCGTGGTGGAACAGCAGGACCGAACGGGCGCGCCCGAGGATCCCGAGGCGTACCGGGTAGTCGGCGGCCGAATGGCCCCATGACACGCGGGTCGGCAGCTCCTCGGCCGTGTGCTGCGCGTCGTGGACGAGCACGTCGACATCGGCAGCGAGCGCCATCGCGGCCTCGTGGTAGGGGCCCCAGCCCTCAGGCCCTGGTCCGAGCGCGGCCGGACCGTGATCGGAGAGGTACGCGATCGACGCGGTGCCGTCGCTGATCCGGTACCCGAACGTGCGACCGCCCTTGTGTGGGATCTCGAGCGCGAGCACCTCGAAGCCGGCGATGTGGTGGAAGCCGGGCTCGAGCCCCTCGAAGCTCCAGTCTCCCCGTAGTCCCTCGGGGCCGATCGGGAAGTGCGGCGGCGACATCGCACGGCGGAGCACGTCGATCGCGGCGTCGCCGTCCTCCTGATCCGGGAGGCACAGCCGCACCTGCGCGCCGTCGTGGTCGATGGCGCGCGAGAACGGCAGACCCTGCGTGTGGTCCCAGTGCAGGTGCCCGAGCAGGATCGCGCCACGGAACGGCGCCTCACCCAACAGGTGCCCGAGGCCGCGCAGACCCGTGCCCGCGTCGAGCAGCAGGCTCGGCGCCGCACCGTCTCGCGCGAGCGCAAGGCAGGACGTGTTGCCGCCGTAGCGCGCGAAGGCGTGCCCGGTCGCCGGGGTCGACCCCCGAACACCGAGCACGTGCACCTTCACGGGGTGGTCGACTCCTCACGACGGTGACCGGCGCTCACCGCAGCGAGCTTGTCGAGGTCGAGCTCCACCTTGCGAGCCTCGGCGACCTTGCACGCCGACGCGGCGGTGAGCGTCGCGGTGCGCCGTCCGCCCTCGAGCACGGCTCGCTCACCGATGAGCGCGCCCGGTCCGAGCGCGGCGATGTCCTCGCCGTCGACGGCCACCTGGATGACCCCGTCGAGCAACAGGTAGATCGCGTCGGCCTCCTCGCCCTGCTTGGTGAGGACGGCGCCGGCCTTGAGCTTGCGGACCTTCGGCTTGCCCTCACCCATGATCACGCGAGACAGCTGGCGCTCCATCTCCGATTCGACCTCGGCGACGAGCGCGGGCGAGTCCTCGCCACCCCAGGGGCTGTGGTCGCCGAACGCGTTGCGGTACCAGTCCTTGAAGTCGACCAGACCCGACTTCCCCGCGAGCGCGCCGTCGGGGCCGTAGACCCAGTGCCGAGGGAACGGGCTCGCGCCGTCGAGCCCCCAATCGGCATGACCGTCCGCGTGGATGGTGAGCGACAGCGTCGACCACGCCGTGGGCGCGTGGTACTGGACGAACGGGGGCTTCGCGACCCGCCGGGGAGCGGGCACACCGGTGCGCCCGCCGGCGGTCTGGCGGAACCGCACCCAGCCGTCCCCCACCTCGGGCTCGGCTTGCAGATCGGGATACGCGACGGCTTGGAAGGTGGCGCTCGCGGAGCCGAGCGCCATCGTGGTCGACCCGATCACGCCGCCGCCCGCGTAGCCGTGGCCGGTGACAGCGCCGCCCGCGTCCACCTCGATCCACGCCCGCAGGTCGTTCGCGACGCGGAACAGATCCGCCCTGCGCCACGCGTCCAGGTCACCCAGCACGTCCGGCAGTGGCGCGTCGTAGTGCGTGATCCCGAGCTCGAACGGCGCCTTCAGCGATCCCTTCACGGCTTCCGATGGGATCCACGACACCGCCACCACTCTCGACTCGATCCTCATGACTCGACCTCCTGTTCGCTGTGCCCTCACCATCCGCTCTCCAGCCGAGCGACCCAAGGGCACTGGCTGGCATCGCTGGGGTGGGGCTGGCACCCCCCGTGAGCCGCATGGCTCCCCCCTTTCCCAGACGGTGCAGAAGGGGCTTGATGGGAGCCATGGGAGACGGCGCGATCTCGGTGGTGCTCGCGGACGACAACCTGATCGTGCGCGCCGGCGTCCGCGCCCTCCTCGCCCGCGAGGCCGACGTCGAGGTCGTGGGCGAGGCCGCAGACCACCCGGAGCTCATCGCGGCGGCGATCGCACTGGGACCCCAGGTGGTCGTGTCCGACATCCGCATGCCGCCGACGTTCCAGCGCGAGGGCATCGACGCAGCGAAGGAGATCCGTCAGCGCCAACCCGGGACGGGGATCGTGATCCTCTCGCAGTACGACGATCCCGAGTACGCCGTGTCACTCCTCAGCGAGGGCGCGGCGGGCTATGCCTACCTCCTCAAGGATCGACTGGCCGAGGGGGATCAGCTCATCGACGCGATCCGCGCCGTCGCGACCGGCGGAACGCTGCTCGACCCCGTGATCGTCGACGCGCTCGTGCGACCCGTGCAATCGGGCGACGACGATCTGACGGCGCCCGACCAGGAGCTCCTCACGTGGATCGCGGAAGGCAAGCCGATCAAGGCGATCGCCGTCGCGCGCGAGACGACCCCCGAGGCGGTGTCCGACGCGGTGGAGCACCTGTTCCTCGAGCTCGCGAAGGGAGCGTCGACGGGCGCCACCAGCGCCTTGCGCCGACTTCGCATGCTGCACCAGGCGATCGTCGACCGGGAGGAGCAGGGCGAGACGTTGTCCCGGCTCCTGCCGGGCGGACTCGCCGAGAAGCTGCGCAGCGAGGGCCGCCACATCGGCGAGAGCGAAGAGCTCGAGGTCACGGTGCTGATGTCGGACATCCGCAGCTACTCGTCCATCGCCGAGCGCACGTCGCCCACCAAGCTCGCCGCGCAGCTCAACGAGCACCGCGCGGCGATGAACGGCGCGATCATCGGCGCCGGTGGCACCGTCATGCAGTTCGTGGGCGACGCGGTGATGGCCGTGTTCGGGGCACCGTTCCCGCAGCCCGACCACGCCGGTCGAGCGGTGCACGCCGCGCTCGACATGCACCGATCTCAGCATGCCCTCAACGAGGCGTGGGAGGGTACGGGCCGCGAGGAGTTCCTGCTCGGGATCGGCCTGTCCACCGGCAAGGCGGCCGCCGCGCTGCTGGGATCCGAGGAGCGACTCGAGTACACGCTCGTGGGAGACACCGTGAACCTGGCGCAGCGGTTGCAGGAGATGGCTCGGCCCGGCGGTCAGACGATCCTGAGCGAGGCCACCTGGGAGAGCCTCAGCGAGCGGCCCACCGCCACCCTCCAACAGCCCGAGCTGGTCAAGGGCCGGGCCACACCCGTCACCACGTACCGGATCGAACGAGAGGCTTGGAGCACACTATGACCACCACCGAGCGCCTCGACGCCTCGAACGACGCTGCCCGGCCGACGGACCTCGTGCTCGACGTGCGTGGTGTACGTCGCACCTTCGAGGCGGAGAACGCCCCGGTGCGGGCGCTGCGCGGCGCCGACTTCTCGATGGCCCGAGGCGAGTTCGTCGCGATCATGGGGCCGTCCGGCTGCGGGAAGTCGACCCTGCTCAACCTCGTGGCGGGTCTCGACCAGGCCGACGAAGGCACGATCTTCCTCGCGGACGAGGAGGTCACCGCCAAGTCCGAGGACGACCTGGCGCGCATGCGCCGCAAGCACATCGGCATCGTGTTCCAGTTCTTCAACCTGCTCGAGGGCATGACCGTGCTCGAGAACGTGGCGCTGCCCGCGATGGTCGCCGGCCTCAAGCGCAAGCCCGCCGAGACCCGTGCCCGAGACCTGCTCGACCTGCTCGGTCTTCCCGACAAGGCGAAGGCGGCACCCGGCTCGCTCTCCGGCGGACAGCGGCAGCGCCTCGCCATCGCGCGTGCGCTCGCCAACGAGCCGACGCTCCTGCTCGCCGACGAGCCCACCGGCGCGCTCGACTCCGAAGGCGGCCAAGAGGTGATCGAGCTCTTCCGACGACTGCACCAAGGCGGCCAGACGATCCTCATGGTCACCCACGACGACGACGTCGCCGCGGCAGCGGAGCGCATCTGTCGCATGAAGGACGGCAAGGTCCTCGACCCGGGTGACGGCTCCGCATCGCCGGCCGAAGGCTGAGCGCCGCGGCGCAGCCGGGGCGGACCAGGGCCATGGCGACTGTCCCGACCGCAATCGATCGCCCGCTCGGGGGACCCGCGACACTGGCTTGGCTGCGGCCGCTCGCAGTGCTCGTCGCGGCCGGCGCGATGCTCCTCGCTGGTGTGAGCCTCGCCGAAGACCACCTCGTCGCGGGCGACGGCGTGCGCGCGGCACTGGTCGGCGTCTGGGCGCTCAGCGCCTTCGTCTTGACGCTTCGACACGCTCCACGGCTCGCGACGGTCGCTGCCGTGGCGGCGGCGGTCGGTGGTGCCTGCGCGGCGACGGCCTCGTCGACCGATCTCGCGAACGTGCACGCCGTCGCGGCGTCGCTCGTTCCCGCGGTCGCCCTGCACCTCGAGCTCGTCCTACCCGATGGACAGCTGCGTTCGCGCGCGCACCGGACCCTGATGGCGGTCGGCTACGCGCTCGGCGGCGTGGCCGGACTGGCGATGGCCGCAAGCGATCGAGTTCCCGCGGTGCCAGCCGTCGTCGCGTCGGTGGTCGGCGCGCTGCTCGTGGGACTGCCGATCGCGCATCAGGCGTACCGCGCGTCCGCAGGGGCCGCCCGTCAGCGCCTCCAGCTGGTCGGGTGTGCGACGGCCATCATCATCGAGGTGGCACTCGTGGTGGCCGCGCTGCGGCTGCTCGTCGATTGGCCCGCCCACGGCGGCGAAGTGGCGGCAGCCGCGACCGCTCTGGTGCCGATCGCGCTCGCCGCGGGTACCAGCCCGAAGATCTCGCGCAACGTCGATCGTGTGCTGGTGCACACCGTGTCGGCGACGGGGCTCACTGCTGTGGTGGTGGCCGTGTACCTCGTGATCGTGATCGGCCTCGGCCGCGCCCCCGCCGACAGCGAGCGAACCTTGCTGGTGCTGTCGATGTTGGCCGCGGCAGTGGCGTCGATCGCCTACGTGCCGGCGCGGGAGCGGCTCGCGGAGAGCGCCAACCGGCTCGTGTACGGCGAGCGGCACCCGCCCGACGAGGTGCTGCGCACCTGGGGCAGCCGCCTCAGCCGGTCGATCCCCATGGACGAGCTGCTGCTGCAGCTCGCCGAGTCGCTCCGGAAGGTGCTGGTGCTGCGGCGAGCGGAGATCTGGACGGGCACCCCGGATCGGCTCGAGCTCGCGGTCGCCGTCCCCGACCGGACCGCACCGCCGCTGCTGCTCGGACCGAAGGAGCAACCGGTCGTCGCGCGCGCCGGCGTCACCGGGAACGCGTGGCTCGAGGTGTGGCTCCCTTCGATGCTGGACGGGCGCGACGCGTCGCTGGTGCGTGTGGCCCCGGCCGCGCACAGCGGGACGCTGCTCGGGCTCCTCGTGGTCGAGCGAGCCGCGGACGGTGACCCGTTCACCGACGAGGACGACCGCGTGCTGACAGAGCTCGCCCGCCAAGTCGGGCTGGCGTTGCACAACGTGCAGCTCGACTCGGCGCTGCAGGAGAGCCTGGAGAACCTGCGGTTGGCCAACGACGACCTCCGCGCTTCGCGCGCGCGCATCGTCGCCACCGGCGACGCGGAGCGCCGCAAGATCGAACGCAACCTCCACGACGGCGCCCAACAGCACCTGGTGGCGTTGGCGGTGAACCTGCGCCTCACCAAGGACATGCTCGACGACGACCCACACGGCGCCGCCGAGATGCTCGACGTGCTCGCCGACGCCGTGAGGGACACCATCCAGGAGCTGCGCAACCTGGCCCATGGCATCTACCCGCCGCTGCTCATGGACAGCGGCCTGCCCGAGGCGCTGCGCGCAGCGGCCGATCGCAGTCCCCTCGTCACCTCGGTGGACTGCGACGGGCTCCGGCGCTACCCGAGCGAGGTGGAGGCGGCCGTGTACTTCTGCTGTCTCGAGGCGTTGCAGAACGCTGGGAAGCACGCGCCGGACGCGGCGGTCAGCATCCGCGTCCACGAAGTGGACGCCACGCTCACCTTCGACGTGACCGACGACGGACCCGGCTTCGACACCGCGTCAGCGCGGGACGGCCATGGGTTCATGAACATGAGTGACCGCCTCGGTGCCATCGGCGGCACCGTCGAGTGGCGTTCGACCCCTGGTCGAGGAACGACCGTCGCTGGGAGCATCCCGCTGGCCTGAACGGCCGGTCATGCCGTGGGGCGCTCGTCCCAGAGACGGCGGAGGAGGCTCGGCGCCAGCTCCTCCTTGTTCACGTAGGCGGCGGCCCCCGAGGTCTCCGCCTCGGGCGGCAGGTCCGAGCGCTGGTAGGTGGAGCACAGGAACACCGTCGTGCCGGGAACCGAGTCCACGATCTGACGCGTGGCCTCGATGCCGTTCATGTTCGGCATGTTGATGTCCATCAGCACCAGGCTGGGTCGCAGCTCACCTGCGAGCGCCAGCGCCTCGACGCCGTCCGCCGCCTCGCCGACGAGCTCGAACCCTTCGGTGCGCCGGAGCACCGCGCGCGCGGCGAGCCGGAAGGGCACCTGATCGTCGACGATCAGGACAGAGACCGCGGAGCCGGCAGCCATGTCCACACCATCTTCGTCCACCTCGACTCGCCCTCCCAGGGTGGGGCCTTGCCTACTGGGGGTGTTGCTAGCCCCCCCGACCTGACGAGTCCGCGAGGTACAGCAGCACCGCCTTCACCCGACGGTTCACGTCGATCTCCTCGGAGAGCCCGAGCTTCGAGAAGATCGAGTTCGTGTGCTTCTCGACCGCCCTGGTGGACAGGACGAGCGTGGCCGCGATCGCCGCGTTGCTCTTGCCCTGTGCCATCTCGCTGAGGATCTCCCGCTCGCGAGGCGTCAGCCGGTCGAGGTCCGACGAAGCCGGGCGCTTGCTGGACACGAGCGCCTCGACGACCTTGGAGTCGATGGCGGAGCCGCCGGCCGCGACCTCGCGGATCGCGCGCAGCAGCTCGTCGACCTCGCTCACCCGCTCCTTGAGCAGGTAGCCACGGCCCTCGGAACCCCCGTCGAGCAGCGCCAGCGCGTACGCCGGGTCCGCGTACTGGCTGAGCACGACCACACCCACCTCCGGTCGGTCGCGGCGGAGCTGGGCCGCGATCTGGATGCCCTCGTCGGTACCTGTCGGCGGCATGCGGATGTCGGTGACGACCAGATCGGGCGTGGTCTTCTCGATCAGCGCCTCGAGTTCGGGACGATCGGCGGCAGCTCCGACGAGCTCGATGCCGTCGGCGCGCTCGAGGAGACGAGCGATCCCCTCCCGCAGCAGCGTGTTGTCCTCGGCCAACACGACGCGGATCGCCACGCCCCGGACCTTACCCATGTACCAGGCCTCGACGGAGGTGGTGCTGCCCCCACCGACCGCCACTGGGCAGCCGCGGCGGCGGATGGTGCTGGGCACTCATCAGCAAGCACAGCAACGACGTCTGAGCACGACCACCTCGTCGGACGGCGTGACGGGTGACCCTTGACCGCCGGTCTTTGTCCCGTCGACTCCACTCCCACCGTCGCTCATCGCGTGACCGCTCCTTCGATCGATCCCCCGCGCTTCCCCCGACCATCGATCATGCCGCCTGAACGCGCACGACATGTCAGCGGCCCCGCACGACGGTCCAAGGCCCAGGCGGGCTGACGGTCGTTCCTTGTGGTCCTCAGGCGTCTGGTGGCGGGCGGGCGACGGGTCGGTCCCGGGGCCACACAGCCGGCAATGACGGGAACAAGGTACTCGAATCGGGCTTGACAGCGAACGTCAGTTCGATATGCTGAGGGCTTCCCCTTCGGGACCGAGGTGATGGTCCCCGCAACCGTGAGCGACTGCGCTGCCCTCTCGTGGTGGCGCCCCGACCCGGAGGAGGATCGTCATGGCAGCGGATGTCGCCGACGTGCTCGCCCGGGCTGGTGCGGTGCTCGCGGAGCTGCGCGAGGTCGATCTCGACGGGTTGGGTGACGACACGTTGTCGGAGGCGGTGCTCGCGATGCAGCGGTTGCGCGGCGGTCTGGATGTTGCCGAGGCGCGGGTGCTGGCGCGCTGGGACGCGCAGGGCGCCTGGCGGGCGTCGGGCGCGAAGACGGGTGCGGCCTGGTTGGCCTGGCGCCAGCACGTCCCGATCCAGACCGCGCGCCAACGCGTGCGCCACGCGCGAGCGCTACGCACCCTTCCCGAGGTCGAAGCGGCCTGGGCCCAGGGTGCGATCGACCGAGCGCATGTCACCACCCTGCTGGGTGCGCGCACGCCACGCACGGCGGAGGTGTTCGACCGGGAGCACAAGACGCTCCTCGACATCGCACGCGACAGCTGGTTCGGGCACTTCAAGCGGGCCTGTGACCGATTCGAGATGGCCGTCGATCCCGACGGTGCCGAACAAGGCGCCGACGCTGACCGCGACGCCCGCGCGCTCCACCTCTCGCAGAGCTTCGGCTCGATGTGGTTCGGCAAGATGACGTTCGATCCGATCTCCGGTGAGATCGTCGACACGACGCTCCGCCCGATCGAACGCGAGCTCTTCGAAGCCGACTGGGCCGCCGCCAAAGCCCGATTGGGTCGCGATCCGATGATCACGGAGCTCGACCGCACCCCAGCGCAGCGTCGCGCCGACGCGCTCGTCGAGATGGCCATCCGCGCTCGGACCGCCCCGGTCGGCGGGCGCCGCCCGGCGCCGCTGTTCACGGTGGTCGTCGGTCTCGACACGCTCACCGGCCCGATCCTCGAGCTGTTCAACCGCACCCCGATCACGCCTGGCACCGCAGCCCGACACCTCACCGAGGCCGATGTCGAACGCATCGTGTTCGACAGCCCCTCCCGCGTGATCGACGTCGGCGTGCGTCGTCGGTTCTTCACGGGCGCCCTGCGCCGCGCGATCGAGGTGCGCGACCGCACGTGCTTCCACCCGAGCTGCGACGAGGTGCCCGAGCGCCTCCAGATCGACCACATCCACGACGCGTCCAAGGGCGGCGAGACCACACAGGTCAACGCCCAGGGTGGCTGTGGCTTCCACAACCGCTGGAAGTACAACCATCCCGGGAGCAGCGACGCCGACCCCGACGCAGACCCATCCCCGCCCCTCGGCTGACACCGCGGGGCAGGTCAGCGATCAGCGCAGCACGGAAGCGAGTGCGGCGTTCGCGGCGTTGGCGCCACACATCCCGTGCACGCCGCCGCCCGGTGGCGTGGACGACGAGCACAGGTAGAGGCGCGCGTTGGGCGTGCGATACGGGTGCACACCTGGACGCGGACGCAGGAGCAGCTGCGCGCCGCCGAACGAACCACCGTTGATGTCGCCACCGACGAGGTTCGCGTTGTGGCCCTCGTACCACGCGTTCCCGGCGGTGTGCCGCGCGAGCACCACGTCACGAAAGCCCGGCGCGAAGCGTTCGAGCTGCCCCTCGATCGCATCGGTCATGTCCACGTCGGACCCGTTCGGCACGTGGCAGTAGGTCCACAGCGTGTGCCGACCGGCGGGCGCCCGCGACGGATCCGCGAGGCTCTGCTGACCGACGAGCACGAACGGCCGCTGCGGATGGCGCCCCGCCGCAACGTCGGCCTCGGAGGCGGCCACCTCCGCCAGCGTGCCCCCCACGTGCACGGACCCGGCGCGTCGGCAGTCGGCGTTGGTCCACGGGACCGGCTCGGAGAGCGCGTAGTCGATCTTGAACACGCCGGGCCCGTACCGGAACCGACTCAGCCGCCGTCGGTAGCCGCCGGGCAGGTCGTCGCCGCAGATCGCGAGCAGCTGCCGCGGCGTGACGTCGAAGAGGACGGCCTTCGAGGCGGGCACGTCGGCCATCGAGCGGACCTCGCGACCTGTCTCGATCTCGCCACCGAGCTCGTGCAGGCGCGACGCCATCGCGTCGACGATCGCCTGCGAGCCGCCACGAGCGACAGGCCAGCCCGCGACGTGCCCGGACGCGAGCAGCATGATGCCGAGCGACGACGTGAGCGGGTGACGCAGGGGCAAGAACGCGTGGGCCGCTCCACCGGCGAAGACCGCCCTCGCCTCCGCTGTGCGGAACACCCGCGCGAACGCCGTTGCCGGCAGCACACCGCGCAGGCCGAGCCCCGCCATCGTGAACGGGTGCGCGGGCACGCGGACGAGCGGCCCGAAGATCGACGGTGCCAGCCGGTCCCACCGGCGCGCCGCCCACCCGATGTGGCGATCCCAGGCGCGACCGTCGGTCCCCATCGCGGCGACCGTGTCGTCGAGCGAGCGGAGCACCAGCCCGGCCCGTCCACCGTCCAGCGGGTGCGCGTGGGCGATCTCGGCGTGCAGGAGCTCAAGGCCGTGACGCTCGAGCCCTGCTCCGACGAAGAACGGGGAGGCCGCGGCGAGCGGGTGGATGGCGGAGCACACGTCGTGCGCGAAGCCCGGCAGGGTGAGCTCGGCGGTACGACATCCGCCACCGATGGTGTCCTTCGCCTCGAGCACGAGCACCGATCGGCCGGCCTCGGCGCAGGTGATGGCAGCGGCGAGTCCGTTCGGTCCCGCTCCCACCACGACCACGTCCGGCACGGAACGAGACTAGGCGGCCACTGGATAGGGTCCTCGCCCATGGGAGTGACCATCGACGAGATCCTCGTGGGCGATCGGCCCGACGCGTGGGAGGCGGCGGGGTTCTCCGTCGACCCCGACGGCGTCTGCCGAATCGGGTCGGTGCGGGTTCGCCTCGTGGGACGCGACGGCGGCAAGCGCATCCTGGGGTGGTCGCTGCGCGGTGCGCCCGACGCGCGGCTCGCGGACGGTCGGCTCGACGGGTTGCCGACCACGGCGTCGGACACGCCCGCGCCGTCACCCGCGACGCACGCGAACGGTGCGTCGCACATCGACCACGTCGTGCTGCTCTCGCCAGACCTCCCGCGCACCACAGCCGCTCTGGCGACGCTGGGTATCCAGCCGCGCGGCGAGCGCGTCACCGACAGCTACGGGGCACCGATGCGCCAGGTGTTCTTCCGCCTCGGCGAAGTGATCCTCGAGCTCGTCGGCGGCGAGGAGTCTGGGGAGGGCGAACCCGGCTTCTTCGGGCTCGCGATCACCGTCGAGGACCTCGACGCCGCGGCGGCGCTGCTCGGCGACCACCTCGGTGCGGCGAAGGACGCTGTGCAGGAGGGTCGACGGATCGCGACGTTGCGCCATCGCGAGCTCGGCATGTCCGTGGCCACCGCGCTGATGTCGCCCGAACCCGCGGGCCAGTAGCGTCGCGGGCCCATGCTCGACCACGTCTTCACCGATGCGATCGGTGCGCTTCGTGACACCTTCGAGAAGGCGTACCTCGAGCGCCAGGCGTTCGAGGAACGGTTCCAGGTCGACGTGCTCCTGGGTGACACCACCTGGGAGACGAGCTATGGCCTTCCGGGCGAGGGCCTGCCACCGCGCGTCCAGGCCGACATCACCCTCGACTGGCCCACGTGGGCACAGAGCGCCTACCGCTCGTGGTACATCGGCGAGCCGTCGAGCGAGGCACCACGCATCGAGATCGAGATCGTGATGCGCATCCAGCGCCTCGCGTCCATGCCCGACGTGAAGCCGGTGCTCGCGGTGCTCCCGGAGACCAGCCCGCCGATCGGCGCGGAGCGTCTGGAGCGATCGGCGCCCACGGTGGAGATCAGCTTCAACAGCGACCTCGAGGCAGAGGACTGGGCGCTCGAGGTGTCCTACGAGGGCAGCTACGAGCTCGACGAGGCCACGCTGGCCGATGGGTCGATCCTCGACGACCACTTCTCGGCGATGGGCGGCTGGATCGCGTCGACCCTCGTGCGCCTCGGCGACCTCGAGCTCAACTTCCTTCCCGCCGACGAGGACTCCTGAGCTCCCCTGCGCTCACGCCTGACCGAGCGCAGCCTCCACCGCAGACTTCGTCCCTTCCGGGAGCGTGGTCACGGCCACCCGACCGATGCCTTCGAAGCGTCCCAGCTCGTCGATCACCGCTGGGTCGAGCCCGGCATCGACCAGCATCAGCAGCGCTGAGGTGCCGGAGTCGATCCAAGCGGCCATGTCCTTGACCCACTTGTCCTCGAGCCCGCGGTCCACGAGCAGGCCGTAGAGCGCGCCGGCAGCCGCGCCGCCGATCGCGGCGCCCAAGAACACCGGCCCACCGATGAGCAGTCCGGCGAGCATCCCCCACCAGGTGCCGGACAGGGCGCCCTTGGCGGGCGTGACGTCGACGGTCTCGACGATGCGGGTGTGCCCCTGCTCGTCCTTCGCGACGATCACGGCGTCGTGCATGGTGAGCTTGCCCTCACCCGCCAGGTTTGCCATCGCGAGGAGCAGCTCAGACGCTCGGCTCGGCTTGTCGAGGACGATCGCGAGGATCTCGTGGCCGGCAGTGCGCTCGTGTTCGCGGGTGTCGTTCACGTCTTCAGACGCTATCGACCTCAGAGATCGGTTGGGATGAGCTGCGCGAGCAAGACCTCCGGGCGCGCCCCCGTGTGCCCGAGGACCGCCGACGCGGCGATCGACCCGAGCCGACCGCACGCACCGAGCGGCATGCCGTGCGTGAAGCCGAACAGGAACCCCGCCGCGTACAGGTCTCCGGCCCCGGTCGTGTCGACCACCTCCACCGGCTGCGGCGCGACGTGCACCACCTCGTCGCCCTGTGCCACGACCGACCCGGCTGCACCGCGCGTGATGACCGCCACCTCCACGTCGGCACGGGCCGCGGAGAGCGCCTCCTCGAACGAGTCGACCTCGTAGAGCGAGAGCGCCTCGGACTCGTTCGCGAAGAGGATGTCGACTTGATCGGCGACGAGCGCGCGCCACTCGGTGCGATGCCGTTCGACGCAGAAGGTGTCAGACAGCGTGAGGCTGACGCGTCGACCCGCGTCGTGCGCGACACGGCTCGCCTTCCAGTACGCCTCCTTGGCCTCGGGCTGGTCGAACAGGTACCCCTCGAGGAACGTCACCTGCGCGGACGCGATCAGCTCGCTGTCGACGTGCTCCGGGCCGAAGAGCTCCGATGATCCCAGGTACGTGTTCATCGTGCGCTGTGCATCGGGTGTGACCACGATCAGGCAGCGGCCCGTGGGCGGACCGTTGCCGGCGGGCACGGCGCGGAACGCCACGCCGGACGCGCGCATGTCGTGTGCGAACACGGCACCGAGCTGATCGTCGTGGACGCGCCCGATGTAGGCGGCCTTGCCACCGAGGCTCGCGACGCCTGACACCGTGTTCGCGGCGGACCCGCCGGAGACCTCGATCCCTGCCCCCATCGCTCGGTACAGCGCCTCGGCACGGTCGGTGTCGATGAGGGTCATCGCCCCCTTCACGAGGCCGTGCTCTTCGAGGAACGCGTCGTCTTCGTGGGTCAAGACGTCGACCAGCGCGTTGCCGATGCCGACGACGTCCAGCTCGGCGGGAGGGGCATCGGAGGTGGTCACGGCGCTGGAGGCTATCCGGCTCGCTGGCCCCGTTCGTGGCCCGAACCGATGCCACGACCGGGTCAGGCCGCCCCGGTACCCTCCTGTGCGTGGTCGACCCAAACCCTCATCGCCTTCCGCGCAGCATCCTCCCCCGTCGCTACGACCTCACCGTGACCCCGGATCTCGCTGCAGCAACCTTCGACGGCTCCGTCGACATCGACGTGGACGTTGCCGAACCGTCCCGCGCCGTGACGCTCAACGCGATCGAGCTCGAGATCGATCAGGCATGGGTGACCGCCGACGGTCATCGCCACGAGGCAACAGTCGCGCTCGACGCAGAGGCTGAGCGAGCGACGCTCGCACTCGACGCCGAGCTTCCAGCCGGGCCCGCAGTCGTGTCACTGCGCTTCCGCGGGGTGCTCAACGACAAGCTGCGCGGCTTCTACCGCTCGAACTTCACCGACGATGCGGGCACGGAGCACGTGATCGCCACCACCCAGTTCGAAGCCACCGACGCGCGCCGCGCCTTCCCATGCTGGGACGAGCCCGACTGCAAGGCCGTGTTCGGGATCACGCTCGTCGTGGATGAGTCCTTGCAGGTCGTGTCCAACAGCGCGGTCGTGTCCGACGAGGTGATCGGTGGCGGCCTCCGGCGCGTGCGCTTCGCCGACACGATGCCGCTGTCGACCTACCTGGTCGCATACATCGTCGGACCGCTCGAAGCCACCGACTCGATCGACGTCGACGGCACCCCGGTGCGGCTGCTCTGTCCACCCGGCAAGCGCCACCTCACGCCGTTCGGTCTCGAGGTGGCGGAGTTCTCGCTCCGCTACCTCGCCGACTACTTCCACCTGCCCTACCCCGGTGACTCGATGGACCTCGTCGCGATCCCCGACTTCGCGTTCGGGGCGATGGAGAACCTCGGCTGCGTGACGTTCCGCGAGACGCTGCTGCTCGCCGACCCCGGACACGCCACGCAAGGAGAGCTGCAGAACGTCGTCGACGTGATCGCGCACGAGCTCGCGCACATGTGGTTCGGCGATCTCGTCACGATGCGCTGGTGGAACGGCATCTGGTTGAACGAGGCGTTCGCCACGTTCATGGAGCTGAAGGTCACCGACGCGTTCCGGCCGGAGTGGGAGCGCTGGGCGAGCTTCAGCCTCGCTCGCAGCACTGCGTTCGACACCGACGCACTCGCGAGCACGCGACCGATCGAGTACCCCGTCGTGTCGCCCGCCGACGCCGAGGGGATGTTCGACGTCCTCACCTACGAGAAGGGCGCGGCGGTCGTGCGAATGCTCGAGCAGTACCTCGGCGAGGGGCCCTTCCGGGCCGGCATCCGCAAGTACATGGCGACCCACCGGTTCGACAACACCGAGACCACAGATCTCTGGGACGCGATCGAGGTCGCGACGGGCGAGCCGGTGCGTCGCATCATGGACTCCTGGATCTTCCAGGGGGGCCATCCCATCGTGTCCGTCTCGGCGCAGCGCGAGGGCCGCCAGCTGGTCCTGAGCCAGCAGCCCTCGCGCTACCTCGCCGACGACACCGACCAGCGGCGCTGGGCCATCCCGATGCAGCTCCGGATCGGCACGGCCTCAGGCGGGGAATCCACCATCACCGCGCTGCTCGACGGTGACACCCTCGAGCTGGACATGGCGGATCCCATCGCATGGGTGGTCGCCAACGTGGAGGGGCACGGCTTCTACCGGGTGCGCTACGCGCCAGACCTCCGGGCCGCGCTCACTGACGAGCCGGGACCCCGGCTGAGCGACGTCGAGCGCTACGGCCTCGTTGACGACACGTGGGCCGCGGTGCTCGCTGGCGTGACTCCTGCGGCAGAGTTCCTCGCCCTCGCGGAAGGGTTCGGGCACGAGACCGACGTCTCGGTGTGGCGCCGCCTGCTCGGAGGGCTGGATCAGCTCGAGCGCCTCGTCGACGGCCCAGCGCGCGCGGCGCTGCACGAACGGGTGCGCGCCCTCGTGCTCCCCGGACTCGAGCGGCTGGGCTGGGACGGGCGCTCGGTCGACACCGACCGTGACCGCGAGCTGCGCGGCGCGCTCATCGGTGCGCTCACCGTTCTCGGCGACGACGCGGACGCCCAGCGACGGGTGGCCGAGCTCTTCGAGTGCTACCGATCCGACACCGCAAGCGTCGAGGCGAACGTCGCCGCGGCCGTGGTGCGGGCGAGTGCGGCCCGAGCCGACCGCACCGTCTTCGACAGCATCCTCGCCGGGTTCCGCACCGCCTCGACGCCCCAGGAGGAGCAGCGGTACCTGTACGCACTTGCGGAGGTCCGCGACCCGTCCCTGATGCGGGAGGTGCTCGCGCTCACGATGACCTCCGAGGTCCGGACGCAGAACGCGCCGTTCCTGATCGGTGCGTGCATCGCGAACCGTGACAACGCCGAGCTCGCCTGGCGGGCCGTGTGCGACGGATGGGAAGCCATGAACGAGCGCTTCCCCTCGAACAGCATCGTGCGGATGCTCCAGGGCATCCGAGCGATCACGGACTCGGCCCTCGCAGCCGATGTCGAGGCCTTCCTCGCCGAGCACCCGGTGCCGCAGGCGAAGCAGACGCTTCTCCAGCACGTCGAGCGGATGCGGGTCACGGTGGGGCTGTGCGCACGCGAGGCGGCACCGCTCGCAGCACTGCTGAGTTGAGCTGATACCCAGGTGCTCACACGAGGCTGAGGACCAGCCCGATCTGCGCGAGGTGGTAGGTGACCATGATCGCCAAGCGCGCGTGACGCGTCTCGCGTAGGAACCGGTTCCAAGCGATCAGCGCGTCGCTCGCGAAGAACGAGCCGGCGCCGAGGATCGCCGCGGGGTGTCCCGTCCCGATCGCGCTCATGACCATCACCGAGATGACGGTCATGTAGGCGAGGACCGGCCCCGTGAGCTCCGGCTCCGAGCCGCGGCGCACACCACCGACGATCTGCGTGCCGACGACCACCACCACGACGAGGACCAGGACCGCGCCAACGGCGAGACGGGTGGCGACGACACCATCGACCTGCATCCCGACGATGTACGCGAGGTGGCCGATCAGGAACGATGCGAGGCCGAACACGAACTTGTCCGAAGGCAACATGAGGAACACGTCGCCGAGCAGGCAGAACACGAGCGCCACGACGAACCACACGCGCACCGCAGGCTGATCGACGTCGAGCGCGACGGCGGTGGCGATCAGCACCACCATCGTGAGTGGCTTGCACACGTACTCGAGGGCCGTGAGGCGGTGGAAGACCGCGTGCCAGTCCCCGGCGGCCACCACCAGGGTGAGCGCGAGCAGGAGGAACGAGGCGCCGGTCATCTCGCTGCCTCGGCGGTTCGGAGCGCTTCGTCCCAGGCAGTGGGCTGTTCGAGGAGCGCGCGCCACTGCATGACCTTGGCGGGCTGGTTCATCCCGAGCACGCCGACGACGCGACCCGCTCGCCCGAACAGCGCCACGAAGCGACGGTCCTCGAGGGATCCCGAGACCACCTCGACCTGGTCGTCGGCGGCCGCACGACCGGCGAGCTGGACCTTGCGGTCGTACTGATCCGACCAGAACCACGGAACCGGCGCGTAGGCCTCGGCCTCACCCGGTCCGGCGAGCAGCGTCCGCGCTGCGTGCGCGCCCATCTCGATCGCGTTGTCCCAGTGCTCCACCCGCATCACCTCGTCGTAGCGACGGTTCGGCCAGCGTGCCACGTCGCCGGCGGCGACCACCCCCGGTGCCGCCTGGCAGGTCTCGTCGCAGACGACGCCGTTGTCGAGCGTGAGACCGGAGCCGTCGAGCCACCCTGTGTTGGGGCTCACACCGACGCCGACCACGACCAGATCAACGTCGAGCTGTGCGCCGTCGGTCAGCCGCACCCGCTCGACCCGCTCGCCGCCCTCGATCGTCACTACGCCGACCCCCAATCGGAGATCGACGCCGTGGTCACGGTGGATCTCGCCCATCACGGTGCCCATCTGGGTGCCGAGGCCGCGCTCGAGCGGCACCGGGAGCGCCTCGATGAGCGTGACCTCGAGACCCAGGCCGCGGCAGGTGGCCGCCACCTCCGCACCGATGAAGCCGGCTCCGACCACGGCAACCCGCCGCGGCGACGTGTCGAGCACCGCTCGGATCGCGATGCAGTCGTCGAGCGTCCGCAGCGTGAAGACACCGTCGATGTGATCTGTACCGGGCAGACGTCGCGGTGACGCGCCCGTTGCGATGACCAGCCCGTCGAACGGCAACCGCTCTCCCCCGCCGAGCGTGACCGAACGTGCTGAGAGGTCGAGGCCGGTAGCAGCCGTGCCGAGGTGCCACTCGAGATCGAGGTCGTCGATCGTCGCGCCGACCACGCCCAGCGCGGTCGCGTCCAGCTCGCGTCTGCCGGCCAGCACCTGCTTGGACAGCGGCGGGCGGTCGTACGGACGGTGGGGCTCCTCACCGACCATGTGGATCGGGCCCTCGTGGCCGCGATGCCGCAGCTCCTCCGCGGCGCGCAGGCCCGCGAGCGACGCGCCGACGATGACGATGCGTTGCGCGCGCACGCGGGCGGTTCAGTCCTCGAGGGAGATGGCTTGCTTCGGGCAGCGGCGCACTGCCTCTTGCACCTTCTCCCGCAGCTCCTCGCCGGGCTCGTCCTGGAGCACGTAGAGGAAGTCATCGTCGCGCACCTCGAACACCTCGGGGGCGGCTTGCATGCAGAGTGCGTTGCTCTCGCAGAGGTCGTAGTCGACGACGACGCGCATGTGGTCTCCTCGGTCGGCGGTGGTCGTGATCCTGTCCGCGGAACCTACTCTGCCCGGATCATGCCGCTGACCTCGGACACCCTCCGCATGGCCGAAGCCCGACGGATCGCCCTGCACGCGCAGGGGTTCACCGATCCGCGTCCCACAGGGCGGGTCGATCGGCGGCACTTTCGGCGGGTGCTGGAACGCGTCGGGCTCGTGCAGATCGATTCGGTCAACGTGCTCACGCGCTCACACGAGCTGCCGTTCCTCGCGCGCCTCGGCCCGTATCCGCGCACCGCGCTGAGCGACTGGCTGTGGGGCGGCGGCGAGGTGTTCGAGTACTGGGGCCATGAGGCGTCGCTCCTCCCGGTGGAGCTGCACCCGCTGCTGCGGTGGCGCATGCGGATGGACCACGCCTGGGGCGGGATGGTGAAGGTGGCGGCGCGACGTCCGGCGCTCGTCCGCGACCTGCTCGAGGCCGTGCGGGACCGCGGCCCGGTGACGCTCGGCGAGCTCGAGCACCTCGGCGACGCGATCAAGCGCGGCAAGGCTGCCCCGGGGAGCATGTGGAACTGGAGCGACGCGAAGAAGGCGGTCGAGCTGCTCTTCTGGAACGGCGAGGTGAGCGCGCTGCGCAACCCGGCGAGCTTCAGCCGCCGCTACGTGAGCCCCGAGCAGGTTGTGCCCGCCGAGGTGCTCGCGCGACCGACACCATCCGAGGACGACGCGCAGAAGTCCCTCCTGATGCTCGCCGCGCGCAGCCACGGCGGCGGCTCGGCGCGCTGCCTCGCCGACTACCACCGCATCAACATCGTCACGGCTCGCCGCCTGCTCGCGGAGCTCACGGCCGACGGCGCGCTGCGTGCGGTTGCCGTGCAGGGGTGGCGGCATCCCGCCTTCCTGCATCCCGAGGCGGTGCTCCCGCGCTGGGTCCGAGGGTCTGCGCTGCTGTCGCCGTTCGACTCGCTCGTGTGGGAGCGCGAGCGCGTGGAGGCACTGTTCGGGTTCCGCTACCGGATCGAGATCTACGTGCCGGCCGCGAAGCGGGTCCACGGCTACTACGTGCTGCCGTTCCTGCACGACGGCGAGCTCGTGGCGCGGGTCGACCTGAAGGCGGACCGCCAGGCAGGCACGCTCCGGGTTCGGGCTGCGCACGCCGAGCCGAGCTTCGACCCGGACCGCTCGTTGCCGGTGCTGGTCGAGCGCCTCGAGGAGCTCGCGACGTTCCTCGGCTTGGGCGACGTCGCCGTGGAGCCGCGGGGCGACCTCGCCGCTGCTCTGCGCCGCGTCAGGGACGGGTGAGGACCTCCGCCCCGTCGGCGGCGACCACGAGCGTGTGCTCGAACTGGGCCGTACGACGGCGATCCACGGTGACCGCGGTCCAACCGTCGTCCCACAGATCGTGCTCCCACGCCCCCAGCGTGATCATCGGCTCGATCGTGAAGGTCATGCCCTCCTCCATCGGAGTGAGGAGCCGCGGCTCGTAGTAGTGCGGCACGTGAAGGTCCGTGTGGAACTGCGTGCTGATCCCGTGACCGACGAAGCTGCGCACGACGCCGAAGCCACTCCCCTCCGCGTGGTCCTGGATGGCCCGACCGATCGCGTTGAAGGGCTCGCCGGGGCGCACCGCTGCGATCGCCCGCTCGAGGCACTCACGCGTGACCTCGATCAACCGCTGGCTCTCGTCGTCGATGTTGCCCACCGCGAAGGTGGCGTTGGTGTCGCCGTGCACGCCGTCGAGGAAGATCGTGACGTCGAGGTTCACGATGTCGCCATCGAGCAACCTGCGGTCGTCGGGGATGCCGTGACAGATCACCTCGTTCACGGAGGTGCACAGCGACTTCGGGAACCCGCTGTAGTTGAGCGGGCTCGGGTAGCCGCCGCGGTCGATGCAGGCCTGGTGGCAGATGGCGTCGAGCTCGTCGGTGGTGACGCCCGGCTCGATCGCCGCAGCGGTGATCGCGAGCACCTCCGCCGCGGCCTTGCCTGCGCGACGCATGCGCTCGATCACATCCGGCGTCTGGACCGGGTTCTCCCGGACCCTCACGGGCTCGCCGGAGTCTGCGTAGGGCGGCCGCGGGATGCCAGCCGGAACGCTGCGCATCGCGCTGACCCGCCCCGGCCGAACCCGATCGGTGGCGGCCTTGTGGCAGCGCTTGAACTTCCTGCCGCTCCCGCACCAGCACGGGTCGTTCGCCTTCAGCACCCCGTGGCTGGTCGCGATGACGGTCATGGCGTCAAAGGCTACCGGGGACGGAGCTGAGCCGAGCGGCGAGCGTCCTGCGCGCGAGCATGGCGAGGTGACGGCCCTCGACCCCCTCGACTCCGTCCGGGTCGAGGCCGTCGAGGTGCTGCGTCTCCGGCTGCCGCTGTCCACGCCCTTGCGCTCGGCGGCTGGTCCGCGAACGGAGCGGACGGTCCTGCTCGTCCACGTGCTCGCAGAGGAGTCGGAGGGCTGGGCGGAGTGCGTCGCCGAGGTCGAGCCCACCTACGCGCCCGAGTACGTCGAGGGCGTGTCGCTCGTCCTGCGCGACCACCTCCTCCCGCGCGCGTGGGCCGGGCCGATCGGCGACGGGGTCGCGCTCGGCTCCCACCTCGCCGCGGTGCGCGGGCACCCGATGGCGACCGCGGCGCTCGAGCTCGCCGTGCTCGACGCGCAGCTCCGCGCCGCAGACCGCTCGCTCGCCAGCTGGCTGGGCGCCACCGCGGCCGCGGTCCCCGCCGGTGCCTCGCTGGGGCTGCACGACGATGTCGTCGATCTGCTCGCCGAAGCCGACCGCGCGCTCGCCGCGGGTGCAGCGCGGCTGCGCGTGAAGGTCGCGCCGTCGCGAGCCGCCGAGCCGGTGATGGCGCTGCGCGACCACGTCGGACCGGACGTGTCCCTGCAAGCGGATGCGAACGGCAGCTTCCGGGCCGACGAGCCGGACCACGTCGCGGAGCTCGAGCGACTCGACGCTGCCGGACTGACGTGCCTGGAGCAGCCGCTGGCACCCGACGACCTCGTGGGTCACGCGCGGCTGGCCATCCGCCTCAGCACCCCCATCTGCCTCGACGAGTCGATCACCTCGCTGGCAACCCTCGACGCGGCGCTCGCGCTTGGCGCCTGCGGCATCTTGTGCGTGAAGCCGGGCCGCGTGGGCGGGTGGGTCGCCGCCCGAGCCATCCACGACCGCTGCGTCGAGGTCGGCCTACCGGCCTGGGTGGGCGGCATGCTCGAGACGGGACTGGGCCGGGCCGCGAACCTTGCGGTGGCCGCGCTGCCGGGCATGACGTTGCCGCCTGACCTCGATCCGCGGGGTCGCTTCGATCGCGACCTCGCCGACCCGCGCCTGCCCGGAGCCGACGGGCTCGTGCCGCTCCCGGACGCGCCGGGCGTCGGCGCGGTGCCCGACCCGGCGATGCTCGCCGGCGCCACGATCGAGCGCTCACAGCCCGGATGACCGACATCGCCGAGCGTCCACCTGTGCGATCGTTGGCTGCATGACCACGTCGTCGTCCCTCCCTGCGGTGACCCTCGATGACGTGCACGCCGCCGCCGAGCGGATCGCCGGTGCGGTCGAGCGGACACCGAGCGCTCGCTCCCAGACGTTGAGCGCGGTGCTGGGCCGCGACGTGGTCGTGAAGTTCGAGAACCTCCAGTTCACCGCTGCGTTCAAGGAGCGCGGCGCCCTCAACAAGCTGCTCTCCCTCAGCGACGACGAGCGCGCCTGCGGAGTGGTCGCGATGTCCGCCGGCAACCACGCGCAGGCCGTTGCCCGTCATGCGGCCCGCCTGGGCATCGATGCAACGATCGTGATGCCGGCGGCGACCCCCTTCGTCAAGGTGCATCGCACTGAGATGCTCGGTGCGCGAGTGCTGCTCCATGGTGGCGATCTCGAGGAGGCAGCGGAGGAGGTCCACCAGATCGTCGCCACCGAGGGCCGCGTGTTCGTGCACCCGTACGACGATCCCGTGGTGATCGCAGGCCAGGGAACGGTTGCGCTCGAGATGCTCGCCGACCACCCTGATCTCGACGCGCTCGTGGTACCCGTCGGAGGGGGCGGCCTGCTCGCCGGCATGGCGGACGTCGCGGGCGCGCTGCGACCCACGATGACG
>JBQTHC010000105.1:0-9108 GCA_052390255.1 Microthrixaceae bacterium
GGGTGTTCGAGGACCTGGTGTACATCCACAAGCGCCACGTCGCCGCCGTCGGCTTCGACCGTGACGACATGACGATGTCGCCGATCACCTACGACGAGATGCGCCCCGGCTGCTACGAGCCGAAGGCGCGCGTCGACGACATGGTGATGAACCACGTCGAGGCGTCGCTGTGCTTCCCGAGCTTCCCGCGCTTCTGTGGTCAGACGTTCACCGAGGCGAAAGACCGCGAGCTCGGCGAGGCGTGCGTCTACGCGTACAACGACTGGATGGTCGAGGAGTGGTGCGGCGACTCCGACGGCCAGCTCCTCCCGCTGCCGATCATCCCGCTCTGGGACGCGACGCTCGCGGCGAAGGAGGTCGTGCGCAACGCCGAGCGCGGCGCACGCGCCGTGTGCTTCAGCGAGATCCCGCCGCACCTCGGGCTTCCGTCGATCCACTCCGGCGAATGGGACCCGTTCATCGCGGCATGCCAGGACACGCAGACCGTGATCTGCATGCACATCGGCTCGTCGTCGCGCATGCCCGCGACGTCACCCGACGCGCCGGTTGCGGTTGCCGCCACGCTCAGCTTCAACAACGCGATGGCGTCCATGAGTGATTGGCTCTTCTCGGGCAAGCTCGTGCAGTTCCCCGACGTGAAGCTCGCCTACAGCGAGGGCCAGATCGGCTGGATCCCCTACATCCTCGAGCGCGCTGACACGGTGTGGCTCGAGCATCGGGCGTGGGGCGAGGTGGCCGACCTCGTGCCGGAGCCGCCGTCGACGTACTACTACCGCCAGATCTACGGCTGCTTCTTCCGCGACCAGCACGGCATCGACGCGCTCGACAAGGTCGGCGTTGACAACGTCACCTTCGAGACCGACTACCCGCACACCGATTCCACCTGGCCCGACACCAAGGCCGTCGCGACCGAGCTGATGCGCAACGTGCCGACCGACGTGGTGGAGAAGATCATGCGCGGCAACGCACGCCGCATGCTCGGCATCACCTGACCCCAGGCGGCGTGTCACGCCATGAGCGGTGAGAGCACCGATCTCGTGACACGACCCGAGTCCCGCCGACTGGTCTTCATCGGGATGCTGCAGGACGCGGGACTGTCGCTCGAGGAGATCATCGGAGTTCTCGACGCTCCCGACAACGCGACCTGGAAGGCCATTGGACGGGAACGGCTCGACGCGCTCTCGGCGGAGATCGATCGCTTGGCGCAGGCCCGTGACTACCTGGGCGGCGCGCTCCTGTGCCGGTTCGACCACCCGCTGGTGGGCTGCCAGGTGATGGGCGGCGAGATCGACCGACGCCTCGAACTCGCGCCACCTCAGGTCACCGGCCCGCGGGCGAGCAGCGTGACGCGGCGCACATCATCCGCGAAGCCGAGCGCGCGGTAGAGGCGCAGCGCGCCCGTCGGGTTCTCCTCGTCGACACCGAGGATGGCCCGCTCGAAGGCGTCCTCGGCCGCGGCGACGCGACGGAGCGACTCGGCGAGGAGCCAGCGGGCGACGCCCCTGCCGCGCCACGCGCGACGAGTGCCCACCGTGTTGACCCAGGCCTCGCGGGGCACGACGTCCCAGTCCTGCGGATGGGAGCTGCACAGCACGATCGACGCGACCTCGTCCGTTGCCTCGTCGACCGCGAGGAGCGACAGGTCGGGGCGGAAGCTGCGGTGCCCCGTGTACCACTGACTCCACTCCTCGGGCGTGCGCGGCTCGCTCCCCCAGTGATCCGCGAACGACTCCACGTGCGCGAGGCGCGCGGCTTCGTCGAAGTCGTCGCTCCAGGGCACGAGCCGCAGGCCCGCCGGCGCGGGGAGCGCAGGCACCGGTTCGACGACCGGCCGCGCCACCTCGAGGAAGTGACGGATCGGCGCGAAGCCGGCGCGCGTCGCGAGCGCTACCAGGTCCTGCTGCACCTGCGTCGCGTCGACCTGTACCGACACCTCGAGCGCGGAGTCAAAGCCAGCGCCGATCGCGGTAGCGCGCTCGAGCATCCAGTCGAGCAGCGCGGCACCGATGCCGCGGCGCCGGTGCGTCGGGTGCACCCCGCCCCAGCACGACACGCGGTGCGCTTCGCGCGTGCCCGGCATCGCCTTGAGCCATCCGAAGGCCACGAGCTCGGGCCCGTCCCACACGAACATGGCGTCGGTTGCGGGGTGCGCCCACACCGAGGACCACTCATCATCGAGGTCCTCCCGCGTGTAGGTCTCGCCTCGCATGTCGACGGCCTCGATCGCGGCGAGCAGTGCGGCCCACTCCTCGTTCTGATCGGGGTTCGGCGTCGCCCAGCGCAGCGCATCCACGGATGGATGCTCGCGCGACGGCGTGGCGGTGGTCGCAGCGGTTCCTGCGCGGGCGGACCAGATAGCGTCGCCGACCGATGGACCCCAGCGCGCTCACCACCATCCGGTACGAGGCTGCCGACGGCGTCGCCACGATCACGCTCGATCGCCCCGACCGCCTCAACGCGTTCACCGCGACGATGTGCGAGGAGATGGCAGCTGCGTGGTCGCACGTGCGCGACGATCACGGGGTGCGCGCCGTCGTGCTGACCGCCTCGGGCGACAAGGCGTTCTGCACCGGGATCGACCGAGACGAGGTGCCCTCCGACGGTGGCATCGAGTACACGTTCGACCCGTTCACCTACGTCGATCCCGGCGCCCGCCTCGGTCCGCGCAGCAACGAGTGCTGGAAGCCGGTCGTGGCCGCCGTGAACGGGATGGCCTGCGGGGGCGCCTTCTACCTCCTCGGCGAGGCCGACATCCTCGTCGCGGCGGAGCACGCAACGTTCTTCGACCCGCACGTCACCTACGGCATGCCCGCTGTGTTCGAGCCCACGCTCATGCTGCACCGCATGCCCTTCGGCGAGGTCGTCCGCATGACCCTCATGGGCAACCACGAGCGCATCAGCGCGGCACGCGCGCTCGAGATCGGTCTCGTCACCGAGGTGACCCCGGCGGCCGAGCTCCACGCAGCCGCGCACCGGATCGCCGCGGCGATCGCATCGCAGCCACCCACCGCGGTGCAGGCGAGCCTTCGGACGCTGTGGGCCGCACGCGAGCTCACGCGCAAGCAGACGCTCGAGCTCGGCAACACGTTCCTCAACCTGGCGATGAGCGAGGCCGCGCTGGCCGAGGGCCAGCAGGTGTTCTCGTCGGGCCAGCGCATCGAACCAAAGATCCGTTGACGCTCGCGGCGACCGTGCGAGCGGCGGCGCGTCGCTTCGGCGATCGCACGGCGCTGGTAGACCCCGATGGCACGCGCGTCTCCTACGCAGACCTCGACCGTGCGTCCGACGAGGTGGCGGCCGGGATGGCCCACGCGGGCGTGGGGCCGGGCGACGTCGTGCTCCTGCGGCTCGCGTCCGACAGCCGCTACGTGATCGCGTATGCCGCCGCCGCCAAGATCGGTGCGATCACCGCTGGCGTGAACCCGCGACTCGCGCCTCCCGAGCAGGCGGCGGTCGCCGCGGAGGCAGGCGGGGCGCTCACGCTCGCGAGCGCCGACGACGTCGAGGCGCTGCGTCGCCGCGACGCGGCGGATCCGCCATCCCGTCTGGCCGAGGACCCGGAGCGACCCGTTGCGCTCGTGTTCACGTCCGGGACCACCGGCCAACCGAAGGGAGCGCTCTTCCGTGACCGCCAGCTCGCCGCCGCGACGCGCATCGACGTGGCCGATGCATGGGGTGACCCGAGCGCGCCGCCAACGCCGATGCTCGCGGGCACGCAGTTCGCGCACGTCGGGTTCATGACGAAGCTGCCGTGGTACCTGCGCCTCGGGACGACCACCCACATCCTCGGTCGCTGGCGTGCCGCCGACGCGCTCGCGGTCATCGCCGAGCAGCGGATCCCGTCGGTCGGCGGCGTCGCGCCGCAGTTCGCGCTGTTCCTCAAGGAGGACCTCGAGTCCTACGACCTCGACTGCGTCCAGACGCTGATCGTGGGCGGGGCCGCGTCGCCACCGGCGATGGTGCGCGAGGCGCGCGAGCGCTTCGGTGCGGCCTACTCGATCCGCTATTCCTCCACCGAGTCCGGTGGGTGCGGAACCGGCACGCCCTTCGACGCCGACGACGATGTGGCGCTGCACACGGTCGGCACGCCGCGGGGTGGCATCGAGGTCGGTGTGCATGACGATGACGGCAACGACCTCCCGGTAGGTGAGGTGGGCGAGGTGTGGCTCCGGTCCCCCACCACGATGAGCGAGTACTGGTGCGACGCCGACGCGACCGCGGCCGCGTTCCACGGTGACTGGCTGCGCACCGGCGACCTCGGGCTGATCGACGACCGCGGCAACCTGCGGCTCGCGGGTCGAAAGAAGGAGATGTTCATCCGCGGTGGGTACAACGTGTACCCAGCGCAGGTGGAGAGCGCGCTCGCCGAACACCCGCTGGTGTCCGACGTCGCGGTCGTCCCACGACCGCACGACGTGATGGGCGAGATCGGCGTGGCCGTGATCGTGCCGGCCGACACGGACCGCCCGCCGTCGCTCGACGACGTGCGCGGGTTCCTCGCGCCTCAGCTCGCGGCCTACAAGCTGCCCGAGGCGATCCGCATCGTCGACGCCTTGCCGCTCACCCCGATGCAGAAGATCGACCGGCGCGCGCTGGCAGCCACCGAGGCGGCGGAGCGCGCCTGACCCAAGGCCTCGCGCGCTACGCGAGCAGTCCCTGGACGTGCGCGGTGCCGCTCGCGGGATCGCCGACGAGCTCGACGGTGGCCGTGGCGAGGCGCGAGGGCGGGTCGGCGTCGAGCAGGTCGAGGCAACGCGGCGTTCGACCACGGGGCCCACACGCCTCGGCGTCGACCATTCGGCCGAGCGCTATCACCTCGTCGAGCAACGATCGTGCGTCGGCGCGCAGGAGCGAGAGATCGTCGGACACGAGCGCCATCCCACCGCTGACACCCACCGCGAGCGCCCACGCTCGGACCTGCGCCGCGTCGAGCTGGGTCTTGTCCGTGCGCAGCATGAGGCAGTCGGGATCGTTGAGCCACAGCCGCCGGTGCAGGAACGAGCGGCTGAGCGTGTTGCGCCACGCGTTGACGGTCGCGGGCTCACCGCCTTCGTGGCCGGCAGGGTGGTATGCGTCAGGAGTCGCGTGCCACCACGGCCCCACGTCGTCGCCGATCCGCATGCCGTCGACGATGCCGACGGTGGCGCCGAGCGGGGCGCCGCAGCCGAGCAGGAACGTCGAGTCGCCTGCGCCCCGGCGAACGGCCTCGAACCCCGCGCGGACGCGCTGAGCCGGGGTGCGGGTCGGGTCGGCGTACGCACCGCGCAAGGAGGGCGCGTAGGTGAAGTCGAGCTTCAGGTACGGGAAGCCGGCCTCGACGAGCGCTCGCGCCACGTCCTCGATGCGCTGCAGCACGTCCGGGTTGGTGGTGTCGAGGGTGTGGACCACGCCACCCCATCCGTCGTTGATCATGCCGACGAGCGGGGTGCCCGACGCCGCGTGCGTCGCGAGCCAGGTCGGATGCTCTGCGGCGACCCGGGAGAACGGGCTCGCGAGGAACGGGGCGAGCCAGATCCCCGGAGTCCGTCCGGTCGCAGCGATCGCCGCAGCGAGCCCGTCGACCGGCGTCGGGAAGCGATCGTTCGTGGTGAGCCAGTCGCCGATCGCGGATTGGAAGCCGTCGTCGAGCTGGAAGACGTCGAAGGGCCACTCGTCCGCGCGAGCGAGGTTCGAGCGCAGGTCGTCCTCGGTCACGCCGTGGAAGTAGTGGTACCACGAGCACCAGCCCACCTGGTACGGGGCACTCACGCGTGCCGAGGCAGCCGCGCCGAAGGCAGCAGCCCACGTCTCGAGCAGTGGCGACGGGTCGCCCTCCCCCGCCCCGAGCATGACGTCGTGGAGCGCACGTCGCTCGTCGCTGCCGAGGACGGCGCCACCCAGGTACGCCTCGATCCATACCTCGATCGCGTCGGACCCGTCGCGCGCTGGTCGCACGCGGATCGTGCCGTCGTGCTCTGACCCACCGAGGAACCCGACCATCGCCACAGACCCGGCGGCGTCGCGCAGCGCGGTGACGAGCTCGCTGCGGAGCTCGTCGGCCTCCGCCACATCAGGGTCTGCGTGGTGCATGCCGAGCACGAGCGAGCGCACACCAGGCGCTCGGGACGGGTCCTGGTCGACTCGGAAGGTGGCCACGGCGGTCGGTGACCACGACTGGTAGCCGTGGCGCAGGACTCGCAACGGCTCGTGTGCCGACTCGAGCCGACACACGAGCGCTACCGCGTCGACGGCCACCGGCCCGTCGGCGGTGTTGGTGATGGACCACGCGAGCTGCTCGGACGTGGCCGACCACTCCACCTCGATGACGTGGCGACGCGCCGCCCGCACCTCCACCCGATCGACGCGCAGCAGCATGGGCGGGGACGCTACCCCTCGTGCGGCAGCGTCAGGTCGTGCGCTCGGTGCCGAGGATGCTCACGAAGCTCACCATCTCCCCCGGGTAGCCGCCGAGGTTGTGGGTGAGAGCGAGGTGGCGGTCCGCGGCCGTCGCGATCTGCCGCTCCGGCGGCGCTTCGTGTCGGAGCTGGAGCCATGCCTCGAACATCATCCGCAGCCCCGAGGCGCCGACGGGGTGCCCGAAGCTCTTGAGGCCCCCGTCGGGGTTCACGGGCAGATCCCCCGTGAGGTCGAAGGTCCCGGCCTGGATCTCCTTCCACGCGGTGCCGCGCTCGCAGAACCCCAAGTCCTCCATGAGCACGAGCTCGGTGGGGGTGAAGCAGTCGTGCACCTCAGCCATGGCGAGCTCGGCGCGCGGATCGGTGATGCCGGCCTGGGTGTAGGCGTCAGCCGCGCAGGCGGCGATCTCCGGGAACGTCGTGTAGTCGTAGGACGGGTCCGGGAGGCCCGACCCGTTGCCGGCGACGAAGCTGAGGGCCTTCACGAAGAGCGGCGAGTCGGTGTAGCGATGCGCGTCCTCGGCGCGCCACACGATCGCCGCGGCCGCGCCGTCGGCCACGCCGGCGCAGTCGAACACCGAGAGGCACCCGGCCACATCGGGCATCGCAAGGATCTGGTCGACCGACATCTCGCGACGGAACTGGGCGCGAGGGTTGCGCGCGCCGTTGAAGTGGTTCTTCGACGCGATCCTGGCGAGCACCGCCTTGAGCTCGCTCATCGGCACGCCGTAGCGCTCCGCGTATGCAGGGGCGACCATCGAGAACATCGCGGCCGCGGTGAGCGTGCGCTGCGTGCCGTCGCTCGGCACCGGGAACGCGTTGAGCCCTTGGTAGCCCGAGTCCTTCACCTTCTCCACGCCCACTGCCATCGCGAGGTCGTACGCGCCGGACGCCACCGCGTACGCGGCCTGGCGGAGCGCCTCCGAGCCGGTGGCGCACATGTTCTCGACGCGCGTCACCGGCTTGCCGTCGAGCTGCAAGGGCTTGGCGAGCAGCATCCCCGACATGCCGCCCTGCGCGGTGCCGAGCCAGTAGGCGTCGACGTCGTCCTTGGTCACGCCCGCGCTCGTGAACGCCTCGCCGGTCGCGTCGAGGAGCAGGTCGTCGAGGCCCTTGTCCCAGTGCTCGGCGAACCGCGTGCACCCCATGCCGACGATGGCGACGCGATCTCGGATCCCGTGCGAGCCCATCTAGGTCAGCCTCGCCTTCCAGAAGTAGTTGTGGATGCCGTCGGCGGTGAAGAGCCTGCGGAACGTGAGCTCGACGCGCGCGCCGATGCGCACCTCGTCGACGTCCACGTCGGTGAGCTCCACCGGCAGCCGGCCGCCCCCGTCGAAGTCGACCACCGCGAACACCACGGGCGGACTCGGCGAGTACGCGAGCCGGTCGACCGTGAACGTGGCGATCGTGCCGCTCGCATCCGCCATCGGCTCCGATGCCGCGTCTCCGGGTTGGGGCGGCAGGTGCACGGTGCCGTCGTCGCCACTCGACCCGACGAAGCCGAACTTCCAGTCGGTCGACCGCCCCGCTGCCGACGCCGAGGGGCGCGCGGGCTCGGGGCGACGCGGCGGCTCGACCGAGAGCAGGCCGCGCCAACGCAAGTAGGTGCCGTACGGGAGCGGCGCGCCCGCGTCGACCTGCGCGGCGACGGAGCGAGCGGGCTCCCACGCGGTGAGCGCGTCGGTGGTGCGGAACAGCAGCACGTGCGCGCCGTCCGCCGGCACCACGAGCGCGATGACCTTGCCCGGCGCCGCGGCCTCGAGCGCCGCGGTCAGGACGAACGCAGGCTGGGCCGCGCCGAGGTTGCCGACGGACGCGGCCAGGTCGGCGACGAGCCGTTCGCCCACCCCCAGCGCCTTGGCGAGCGCGGCGTTCGCACGGGCATGGGGACCAGCGATGGCAACATGGTCGACCTGCTCCGCGACCACACCGGCGGACTTCAGCGCGTCGTCCCACGCCCTCTGACCGAGCGGGAGGTAGCGGGTCTCGCCGAACCGCTCCTCCCACACCTTGGAGCGGTCGTCGCCGGGAGCGCGCCAGCGGTCGAGGAACTCCTCGGTTGCCCAGCCGCCACCGATGAGCTCCGCGAGCATGGGGCCGTCGTGTTCGTCTCCGATCGCGAGGGCGGCGGCGCCATCGCCGAAGGCCGACTCGTCCGGTCCCCCAGCCAAGCCGCTGCGCAGGTCGGCGCTCACGACGACATGCCCCCCGCGGCCGCTGAGCGCGGCGTGGAGGGCACCCATCGCCGAGCGCACCGAGCCGTTCGCGTCGAACGCACCGACGTCGGCGCTCAGGTGCAGGGCGGCGTGGATGGCGGTGGCGTTCGTCTTGTCTGCGTAGGCGGGTGCGACGGTCGAGAACCACAGGGTGTGCGGGGTCCACCCGCCTTGCGACCGTCGCAGTGTGCGCGCCGCCTCCACCCCCATCGTCGTGGTGTCCTCGTCGTAGCTCGCAACGGTGCGCGTGCCCTTGCCGCCCCCGGTTCCCGCGACGGGTGCGATCGTGCTGCGGTCGAGCCGCCGGTGGGGCAGGTACGCGGCGGCGCCGAGGATCCCGCGAGCGGCCATCCGTCAAGGGTACGGCGAGATCTGACGGGTCGTCACATTTGTCGTACGGTCCGGACGTGCGCCTCGGAGACACCGTCAACGCCGATGCGGCGCCCAACGGCAAGCCTCTCGAAGGCGTCCGCGTCCTCGCCCTCGAGCAGATGCAG
>JBQTHC010000106.1:0-35132 GCA_052390255.1 Microthrixaceae bacterium
GGTCGCCTCTTCGTGGTGGGTGATCCGAAGCAGTCGATCTACCGCTTCCGCCGCGCCGACATCAGCACCTTCATCGAGGCCGAGCAGCGCTTCGGCCCCGAGGCAGGCGGCGCCGTGGCACTCACCGCCAACTTCCGCACGGTCGAGCCCATCATCCGTTGGGTCAACGCCACCTTCGCCGCCCTCATGGCCGAAGCGCCCACCACCGAGGTCCCCCACCCCTCGCAGCCGACCTACGTGCCACTCGACGCTCGTCGGGGGGCGCCGCCGAGCGGACCAGCAGTGTCGGTGCTGGGTGCCACGCCGCATCCGCCGAAGACCAAGGCCGACGTCCTGCGCGCGGCCGAGGCGCGCGACGTCGCCCACGCGATCACGACGGCGATCGCGGAGCGCTGGCAGGTGCGCGACGGCGATGACGGCTGGCGCGACCCGACGCTCGGGGACATCACGATCCTCGTGCCGGCCCGCACCTCGCTTCCGTTCCTCGAGGACGCCCTCGGCGCCGCGAACATCGCCTTCCGCACGGAGTCGAGCTCGCTCGTCTATGCCAGCCGCGCCGTGCGCGACTTGATGATGGTCTTGCGCGCCGCCGACGACCCGACCGATCACCTGCGGGTCGTGTCGGCACTGCGCACCCCGCTGCTGGCCTGCGGCGACGACGACCTGTTCCGCTACAAGGTCGAGGCCAAGGGTTCGTGGAGCTACAACACCCCGGAGCCGCCCGACCCGCATGCCGGTCCCGTCGACGCGGGGCTCGCGTTCCTGCGGGAGCTCCACGAGGCTCGCCACTGGCTGAGCCCGGCCGAGCTGCTCGACCGCATCGCGCGCGACCGTCGCGCCCTCGAGCTGGGCTTCGCCGACGGGCGGCCGCGCGACGTGTGGCGACGGCTTCGCTTCGTCGTCGATCAGGCCCGCGCCTGGAGCGAGGCGGCCGGCGGGAGCCTGCGGTCCTACCTCCGCTGGGTCGACCAGCAGACGATCGAAGGCGCGCGGGTCACCGAGGCAGTGCTCCCCGAGACCGATGACGACGCGGTACGGATCATGACCATCCACGCCGCCAAGGGCCTCGAGTTCCCGATCACCATCGTGTCGGGCATGACCACGCGGATCAACGGCAGCACGAACTCGGTCGACGTGGTCTTCCCGCGCGACGGCGGTCCCGTCGGCTACAAGCTCGGCAAGGACGTCACCACCGAGGAGTTCGATGCATGGAAGCCGATCGACGAGCAGATGGCTACGACGAGCGGATCCGCCTCCTCTATGTCGCGTCCACGCGGGCGTGCGACCACCTCGTGCTCTCCCTCCACCGCGCCGAGCGCTCGATGCCGCAGGGGCTCGGCAACCGCACCAACGCCGAAGCGCTCGTGATCGGCATGGGCGCCGAGCTGCTCGCCGGCCTGCCCGACCTCGGAGGCACCGCCGTGCCGCTCACCCGCGATCCGCTCGCCGCCCCCACCGCACCGCCCCCGTTCGACGCGTGGGCGGCCGAGCGCGAGGCCGCGCTCGCGCTCGCATCTCAACCCGGCGCGGTGGCGGCGACCGCCCTCACCGATGAGGGCCGTCCCGACTCCGATCCCATCGATCTCACCGAGCCGGACGACGCGCTCGACGGCGTGAAGAAGCGGCCGCGAGACCTGGACCTGCCGCCATGGCTCAAGGGCCGCTACGGCACCAGCGTCGGCCGTGCGGTCCACGGCGTGCTCCAGTCGATCGACCTTGCCACCGGTGCAGGGCTCGACGCTGCCGTGGCCGCGCAGTGCCAGGCCGAAGCAGTGCCCGACCGTGCCGAGGACGTCACGAAGCTCGTGCGCGACGCGCTCGGCGCGCCTGTGGTCCAGGCCGCAGCCGCGGCTCCGCACTGGCGGGAGGTCTACGCCTGCACCCCGATCGGGGGCCGCCTCCTCGAGGGGTACGTCGACCTCCTCTACCGCAGCCCCGACGGGCTCGTCGTGGTCGACCACAAGACCTCGGCCTCCTCCGACCCTGACGAGCTCGACCGCCGTGTCGCCGGCTACCGGCTCCAGGGCGCGGCCTATGCGGTGTCGATCGGGCGCGCCACCGCGGAGCCCGTGGTGCGCGTCGTGTTCCTCTTCCTCACGCCTGACGGGGCCGTGGAGCGCGAGCTCACCGACCTCGCAGCGGCGACGGCCGACGTCGAGCGCCTCGTCACCGCCGGCGAGGAGCTCGTCACGTGATCATCGAGCGACCGATCGACTGCGGTCTCGTGTACCAGCGGACGCGCCGCCGACTCATCGAGGTGGCGCGGGGCCTCAACCCCGCACAGCTCGCGACGATCGTGCCCGCCACGCCCGCGTGGACGGTCCACGACGCCATCGCCCACGTCGTCGGCTTGGCCACCGACCTCAACTCGGGTGAGTTCGGGCGCGGCAACCCCGACGAGTGGACGGCCGCGCAGGTGCGAGAGCGCCTCGATCACTCGGTGGAGGAGCTCGCGCAAGAGTGGGACCGAGAGGGCCCCCGCTTCGAGGACGGGTTGCGGCTCTTCGGCTACGAGTTCGGCTCCCACTTCGTGGGCGACCTCGTGCAGCACGCGGCCGACGTCGATCACGCCCTCGGTCGACCACGGCTCGCCGATGACGACGAGGCGCTGCTGGTGGGGCTCGACTTCTACCTCGACTCGTTCCACGAGACCCTCACCGAGGCCGCAGCGGGCCGGGCCACGGTCTCGGTCGACGGCGAGTCGTTCGAAGTCGGCGATGGCCCAGCGGTCGCTTCGCTCTCGGCGGGGCGCTTCGAGCTGTTCCGAGCGCTCGGCGGCCGGCGCAGCGCCGCGCAGATCCGCAGGCTCGAGTGGGTCGGCGACGTCGATGCCATCCTCGGACTCGTGTCGCGATACAACGTTCCAAGTGACGATCTCGTCGAACCCTGAGCGCGTCACGGGCCGACTCCTCACGCTCGCCGCCGGGTTGCTCGGCGTTGGCACCGGGGTGGCGCTCATGATCCGCGGCGAGATCGGGGTCGCGCCCTACGACGTCCTCACCACCGGGATCGCGTCGATCTCCGGCATCTCGGTGGGCCTGGCCGCGATGCTGCTCGCGGTCGCCTTCGTCGCCGCTGGCACCGCGCTCGGGCAGCGTCCGGGAGTCGGCACGTTCCTCGCGCTGCTCCTCGTGGGACCGATCCTCGCGGTGGTGCTCCAGGCGCTGCCGCACACCGAGGCGTTGACGCTGCGTGTCGCGCTGTTCGCCGGAGGGTTCTTCCTCGTCGCCGCGGGCATCACCGCTGTCGTGGTCGCAGAGCTCGGTCCTGGACCGGCCGAGATCGTGATGCTCGGCCTGCACGGCCGCGGTCACCCGCTCGCGCCGGCGCGCTTCGGGGTCGAGCTCTTCTGCGTGGCGATCGGGTGGGTCATCGGCGGCCAGATCGGGGTGGGCACGGTCGTCGTCGCGGTGCTGATCGGGCCGATCCTGCGCTGGATGCTCGTCGCGGCCGGGTTCGATGCCACGCGCAGCCGTGCCGTCACCGACACCGCTTCGCCCGGCGCCTGACCATGTCCGCGGTCACGACGAGCCTCGAGAAGGTGGTCGCCGAGCTTCCCGGCGGCGGCGAGGTGCGGCTCGGTCAGGTCGAGATGGCCGAAGCCGTGGCAGGCGCGATCACCGAGCGTCGCCACCTCGCCGTGCAGGCCGGCACCGGAACCGGCAAGACGCTCGCCTACCTCGTGCCCGCGATCCTTGCCCGCAAGAAGACGATCGTCGCCACCGCCACCAAGGCGCTGCAGGATCAGCTCGCCGGCAAGGACCTTCCCTTTCTCCAACGCCACCTCGACGAGCCCTTCGTGTGGGCGGTCCTGAAGGGACGCTCCAACTACCTGTGCATGCAGCGCCTCTCTGAGCTCGCCAGCACCGACGGCGCGGGCGAGCAGCTCGGCCTCGATGGCGTGGCCGAGCGCGCGCCGAAGGAGGAGCTCGTCGCACTCGCCCGGTGGGCGGCGGTCACCGACAGCGGCGACCGTGCGGAGCTCGATGTCGAGCCGTCTGACCAGGCGTGGGCCGCGGTGAGCGTGAGCGCGCGCGAGTGCCCGGGCGCCTCGCGCTGTCCGAGCGGCGGCGTGTGCTTCGCGGAAGGGGCGCGCCTCCAGGCAAACGAGGCCGACATCGTCGTCGTCAACCTGCACCTCTATGGCCTCGACCTCGCGGCCGACGGCGTGATCCTGCCCGACCATGAGGTGGTCGTGATCGACGAGGCGCACCAGCTCGAGGAGATCGTGAGCTCCACGAGCGGAGTCGACCTCACGGGCGGCCGCTTCACCGACCTCGCCCGCCGCACCCGCGGGGTGATCAAGGACGACCAGATCCCGGGCGGGGTCGATGACGCCGGTCGCCTGCTCACCGACGCGCTGCGCCCCCACCGCGACACGCGGCTCAAAGGGGCGCTGCCCGACGACCTCGCGGGTGCGATCACGGTGGCGCGTGGTCGCGTCGAGCGCGCGCTCGCGGCAGCGCGTGCCGTCCCGGCCGACGCGCCGGAGGACATCCGTGCGCGGTCGCTCCGCCTGCAGCAGTCGGCGGGCGCCCTGTTGGAGGATCTCGGCGCGATCGAGCAGGTGCACGCGAACCAGGTGGCGTGGGTGGAGGGCTCCGAGGCGCACCCGATCCTGCGGGTCGCGCCGATCGACGTCGCCGCGCTGCTGCGCGACGCGCTGTGGGACAAGCGACCCGCCATCCTCACCAGCGCCACCCTCCCAGCACGCCTCCCCGACCGGCTCGGCATCCCCGTCGATCGGCTCACCGAGCTCGACGTGGGGAGCCCCTTCGACTACGAGGCCAACGCGCTCCTCTACTGCGCGGCGCACCTGCCCGATCCTCGTCAGCCTGCGTACCTCGACGCGCTGATCACCGAGCTCGGCGAGCTCATCGAGGCGGCCGGGGGCCGCACGCTCGCCCTGTTCACGAGCTTCCGGGTGCTCGACGAGGCCGCCGCCGCGCTCCAGATGACCCTCGACGTGCCGATCCTCACCCAGCGCGACCTGCCCAAGGCCCGGCTGCTCGAGCAGTTCGCTGCCGACGACGCCACCTGCCTGTTCGCCACGATGGGGTTCTGGCAGGGCGTCGACGTCCCCGGCGCGGCGCTGAGCCTCGTCGCCATCGACCGCATCCCGTTCGGTCGCCCCGACGAGCCCCTCCTGCAAGCTCGGCGCGAACAGGCCGGACCTGACGCGTTCCGCCTGATCGACCTCCCCCGCGCGTCGATGCTGCTGGCCCAGGGCGCGGGGCGCTTGATCCGCACGGCGAGCGACCGTGGCGTGGTGGCCGTGCTCGACCCGCGGCTCGCCACGGCCGGCTACCGGTGGGACGTCGTGCGGGCACTTCCGCCCATGCGGCGCACGAAGGACCCGCAGGAGGCTCGCCGGGCGCTGGAGGCGATCCGTGACGCCGCCGTGCCCTGAGCCACGCGGCTACGTTGCCTGCGTCCGGCGTCGCGTGGCGCGTCAAAGGGAGTGGTGAGATGCGTGGTCTTCGTCGGTTCGGAGCGCTCACAGTGGTGGCGACCATGAGCCTTGGTCTCGTCGCCTGCGGCGGCGGCAGCGACAGCGCGAGCCCCACGACCACCGCCGCGCCGAGCGACACGTCCGACGGAGCCAGCGCAGGTCTCGTCGCCTTCAAGAAGGAGTGCGTCGCGTTCCTGCAGGCGTTCGCGGAGGCGGGCACCGCGGTGAGCTCCGCCCTCGGGGGGACCTCGAACACCGATCTCGAGCGGACTGCCGACTACTTCGACGAGGTCACCGCGAAGGTCCCGTCTGACGTCAAGGCCGACTTCGTGCTCTTCGCCGATGCGTACGAGCGGTTCGTGAAGGCCATCGTCGATGCCGACATCAACCTCTCCAACCCGGCGTCCGTCGACCCGGAGAAGCTGGAGCAGGTGCGGACGCTCATCCAGGAGTTCAGCGACCCGAAGGTCCAGAAGGCCACGATGAACCTCCAGGAGTACCTCGGCCTGAACTGCAAGCGCTGACCGATCAGTAGCCGAGGCGCTCCATGGCCTTGGGGCGGCTCTGCCAGTCCTTGTCGACCTTCACGATCAGCTCGAGGTAGGTGCCCTCGGGGAGCTGGGCGCGCACGGCCGAGCCGACCTCCTTCAGCACCTGGCCCTTGTGCCCGATCACGATGCCCTTCTGGCTGTTGCGCTCCACGAGGATCTCGCAGCGGATGAGGGGCCAGTCCCACTCCGTGACGCGCGCAGCGATCGAGTGCGGCAGCTCGTCGCGGGTACGTCGCAGGAGCTGCTCGCGCACGAGCTCGGCAACCCAGAACGCCTCGGGCACGTCGGTGACCATGTCGTCGGGGAAGTACGACGGGCCCTCAGGCAGACGCGTCACCAGGTGCTCGACCAGCGCCTCGATCCCCGCACCCGTCCTCGCGGACACCGGGAAGTACTCGCTCAAGGACAGGCCCGCGGCGGCCACGAGCTGATCGGCGACCGCCTTCTTCGACGCCTTGTCGACCTTGTTGACGATGCACACCGCGTCCGCCGGGAGGAGGTTCGCCACCCACTGGTCACCCCGACCGAATGGCTGGCTCGCGTCGAGCACGAAGCACACCACGTCGACATCGGAGATCGTGCCCTGGGCGGTGGCGTTGAGGCGCGTGCCCATCGCGGTGCGCGGCTTGTGGATCCCGGGCGTGTCGACGAACACGATCTGGCAGTCGGGCCGGGTCAGCACACCCATGATCCGCGTGCGGGTGGTCTGCGGCTTGTCGGAGGTGATCGCCACCTTGGTGCCGAGGATGCGGTTCAGCAGGGTCGACTTGCCGACGTTGGGACGACCGACCAGCGTCACGAACCCGGAGCGGGTCATGCGGGTGCCGCGTCCCCGCCCTCGTCCGCGCCACCCTCGGACGATTCGATCCGGTGGAGGCGGATGCGGCCGATGCGCCGACCCTGGACGCGCTGCGCGGTGAGGCGCCAGCCGTCCGCTTCGACGCTCTCGCCTTCGGTGGGCACACGGCCGAGCTGGGAGAGGAACAGACCACCGATGGTGTCCCAGTCGCCCTCGGGGAGCTGCGCGTGGATGAGGTCGTTGACCTCGTCGAGCGCCATGCGAGCGTTCACGCGCACGTCGCCGCCGGGGAGCGGCTCGATCATCGGGTGCTCCACGTCGAACTCGTCGACGATCTCGCCGAGCAGCTCCTCGATGATGTCCTCCAGCGTGATGAGCCCGGCCGTGCCGCCGTACTCGTCGATCACGATCGCCATGTGGAACCGGTCGACCTGCATCTCGCGCAGCAGGGAGGCGACGCCCTTGGTCTCGGGAACGAACCGCGCGGCCCGCGCGAGCTCGCCGACGGTGCGCTCCTCGTTGCCGTCGCGCTCGGCGCGCATGAGGTCCTTCGCGTGGACGATGCCGACGATGTCGTCGATCCCGGCACCGCACGCGGGGATGCGGCTGTAGCCGTTCATGATGACGACCTCCATCGCGTCGGCCACGCGGAAGTCGGCGGTGACCGTCACCATGTCGGGGCGCGGCACCATCACCTCGCGCACCACGGTGTCGCCGAGCTCGATGACCGATTCGATGAGCGCGCGCTCCTCGATCTCGATCACCTCGTCTTCGAGCGCGAGGTCGGCCACGGCGAGGAGCTCCTCCTCCGACATGTACGGGCCGCGCTTGAGGCCCTTGCCGGGCAGGAGCACGTTGGTGAGGCCGATCAGGAGGCGTGACAGGAGGCGCAACGGCGGCCAGCTCGCGAGGATCCGGACCGGGCGCGCCACGGCGAGCGCCGCGCGGTCGGTGTGCTGGATCGCCCAGGTCTTCGGGGCGACCTCGGCCACCACGAAGAACAGCGTGACGTTGAGCGCGGTGGCGCCCACGACGCCCCAGCCGCCGAACACGCGGCTCGCGAGCACGCCGAGCAGGGTGGACTGCACGAGCTGGGTCGACAGCACGACGAGCAGCGTCGGGTTGAGCCACTCCTGGTGCTCGACGAGGGACAGGAGCACCTGCCCGCGCTTGCCACGCGTCTCGGCGAGCGCCTGCGCCTTCGCGCGCGTCACGCGGGTGAGCGCCGTCTCGGCGACGGCCAGGCCGATCGACGCGACGAACAGCACCACGACCGCCGTGGCGATCCACCAGTCACCCGTGGTCATCGCGGCGATCATCGCTGGTGGTGGTAGCGGTCGAGGAGCTCGCGCTCGCGCGCCTGCATCGTGGCCGCCTCGTCAGGGTCGACATGGTCCATGCCGAGCACGTGCAGCACGCCGTGCACGACGAGCAGCGCGAGCTCGTCGTCGTAGCTCCCCGCATGCTCAGGGGCCTGGCGTGCCGCCACGGACGGGCACACGACGACGTCGCCGAGGAGCATCGGCAGCTCGGCGACGTCGGGGGGCTCGCGGTCGGGCCCCGTGGCGCCGGAGTCGGGCCAGCGTCCGCCGTCGATGGGATCGTCGATCGGGAAGGCGAGCACGTCAGTGGGGCCCTCGGCGTCCATGAACCGCTTGTTGAACTCCGACATCACGTCCTCGGTGACGAACAGCAGGGACAGCTCTGCCTCGCCTCGCACGCCGGAGTCTCGCAGCGCGTTCGTGGCCAGCGTGACCCAGCGTGTGAGGTCGACGGGCTGGTCGGATTGCTCGTCGACGCCGAACACGTTGATCTCGCCCTCCGCGGGCGGGCGCCGCTTGCGCCCGCTCATCGGCATCGGTGGGAGGTCGTCGGGTTCGATCCCCTCGGGAAGGTCGGAGGGGTCCGGACGATCCGGCCCCTCTGGGTCGCTCGGCATCAGCGGGGGGGCTCCGTCGGCGCGGCCCGCTCATAGGCGTCGACGATGTCCTGCACGATCCGGTGCCGCACCACGTCCGCGCTCGTGAGGTGGACCCAGCCCAGGCCGTCGATGCCCGTGAGCACGCGCTCGAGCCCTGCGAGGCCGCTGCGCCCACCGCCCACGTCGACCTGCGTGGTGTCGCCGGTGATCACCGCCTTGGACCCGAACCCGATGCGCGTGAGGAACATCTTCATCTGCTCGGGCGTGGTGTTCTGCGCCTCGTCGAGGATGATGAAGCTCGCGTTGAGCGTGCGGCCGCGCATGAACGCGAGCGGCGCGACCTCCACCGCACCTCGCTCGAGGAGCTTGGCGGCCGTGTCGGTCCCGACCATGTCGTGCAGTGCGTCCCACAGGGGCCGCAGGTACGGGTCGACCTTGGCCATCAGGTCGCCCGGGAGGAACCCGAGGCGCTCCCCTGCCTCCACGGCCGGGCGGGTGAGGATGATGCGGTCGACCTGCTTGGACTGCAGCGCCTGGATCGCCATCGCGACCGCGAGCCAGCTCTTGCCCGTGCCGGCGGGACCGAGGCCGAAGGTGATCACGTTGTCGCGGATCGCGTCGACGTAGCGCTTCTGGCCACTCGACTTCGGCCGCACGGGACGGCCGCGCGCGGGTCGGAGGATCTCGGAGGTGAGCACGGCGGAGGGCCGCTCGTCGGCCCGCACCATCGCCACGCTGCGCCGCAGGGTGCCCTCGTCGAGACGATGGCCCTGCTCGACGAGCACCACCAGGTCCTCGAACAGCGCCGCGACCCGCTCGGCTTCGTCGCCGTCGAGGGCGATCTCGTTGCCGCGCACGTGCACGGTCACCGTTGGGAAGGCCTCCTCGATCGCCCGCAGCACCTCGTCACGCTCGCCGAGGAGCGCGGGCATGAGGTGGTTGGCCGGGACGGAGATCTTCACCTGGGTGCTGGACACGACGTTGCAAGGGTAGTGGCGGACGCGACCTACGCTGCGGGGATGGGTGACGGATCTGGGGATCCGCCGTGGGACGACGACCTCGCGCGGCGCTTCACGGCGCGGCTCGAGCGGTGGGCGACCGAGGTGCGCGTCGACGAGGCGGCCCGCGTCAGGTCGCGCGAGCGCTGGCTGGCGGAGGTCGCCGACCAGGAGGCCACCCTGGCGGGCGTGCTGATCGACTTCGCGGAGCGACACGTCCCAGTGCTCATCCACTCGGTCACCGGTCGGCATCACCACGGTCGGATCCGCGTGCTCGGTGTGGACTTCGTGGGGCTCGCGCTCGCAACGGGCGCGGAGGTGCTCGTCGCGCGAGCTGCGGTGGTGCTCGTGCGCACCGCGCCCACCGTGGACGCCGCCACCGGGGATCGGATGGTGACCACCGAGCTGCGCCTCGCCGACGTGCTCGCCGGGATGGCGGCCGATCGGGAGCGGGTCCGCCTCGTGACCCGTGAGGGCGACGCGACCATCAGCGGCGAGCTCCGCAGCGTCGGTCACGACGTGGTGGTGCTGCGCACGGACCGCGACCGACCCGGTGTGGCCTATGTGCCACTGGACGCGATCGCAGAGGTGACCCTCTAGGACCGCTTCGAGCTCGTGTCGGGATAGAGGTGCTCGAGCGAACCCGGTTCGATGCGCGACGACTCGATGAACGCATCCACGTCTTCGGCCTTGAGGCGGATCACCCGACCGAGGCGATACGCGGGGAGCTCGCCGAGGTCGATGAAGCGGTACAGGGTGCGGGGGGTGATGCCAAGGCGTCGGGCGGCGTCCTGCGTCGAGAGCCAGTCGATCTCCGCTGCTGCCATGCCACCGAGCGTAGTCGCTGTTTTGGGTGACGTCTTGTCGTTCCATGTGCTTTCATCTTGACCAAACCAGGCAATCGCCGCGAAGGAGAAGTGATGGCCCGTAGCGAAGTGGGCCACGTGGCGGTCGTCACGGGGACCAGGCAGGCGGAGGGCGAAGCACGCGAGCCTCGGGCGGTCACGCGACGCCGCGGCCTTCCGGGCGGGCGCGCGGCCCTCGGCGCGCTGCTCGTGTCGCTCGCAGCGGTCGGCGTGGTCTTGGCCTACACCGGCGCCAACGCCTCCCCCTCGACCTCGATCGTCGTCGCGGCGCACCCGATCCGGCCAGGCGAACGCCTCGACGAGTCCGACGTTCGCGTCATCAGCGGTGACCTCCCGGCGTCGACCCTCGCCGCGTCGTTCTCGTCGGTCGCGGACCTCGTCGGACGCTTCGCGCTCGCGCCGATCGGGAAGGGTGAGGTGATCCAGGCCGCGGGCGTGACCGGCACGAGCGGGACGCCGGGCACGAGCGAGATCGCGCTGTCCCTGCCGCGCGAACAGGTGGCGGTCGGGCGCCTCAAGGCCGGCGAGCGCGTCGACGTCTTCGTGACCTACGACGATCGCACGGCATCGGTGGTGCGAGGCGCGGCGGTCGTGCAGCTCGGCGCGGAGAGCGACCGCTCGCTCACGAGCGAGCGCGAGGTCACCATCGTGATCGAGGTCCCCTCCGGCGAGGCCGTCGCCGCACTGATCCACGCCCTGCGGACCGGTGAGGTCACGGTGATCCGGTCGACCTTCACCGCGGTCTCCCCTGCCAACGCGCTCGTGTTCGAACCGAGCGCTCGCTGACCATGGCGGCCGAGCGCTTCGTCGTCCTCGGCCTCGCGCAGGCACGATCCTCGTGGTTCCGGGAGCTCTCCCGCTGGGCAACATCTGCATCGCTCCCCGTGGAGTTCCTGAAGAGCATGTCGCTGGAGGAGGTCCGCGTCCGCCTCCGTGCGGGACGCGGCCTGTCGGCGCTCCTGATCGACGACTCCATCCCCGGCCTCGACCGCGATCTCGTCGAGCTCGCCCGGGAGGCGGGATGTGCCGTGGTGCTCGTGGAGAGCGGTCGAGCCGCACCGCTGCGCACCGATCTCGGCGCCTCCGGACTCCTCGCGGGCGACTTCACCCGGGGCGACCTCATGCACCTGCTCGCGCAGGTCGCCATGCCGCTCGCACGCGCAGGGTCCACCGCGGAGGACCTCGGACCGCGACCCGTCCACACGGCCGGGTACCGGGCAGACCTGGTGAGCGTCGTCGGCGCGGGCGGGACAGGGACGTCCACCGTCGCGATGGCGCTCGCGCAGGGTCTCACCGCAGACCCGAGGCGCGCGGAGCAGGTGTGCCTCGCGGACCTGGCGCTCCACGCGGACCTCGCGATGCTGCACGACACGGGCGACGTGGTGCCGGGGCTGCTCGAGCTCGTCGACGCGCACCGCGGGGGTTCGCCGACCGTGGAGACGATCCGTTCGCTCACCTGGCGGGTCGAGTCGCGCGGCTACCACCTCCTGCTCGGCCTTCGGCGCCACCGGGATTGGACGTCGCTGCGGCCGCGCGCGTTCGAAGCAGCGCTCGACGGCCTGAGACGCGCCTTCCGCGTCGTGGTCGCCGACGTGGACCACGACCTCGAGGGCGAGCGCGCCACGGGGTCCGCCGACGTGGAGGACCGCAACCTGATGGCCCGCATCACCTGCGACTCCTCCGACCTCGTGGTGGTCGTGGGCGCCGCCGGGCTCACGGGCGTGCACGGGATGCTGCGGGTCACTCGGGACCTCCTCGAGCTGGGGGTGGAGGGGCAGCGCATCCTCCCCGTGGTCAACCACGCGCCGCGTGGCCCGCGCGCCCGTGCGGAGCACACCCGCGCGTTCGGCGACCTCCTCGCGGCGGAGGGCGGCGCCGATCGCGTGCCCTCGCCGATCTTCCTGGGTGCACGGCGACACCTCGACGACCTCCTGCGCGACGGTGGCCGCCTGCCCGCGGCGTGGGTGGCAGCGGTGTGCACGCCGGTCCGAGCCCTGCTCGACCGCGACGAGCGGGAGCGCCTTCCGCAAGCGGGCTCGGCACACGAACCGACACCGGTGACGCCCGGTTCGTTGGGGTCTTGGACGCTCGACGATGGTTGACCACCGCTCGCCACTCGAGACGATCGAGCACGCGGTCCAGGAGCGCGCCAAGGACATCTCGCTCGACATGGCGACCCCGGACGGCACCGAGAAGCTCCGTGGCCTCATCGCCGACGAGGTCGCGCGGTGGTCTGTCGACCATCGGCGCGGCCTGCGGCCCTTCGACCTGGCGGATCCGTCGGTCGCCGCGGAGCGCGCCTTTCGCAACCTCGCCGGGTACGGGCCCCTCGCACCGCTCCTCGATGACGACGACGTGTGGGAGATCATGATCAACGCACCCGATCAGATCTTCGTGAAGCGGCACTCGGCGCCCAGCAGGTACCACGACGAGGTGTTCCACGACGACGAGCACGTGCTCCGCACGCTCACGAAGATCCTCGACGACGCATCCACCTCGCACCGCAAGCTCGACCCGGCCGAAGGCCTGCAGGACGCCCAGCTCGACAACGGATCGCGCTTGCACATCGTCCACGGCGACGTGAGCTCGGGCGGCCACACCATGGTGAACATCCGGAAGTTCACCGGGGTGGCGTTCCGGCAGCTCGACCAGCTCGTCGAGCGCGGGATGCTCACCGCCCAGGCCGCCACCTTCCTCGCCGCATGCGTCCGAGCGGGCACCACGATCGTGGTGGCGGGGGCGCCGGGCTCCGGCAAGACCACCTTGCTCTCGTGCTGTGCCGCGGAGCTGGATCCGTCGCTGCGCGTGGTGGTCGCCGAGGAGGTGTTCGAGGCGGACGTCCCGCTGGTCAACGTCGCGAGCATGCAGACCCGCGCCGCTCGACCCGACCGGCCCGCAGTTGACCTCCGGCGTCTGGTCGCCGGCTTCCTGCGCATGGCACCCGATGTGGCGATCGTCGGCGAGGTGCGAGACCGTGAGGCGCTGCCGCTGCTCCTGACGCTGTCCTCGGGAGTGAAGGGCTTCACCACGATCCACGCCGGCTCCGCTCGCCAGGCGCTCACGCGCTTGCGGTTCATCTGTCAGCTGGCCGACACGTCCACGCAGCTGCCGCTGTCCGCGCTCAACACGCTCGTCAGCGAGAGCATCGACCTCGTCGTGCACTGCGGTCGGGGCGCCAGCGGTCCGCGCGTGACCGAGATCATCGCGGTCGAAGATCTCACGGTCGGACCGGAGTCGACCCAGTTCACCGTCACGCAGGTGTTCTCTCGGGCCGGTTCCGGTCTGCCGCTCACCACCAGCGGCAACCTGCCGATCCGCTTGTCCCGCATCCTCGCGGCGGCCGGAGTCGACGCACGCGCGCTGCTCGACCTCCGAGGCGAGCGACCCGGGGAGGATCGACCGTGACCCCCGTGCTGCTCGCACTGTGCGCTGGGGTCGGCACGCACCTCCTGTACACCGGTCTCGGGTCGGGCCGGCGACCGCTGGTCCTGGTGCCGCGTGACGGTGCGCGACGCGCCGCGAGGCGTCGAGACTGGCTCGTCCAGGCCGGTCTCGCCGGCGTGCCGCTTCGACAGCTCGCCGCAGGCGTCGTCGCGCTGGTGCTCATCAGCGGGCTCAGCGCCTACGCCGTGTTCGGCGGGCTGTTCCCCGCGATGGCCACGGCGATCTTTGCTGGCTCCTTCCCCGTCGCCTCGTCTCGCTCGCGTCGACGCGCTCGTCGAGCTGCCGCGATGGACGCGTGGCCGAGGCTGCTGGAGGAGCTCCGCGTGCTCACCTCTTCGCTCGGCCGCTCCATCCCACAGGCGCTCTTCGAGGTCGGCCGACGTGCGCCGGCCGAGATGCGTCCCGCCTTCGACGCGGCACAGCGTGAATGGCTCCTCTCGACCGACTTCGGTCGCACGGTCCGGGTCCTGAAGAGCGGCCTTGCTGACCCGACCGCAGACGCCGCGTGCGAGACGCTCCTCGTCGCACACGAGGTGGGGGGTGCCGATCTCGACCGCCGGCTCGAGGCGCTCATCGAGGACCGGATCCAGGACGCGCAGGGGCGCAAGGACGCCCGCGCGAAGCAGGCGGGGGCACGCTTCGCCCGTCGCTTCGTGCTCATCGTCCCTGCCGGGATGGCGCTCGCGGGGATGTCAGTGGGGACGGGGCGCAGCGCGTACCAGACCGCGACGGGCCAGGCCTTGGTGGTCGTCGCCATCGCGCTCGTCGTCGGCTGCTGGATCTGGGCGGGCCGCATCATGGTCCTCCCCGAGGAGCAGCGGGTCCTCGATGCCTAGGTTGCTCGCCGGCTCGTTCGTCCTGCTCTGGGCGGGACTCACGCTGCTGCTGTCGCGGCTGGGCTGGTTCAATCGCCGCACCCTCAGCGCCCGCCTCGGACCCTATGTGCCCGGCGGGTTGCAGCTCGCGGCGAGCCGGGGCCGATCCTTCGCCGCAGCATCGCTCAGCGATCTCGTGGCGACGCTCGCCCGCGACGCCGGGGCACGGTTCGCCGCGCTGCTCGGCGTCAACGAGCCCCTCGCGGTCCGCTTGGCACGCGTCCACTCACCGCACGACGTCACGTCGTTCCGGGTGCGCCAGCTTCGAGCGGGCTCCCTGTCCTTCGCCGTGGGCGTCGTGCTCGCCGCCGCGGTGGGAGCTCCGCTGTCGGTCGCGCTGCTGTTCACGATCGGCGGCAGCCTGCTCGGCTTCCTGATCGTGGAGCAGCAGCTCGCGATGGCCTCGGACCTCTGGAAGCGTCGCATCTTCCTCGAGCTCCCGGTGCTCAGCGAGCAGCTCGCCATGCTCCTCGGCGCCGGCTTCTCGCTCGGCTCCGCGCTCAACCGTCTCGCGGCACGGGGATCAGGCGCGTGCGGCCAGGATCTCGCGCTGGTCACGGGACGGATCCGGCAGGGGCTGTCAGAGGTCGACGCGCTGCGCGAGTGGGCGTCGACCGCGGACGTCGACGCGCTCCACCGGCTCGTCGGCTTGCTGGCGCTCAACCGCGACGCGGGCGACCTCGGCCGCCTCGTCAGCGAGGAGGCGCGCAGCATCCGCCGAGAGGTGCAGCGCGAGCTGATCGAGCAGATCGAGCGCCGTTCTCAACAGGTCTGGATCCCGGTGACCGTCGCGACGCTCGTTCCGGGTGCAGTGCTGCTCGCCATCCCCTTCGTCGAGGCCCTGCGCCTCTTCTCCACCAGCTGACAACGTCGAAAGGACACCCCATGCCACATCCGCTGCTCCCCGCCTACACCGCCCTCCAGGCCTGGTTCACCTGCACGGCCGCGCGCCTGCGCCACGACGACCGGGGCGAGGGAGTCATCAGCGCCGCGATCGCAGTGCTGATCATGGCCGGCATCGGCGCGCTGATGTGGGTCGGGTTCAAGTCCATCTGGCAGGACACGGAGTCCAACACGAAGGACAAGGTCGCCGAGATCGGTGGCTGACGGTACGCCGTGATCCGACGAGACGCCGGCGCGGGTCTCATCTCCACCGCGGCGGGTGTCGTGGTGTTCTTGATGTTCCTGCTGTTCGCGGTGCAGCTGCTGTTCGGGCTCTACGCGACCTCGACGGTGACCGCGATCGCCAACGACGCAGCCACACGCGCTGCCTCCGCGGGTGCTCCGGCGCTTCCGGTCATCGAGGCCGACGCGCGCACAAGCCTCGGCCGCATCGGACGTGAGGCCCGCTTCACCTGGACCGCTGACGACGAGAACGGCGACGGCCGCGACGACACCGTCGTGCTGACCCTCTCGATCGACCCGCCACGCTTCGTGCCCAGCTCGCTCGCGCCAGGCAGCCTCGAGGAGATCCGACGCACCGTGCGCGTGCGGATCGAGGAGCGGCAAGCATGAACGACCGGCGTCCGCTCCGAGGGGATGCTGGGCAGGTCGGCGGGATCGAGGCGCTCCCGTTCGGCGTGCTGATCTTCGTGCTCGGCTCGCTTCTGATCGCCAACGCGTGGGCGGTGGTCGACGCGAAGTTCGCCACCGACGCCGCCGCTCGTCAAGCCGCGAGGACCTTCGTGGAGGGGAGCGAGCCGACCGAGGCGCTCGATGCCGCGATCGAGGCCGGTCGACGGGCGATCGAGGGACATGGACGAGACCCGGACCACGCCGTCATCGCTGCGCGCGGTGTTCCCCGGCTCGTGCGTTGCGAGCGCGTCAGCTTCACGGCGTCGTACACCGTCCCGGCTCTCTCGCTCCCCCTCATCGGGGGCTTCGGTCGCTCGCCGTTCCACGTGCGCTCGACGCACAGCGAGCTCGTAGACCCGTTCCGCGACGGCCTCCCGGGCGAGGCCGAGGACTGCACGTGATCTCGCACGCCAGAGCGCAGCGCGGGTCGGTGCTGATGCTCATGCCGGCGGCCGTGCTCGTGGTCCTGCTGCTCGCCGCCATCAGCGTCGACCTCTCCCTCGTGTTCCTCCGCCAGCGTCAGGCCAGCGGCGTCGCCATCGATGTCGCCAACGACCTCGCGTCGGCCGCGCTCGACGAGGCTGCGTTCCGCTCGACCGGCGAGTTCACGCTCGACCCTGCGCGAGCCGACCGACTCGGGCGCGCGTTCATCGACTCCAGCGACGTCGCCGGCGACGTGGTCGGCGTCGACATCGACGTGATCGGGGCGGACGAGGTCCGCGTCACGCTCACCCTGCGCGTCGAGTACCTGTTCGCGAAGGCGATCCCTGGCGCGGCCGACGGCACGACGGTGTCGGCACACGCCACGGCCGTTGCCGTCGCGGGCTGACCACCTCAGGGTTCCGGGAGCGTGAGGACCTGCCCCGGGTAGATCAGGTCCGGGTTGTCTGGAACCACGAGGCGGTGCCGGTTCAGCTCGATCAGGCGCCCCCAGTAGCGCGCGACCTCGGCCTCCGGGGGCGCTTCGGCGCCGGACGCCGTGAGCGCGGCCACGGCAAGCGACCAGAGCGAGTCGCCCGGATGGACTTCGACCACCCGCTCGAGCGGCGGTTCCAGAGTGGGTGCAGCGGCGGCTTCGGCGATGCGCGGAGGCGTTGGTGGCGTCTCTGGCTCGAGCCGCAGCGTTGCCGTGCCAGGCTCCACTTCGGGCCCGCCGGAGGGCTCGTCCACGAGGCGGAGCACGGCCACGCCAGGACGCGCGCCGTCGAACATCCCCGCGCTCGGTGCGGGGAGCAGCCCGGCGGTGAGGGAGAGGCCCGCCAGGCCGTGCACGAGCCGCTGCAACGAGCGCGGGGCGATCAGATCTGCGAGGACGCGTGCGCGTGGTGCAGTACGCCTCGACGCGACTACCTCGAGCACCGTGGCGACGAACAACCAGGCGCCCAGCGCGAGTGCGACCGTGCGCACGCACCACGCCGCGGCCGCGGCAGGACCGAGGCGCTCGTACCACGTCGACGCGCGCTGCCAACCCGCGACCGGGGGCGCCTCGAGCGCGCGCCCGCACCACCAGAGGAGTCCGAGCATCACCGCGATGCCGGCGGCGAGCGCCACGGCACGCACTCTGCTGACGCTCACGCTGGGTCAGCCCCTTCGAACGGCACCTCTGACCCATCGCGGCGCCGGATCCGCAGCGCGTCGTGATCCCCCACTCGCTCCACGACGAGGGCGATTGCGCCGTCCAGGCGCATCGACGGCCGCACCACGATGTCCTCGTCGAGCGTCCACGTCGAGAACACGAACACCTCCCCGGTCGAGGGCCGGAGAACGGCCGCCGTCGGCAGGAGGTCGCCGTCCCAATCCCCCACCACGACCCGATCACCAGGGCTCCCCACCACGTACTGACGCGATCCGACGCTCGCGGTCGTCCCTTCGACGGTGATCTGCTCGCCGCACCCTGGTGGCGTGACCTTCACCGCGGTGCACGCGGTGGGAACGACCGACGTCGGCGGCGCGTTGCCCCTTACGGGCTCACCCACCGGATCGAGCGAGGGGTCCGATGGTCCCGCAAGCCGCATGACGGCACCCAGCAGCACGAGGATCCCGACCACGGCCCACGCAGCGGCGATGCTCCGCCGCGGGGCGCGCACCTCCTCGCCGCTTGCGCGGTCCGGCACGGTGTCCGCGATGGCGGCGGCCAGCCGGCGCGCGGTGGGCCGGCGCGACGCGGGTTCCGCGCACGCGTGATCCGCGACGAGGAGCAGAGCTCGCCGTGCCCACCCGTCGCCGCGGGTCTCGTGGCCCCAACGTCGCCGGGGGAACACATCCGCGTCGGGTTCATCCCCGAGGAGCGAGACGATGAGCGCGCCGAGGGCAGCGACGTCATCCTCGGGCCCCGCCTCGGGCGGCGGCTCGCAGCCGAAGCCGCACAGGAGCGGTCGGCCGTGGGGCCCCACGAGGACGTGGGCCGCGGCGAGGCGGCCGTGCACGATCCCTGCCGCGTGGAGGTCGGCGAGCGTCGCGGCCACTGCTGCGGCCAGCCCGGCCACCTCCGCAACCTCGAGACGTCCGCCGACGTCGACGGGCCGTCCACCGTGGACGAGGTGCAGCTCCCAGCGCTCGTCGGTGCCCTGCGAGCGTATCACCTCGACCACTCCCGGGTGGGCGGCAGACCGCAGTCGCTCGCCGGTGCACCGCAGCGCCGCAACGTCAGGGCCCGTGGCGGTCCGGACCACGACGGCCCGCCCTTCCACCATCTGGACCTCCGCTGCACACGGCACGCCAGAAAGATATGAAATGATACGAAAGTTGTCTAGAGGGACAGCCGGAGGGCCACCTCGTTGGCGAGGAGGCGCCCGGCGACCGTGAGCACGAGCCGATCGGGATCGTCGGGGTGGGCCTCGACCAGCTCCGCCAGTGCGTCGGCGTCGAGGGCGCTGCGGGGAACGCCGAGCCGGGTGCGCAGCGAGAGCTGGAGCGCCTCGAGGGCGCGACCGTCGTCGTCGAGCTGCTCGTCGCCCGCCTCCACCGACTCCCCCGCCTCGACCGCGGCGAGGTAGCGATCTGGCGTGCGCACGTTCCAGAAGCGGCGCCCGGCGCGGTGCGAGTGCGCCGCGCACCCGAGACCCTGGTACTCCCCCATCGTCCAGTAGAGGAGGTTGTGCGCGCACTCGTGGCCCGGGCGCGCCCAGTTGGAGATCTCGTACCACTCGAGCCCCGCGCGACCGAGGCGGTCGACCGCCGCGAGGTACTTGTCGGCCTGGTCGTCGTCGTCGGGGTGACGGGCCGGGTCGTTCGCGAGCGGCGTGCCCGCCTCGACCGTGAGCGCGTACGCGGAGATGTGCGGGGGCTCGAGTGCCACCGCGTCGTCGAGCGTGCGGCACCAGTCGTCGAGCGATTCGCCGGCACCGCCGTAGATCAGATCGAGGTTGAAGGTGGGCACACCAGCGTTGCGGACGACCTCGATCGCGCGCTGCACGTTCGCGCGATCGTGCGTGCGGCCCAGCGCCGCGAGGACGTGCGCGGAGGTGCTCTGCACGCCCAACGACACCCGGTTGACCCCACCCGCGAGATAGGTGTCGACGAGCGCGGGGGTGACGTCGTCGGGATTGCACTCGACGGTGATCTCGCACCCGTCGGCCCGTGGGATGCGCCCCACCAGACGTGCGAGGTCGCGCGCAGGAACCATCGAGGGGGTCCCGCCTCCCACGAACACCGTCGTGGCGGGCGGCATCCCTGCATCGATCAGTCGGTCGAGGTCCCGACCGCAGGCCGCGAGGTAGGCGCCGATGAGGTGGTGGCGATCGGTCCAGGTCGCGAACGAGCAGTAGTCGCAGCGCGCCGCGCAGAACGGAACGTGCAGATAGACACCGAAGGACCTGTGCACGCGCGGGCGGGGGGCCACGTGGGCCCGGGCTCCTAGGTGGCCGCGGGGGCCGGAACCGCCTCCACGTCGACCACGAAGACGATGTCGAGCGCGTCGAGGCGTGCGGTGACGAGGTCCGGCGTGACATCGAGGATGCACGCGATGGCGCGGAGATCATCCCGACGCACCGTGAGCACACGACCGTTGAAGTCGCCGCGCTGCACCTGCACCATGCGCAGGTACCGGGAGAGCATCTCGGCCTCGGGGATCTGGAGCCGCTCGATGGCGGTGAGGTCGAGCTTCACCTTGTCGCCGGCGCGACCCGCAGGGCGATCCAAGTCGATGACGAGCTCGGCGTCACCCGGGCGCGGGCCGAAGTCAGGGCCGTCGTCGCCGGGGAGCAGCTGGTCGACGGGCACCCGGTAGAAGCGGGCGAGGCGCTGCAGACGTGGGACGGAGATGGCTCGCTCGCCACGTTCGTAGGCGCCGAGCACCGACGCCTTGAACTCCTGACCCGAGGTGGCTTCGACGTCCTGCAGGGACAGACGCTTCTGACGACGGATCGCGCGAAGCCGGGTGCCGACCTTGCTGGCGTACGCACCCGCCTCGTCGGACTCGCCCTCGATGTCGCTCATTCCGTCCCTCCCAGGACGCAAGCGCCCGCGGGGGTCTCGTCCGACCCTTGTCCGCCTGGCACCCGCGGGTACGTCCAATCTACGCGCGATGCGTGGTGATCATCAACCACCCTACGTGACCTGGGCATCTGTGGCGCGGATGGCACCCCCGCGCAGGGCCACGAGGAGCACCCCGGCGGCGATCGCCGCCGTCTCGGCCCGCAGCACCTGAGAACCGAGGGCTACCCCCGGTAGCCCCGATGCCTCCTCCTCTGGCGCCCACCCACCCTCGGGACCGATGAGCACGACCCGATGTGCGCTCGAGGGCGGGTCGCCGTCACGACGCGCCAGCGCCGCCCCAGAACGACCCGTGAGTGACCCGAAGTCGCTGAGATCCTCGACAACGGGAAGACGCGCTCGGTGGGACTGCATCGCGGCGGCGCGCGCGACGCTCCGCAGTCGTTCGACTGCTTTCGTCGCCTTCGGCGCATCCCACCGCGTGACCGAGCGCGCCGCGGCGAACGGCACGATCCGATCGATCCCGATCTCGGTGAGCTTCTGCACGATCAGCTCGGGCTTGTCACCCTTCACCAGTGCGAACGCGATCGTGAGCGCGATCGACGGCTCGAGCTCGAACTCGGTCTCCCCCGTCGGCTCGAGCGAGCGACCCAGCACCGCGGTGCGCCACCCACCCTCGCCGTCGCCGAGCGTGATCGCGTCGCCGTGACGCAGGCGCAGGACGCGCTCGAGGTGGTGGCGGTCCTCGTCGCGCAGCTCAGGGCTCGCGAGATCCGCGACGTACACCATCGGCCCCGGGTGATCAGCGGGGTGCACGCGCGGCCTACCTGAAGGCGGAGCGGATCCGCGACATGAACCCCGCGTCCGCCGGCGCGACATCGTCGCCGCGGAGCTCTGCGAACTGGCGCAGCAGCTCTTCCTGCTCGGGTGACAGATCCTCGGGGATCTCCACGCGAGCGCGCACGATCAGGTCACCGCGGCTGCGTCGCTCGAGGTGTGGCACGCCGCGCCCGCGCAAGCGGAACTCGCGACCGGACTGCGTGCCTCGCGGGACGACGAGGTCCTCGACCCCGTCGAGCGTCTCGAACGGCACGTGGGCCCCGAGCGCCGCCTGGGCCACCGACAGCGGGAGGTCGCAGCGGAGGTCGACGCCGTCGCGGGTGAAGCGCTCGTGCGGCCGGACGCGCACGTGGACGTACAGGTCGCCGTTCGCGCCGCCCCGAGGGCCTGCCGCACCGCGCCCGGTGAGGCGCAACGTGGAGCCGGCGTCGACACCTGCGGGGATGTCGACCGTGTAGGTGCGCTCCTCGACACGTCGTCCCTCCCCGCGGCAGTCCGCGCAGGGCTCGGCGATCACCTGACCCTGACCGCCGCAGCGCGCGCACACCGAGTTCGTGACCATCTGACCGAGGAACGACTGCCGGACGCGCTGCACCTGCCCCGTGCCCGCGCACTCGAGACAGGTCACTGGCGTCGTGCCCGGCGCCGCGCCCGTCGCTTCGCACGACTCGCACGGCACCGCGGTGCGGACCTCGACCGGGTGACGCACGCCGAAGACCGCCGCCTCGAAGTCGAGGTCGACCGCGACCTCGAGGTCCGGCCCGCGTGGCGGCCCGGTCGGTCGGCGCGCGCCCCCACCGCCCGGGCTGCCGCCGCCGAAGAAGGCTTCGAAGATGTCGTTGATCCCGCCGCCCGCGAACCCGCCGGCGCCCGCCTGCACCCCGTCGGGGCCGAAGCGGTCGTAGCGCTCGCGCTTGTCGGGATCCGACAGGACCTCATAGGCCTGCGCCACCTGCTTGAAGCGTTCCGCGTCGTCGGGGTCAGGGTTCGTGTCGGGGTGGAGCTGTCGCGCGAGTCGCCGGTAGGCGCGCTTGATGTCGTCGGCCGACGCGGTGCGAGGAACCTCGAGCAGCTCGTAGTAGTCGGCCACGGTCACCCCTCGCCGAGACGCTCGGAGAGCCGATGACTCACGACGGCGACGGCAGCAAGCGCCTGCGGGTAGTCCATCCGAGCGGGTCCGAGGACACCGATCGTGCCGGCCGCTTCGCCCTCCACCTGGTACGGCGCGACGATCAGCGCGCAGTCGGCCAGCGGTGCCATGCCCGTCTCGGTGCCGATCGCCACCTGGAGGCCGCGGTCGATGACGTCACGCAGCAACGTGACCACCACGTACTGCTGCTCGAGGATGCCGAGCACCTCGCGCACCGTCTCGATGGCATCGAACGCGCTCGCGATCCGAGAGGTGCCGCCGACGAACACGTGGTCAGGGTCGGCGCTGGTCGCTCCCCGCAGCGAGCCGAGCGCGAGCGCGCACACCGCGTCCGTTGCCGCGTCGCCCGTGTTCGGGACCACCGGCAACGCGGTGCGGGTCGCGCCGGTGACGTGCGCGCTGAGATGAGCAGACACCGCAGCCAAGCGCTGCTCGCCGACGCCTCCCTGGATCGCGGCGCCACCTTCGGACAGGTCGATCGAGTGCTTCTCCACGGCGCCGTTCGAGAGCACCGCGACGACGAGCGCCACCGACGCCGTGAGGCCGACGACCTGCACGGACCGGATCGTTGCCTCCGCCTGGGGTGCGCCGACGACCACACCTGCGTAGCTCGTCAGGTCTCCGAGCAGGCGGGAGGTGTCCTGCAGCATCTCCTCGATCTCGCCGTGCGCCCGCTCGAAGAAGGAGCGCACCTGCACCGCGTCGGAGCCACGGAGCGCGGCCGGCGAGCCGAGGTTGTCGACGAAGAAGCGGTAGCCCTTCTCCGTCGGGATGCGGCCCGCGCTCGTGTGCGGCTGGCGCAGGTACCCCTCCTGCTCGAGGGTCGCCATGTCGTTGCGCACCGTGGCCGAGGAGACCTTCACGCCGGAGGATCGCACGACGTGCGCCGACCCCACCGGTTGTGCGGTGTCGATGTACTCCTCCACGACGGCCCGGAGGATGGCGGCCTTGCGTTCGTCGAGCATGGTCAGTCCTGGCACTCAAGCCTACTGAGTGCCAGACGGGCGGAGCAGGTCCCGGGGGTGGCAGGCTCCCCAGATGCGGTTCGTGGTGGTCGGTGCCGGTGCCATCGGGGGTGTCGTCGGGGGACGGATGGCCCAGGCCGGCCACGAGGTGGTCCTCGTCGCCCGGGGCGCGCACGGCGACGCGATCGCAGCGACGGGGCTGCTGCTGCGGTCGCCCGACGACGAGGTGCGCCTGGCGATCCCGGTGGTCGGCCACCCAGGCGCGCTCGCCCTGACCGACGACGACGTGGTGCTCCTCGCGGTCAAGGGGCAGGACACGCCGGCCGCGCTCGATGCCCTCGCGGCGGGACCGCCCGAACTCGCGATCGCCTGCCTGCAGAACGGCGTCGACAACGAGCGCCAGGCGCTGCGACGCACCTCGCGCGTCTACGCGGTGCCGGTCATGTGCCCCGCCACGCACCTCGAGCCCGGTGTCGTCGACGCATCGTCGGCTCCCGTCACCGGCATCCTCGACGTCGGCCGCTATCCATCCGGGGTCGACGAGATCGCGGAGGCCCTCGCCGCCGCCTTCAGTGCCTCCACGTTCAGCTCGATCGCCGACCCGACCGTGATGCGCTTCAAGTGGTCGAAGCTGCTGATGAACCTCGGCAACGCGCTCGAGGCCGCGTGCGGCCCCATCGGTCGCGAGAGCGAGCTGTACGCCGCCGCGCGCGACGAGGGTCGACGTGTCCTCGACGCTGCGGGCATCGACGTCGCCTCCGAGGAGGAGGACGCTGCTCGCCGCGGCGAGCTCATCTCGCTTCGGCGCATCGCCGGAGAGCGTCGCGGTGGCGGGTCGTCGTGGCAGAGCCTCGCCCGCGGCACCGGCAGCATCGAGGCCGACACCCTCAACGGCGAGATCGTGCTGCTGGGTCGGCTGCACGGCGTGCCGACGCCCGTGAACGAGCTGCTCCAGCGCACGGCGCACCACCTGGCGCGCACGGGCGCGGCGCCGGGCTCGATGACGCCCGAGGAGCTCATCGCGCAGCTGCCGGCGGACGTGCTCTAGTCGATCGGCAGCGCGTCGAGCACTCTCCCGTGCACGACCTCGACCCCCTCAGCGCGGAGCCGGCGCTGCTGCTCGCGCGGGTGGTGCGGCGCGAGGGAGCCGTCGGCTCGCACGACGCGCCACCACGGCAGGTCGCCGCCGTGCTCCGCGAGGAAGCCGCCCACGGCGCGCGCAGCCCCGGGCCGCCCCGCGCGCCGCGCCACCTCGCCGTAGGACACGACCTCGCCTTCAGCGAGATCTGCGACGACGTCGCGGAAGCGCTGCTGCAGCGGTGTCATCCGTCGGATGCTCCTCAGTCGTCGAGCTTGAAGGCGGCGATGAACGCCTCCTGGGGGACCTCGACGCGGCCGATGTTCTTCATCCGCTTCTTGCCCTCCTTCTGCTTCTCGAGCAGCTTGCGCTTGCGGGTGATGTCGCCGCCGTAGCACTTGGCGAGCACGTCCTTGCGCTTCGCCTTCACCGTCTCGCGGCTGATGATCCGACCACCGATCGCGGCCTGGATCGGCACGTCGAACATCTGGCGCGGGATGAGCTCGCGGAGCTTCTCGGAGATCTTCTTGCCGTACTCCTGGGCGCGGTCCTTGTGCAGGATCGTGGAGAACGCGTCCGCGGGCACCGAGTTCAGGAGCACGTCCACCTTCACCAAGTCCGACTGGGCGTAGCCGGCGGCGTCGTAGTCGAGCGACGCGTAGCCCTGCGTGCGGCTCTTGAGCTGGTCGAAGAAGTCGCGCACGACCTCGGCGAGCGGGATCACGTAGACGAGCTCCATGCGCTCGGGCGACAGGTACTCGAGCTTCTTCATCTCACCCCGGCGCGTCTGACACAGGTCCATGACCGTACCCGTGTAGTCCTTGGGCGTGAGGATCGTGCACGTCAGCATCGGCTCCTCGATGTGGTCGATCTCCACCATCGGCGGCAGGTCGGCCGGGTTGTGCACCTCCACGATCGAGCCGTCGGTCTTGTGCACGAGGTACGCGACCGACGGCGACGTCGCGATCAGGTCCAGGTTGAACTCGCGCACGAGGCGCTCGCGGATGATCTCCATGTGGAGCAGGCCGAGGAACCCGCAGCGGAACCCGAACCCGAGCGCACCGGAGGTCTCCGGCTCGTAGGTGTAGCTGGCGTCGTTGAGGCCGAGCTTCTCGAGCGCGTCGCGCAGGTCGGAGAACTGGTCGCCGTCGATCGGGTACAGACCGCAGAACACCATCGGCTTGGGGTCGCGGTAGCCGTGGAGCGCCTCGGGAGCCGGGCGGCTCGCGTCGGTGACGGTCTCACCCGACCGCGCCTCGCGCACGTCCTTGATCCCGGCGATGAGGTAGCCGGTCTCGCCTGGGCCGAGCGACGCAACCGGCGTGTGATCGGGTCGCCGCACACCGATCTCGTCCGCGTCGTGGGTCGCGCCGGCCTGCATGAAGCGCAGCCGACTCCCGGTCTTGAGCACCCCGTTCATCACCCGCACGGACGACACCACGCCGCGGTAGCTGTCGTAGTACGAGTCGAAGATCAGCGCCTGGAGCGGAGCTGACACGTCGCCGCTCGGCGCCGGGATGCGCTCGATCACCGCGTCGAGCAGCTCGGGCACACCTGCACCGGTCTTCGCGCTGATCCGCAGGATGTCGCCCGCAGGGATGCCCAGCACCTGCTCGATCTCCGCGGCACAGCGGTCGGGGTCCGCCGCGGGGAGGTCGATCTTGTTCATGCAGGCGACGATCTCGAGGTCGTTCTCCATCGCCAGGTAGCAGTTGGCCAGCGTCTGGGCCTCGATGCCCTGCGCGGCGTCGACGAGGAGGACGACGCCCTCGCACGCCGGGAGCGACCGGGAGACCTCGTAGCCGAAGTCGACGTGCCCCGGCGTGTCGATGAGGTTGATCACGTGGTCGTGCCAGTCGAGCCGGACCGACTGCAGCTTGATCGTGATGCCGCGCTCGCGCTCGAGGTCCATCGAGTCGAGGTACTGGGCCCGCATGTCCCGAGGGTCGACCGCGCCGCACAGCTCGAGGATGCGGTCGGCGAGCGTGCTCTTCCCGTGGTCGACGTGCGCCACGATCGAGAGGCAGCGGATCTGGCTGAGGTCCATAGCGGGAGACTGCACGCTACCGGCGGGCGAGGATGTGACGCGAACCAGCCAACACCGGTACGATCCCCCGGTTCGGTTGAGCAGTAGAGGACGTCATGGCCAACATCAAGAGCCAGATCAAGCGGAACCGTCAGAACGAGAAGCGCGCCGCCCGGAACAAGTCCGTGCGCAGCGAGCTCAAGACGCGCACGAAGGCGGCCGCCGCTGCCGCGGCCGAAGGTGCGGAGAACGCCGCCGAGCTCACGCGCCTCGCGGTGAAGCGGATCGACTCGGCAGCCGCCAAGGGCGTCATCCACAAGAACGCTGCGGCCCGCCGCAAGTCCCGCCTCATGAAGAAGGCTGCGACCAAGGCCGACTGAGCCCTCCGGCTATCGCGCGAGCGACGCGAGCCGGGCCACCAGCACCTCGAGCACAAGTGGCGCCGGCCACGCCTTTCCGCCGCGCAGGTCGAGGTCCGCGTCCGCGAGCAGACCGATCGCACGCACGACGCGCTCGTGGCCGAGTCGTCGCGCCTGGCCGAGCGCCTTCTTCGCACTGAAGGTCGAGCCCTTCATGCCGAGCAGGTCGGCCGCCTCGCGCTCACCGGCAACGTCGGATCCCTCGAGGCGCAGCATCCGCGCGTAGTGGGTGTGCAGCGTGGCGAGCACCTGGAAGGGGTGGCGGTCCCCCGCGCCGATCATGCGCTGCAGCAGATCGAGCGCGGCCTTGCGGTCACCGCGATCGATCGCGTCGGTGAGATCCCAGGGTGGCACGCCGCCGTCGTCACCGAGGAACGGTTCGATCTCCGCTGCGGTGATCTTGGTCCCCGCGCCGAACGTCGAGCGCAGCAGCTCGATGAGACCCACCAACCGCCCCGGCTCGTCACCCACCCAGCTGACGAGCCGCTTGCGACCGTCGGCGTCGACCTTGAGCCCGCTCTCGGCGAGCTGCTCGGTGACCCACTCCCCCAGCTTGCGGCCGGGGCTGGTGTCGATGAGCTGGCCGCCGCAGCGCGTGACGCCCTCCGCCAGCGCCTTCGGGATGCGACCGCCCTGCCATTCCAGGACCAGCCGCGTGCTGGGGAGCGGATCGAGGAGGTAGTCGGTCAACGGCTGCACGAGGTCGTTGCGCTCACGCTTGTCCGTGACGCGACCCACGACCACGCGGAGATCCGTCAGGAAGGGCGGGGTCTGCGCCGCGTCGACGAGCGCGACGAGCGGGTCGCGCCCCGTGTCCTCGGCGGCGTGCGCGCCGACCTCCACCTCCTCCACCACGAGGGCCCGATCCTCTGAGCCGACGAGATCGTCGACGAGCTGGCGTACCGCGTCGCGCAGGACCACGACGTCGTCGCCCTTCAGGAGCGTGATCGGCGCGGGCAGCGCGCTCATGCCGGATGCTCTGCCACGGCGCGGCTCTGCAGGATGGCCGCCATCACGTCGGCGGTGCGTCGAGCGCCGCGCACGTCGTGCGCGCGGAGCACGCGGCATCCGAGCGCGATGCCGAGCGCGTGCGCGGCGTGCGAGGCCTCGCGACGGTCGGACACCTCGGTGCCGACGAGATCGCCGAGGAACCGCTTGTTCGACGCAGAGAGGAACAGGGGCCATCCGAGCGACGCGAGCCGGTCGTGCGCGCGAAGGAGCTCGAGCGACTGCGGCTCGGTCTTGCCGAGGTCGAGGCCGGCGTCGATCATCACGCGCGCTCGCGGGATGCCCGCGGCCTCAGCCGCTTGTGCCCGGTCACGCAGGAAGCGGCAGACGACGTCGACCACGGGCTCGTCGTACACAGGATCCGGATCGGGCACGCGGGGGCCGATGCGGATGTGGGTGGCCACCACGGAGGCCCCGGCAGCAGACGCAACGGCGAGGTAGTCGGCGTCGGCGAAGCCGCTGATGTCGTTGCCTACCACCGCGCCGGCCTCGAGCGCGGCCCGCAGCACCGGCGCCCGCCACGTGTCCACCGAGATCGGCACGTCGAAGCGAGCGCGCACCGCCTCGATGGCCGGGATCACCCGCTCGAGCTCCTCGGCCTCGTTCACCTCAGGTCCGGGCCCGGCCTTGACGCCGCCGACGTCAAGGAAGTCGGCACCCTCAGCGACGAGCTGCTCGGCCTTCGCGAGGAACGCGTCGAAGTCGTAGTAGCCACCCTTGTCGAAGAACGAGTCCGGCGTGCGGTTCAGGATGCCCATGACGAGCGCCCGGTGGCGCACGTCGAAGCGATGTGGACCGAGCGCGATCTCGGGGTACGGGACCTCGTACACCACCTGCCACGCAGCGTCGCTCACGGGGGCGAACCTACCCCGCTGGTGCGCGAGCGCGACCCTCGACGACGAGGCGGTCGGGCGTCGCGGTGACGTGGACCTCCAAGGCCCCGATCGTCACCACCTCGGGCCACGAAGGCGGCACGTCGGTGGCGAGCACCACGCGACGCAGCCTGTGCCGGCGCCCGATCGCGCGCACCGTGGTGACCTCCACGGACGGGTCAGCGACGACGAGCAGGTCGATCGCACCCACGCCTGCCTCCCGGAGCGCGGCGAGCGCCCGGGCGGCGGTGAGATGAGCGCGACCTCCCACTCCGCCCAAGACGACCACCTCGGCACCCGCGGCGTGCCACCGGGTGATGCCCGGCACGAGGTCGGTGCGCAGGGCAGGCGGAGCCTGCGCGGCCACGACGGCGGCCGCCACCGAGGACACCGCGAGCACCGCTCCCGCGGTGCGCCACACCCGCGTGCGCGGCGACGGTCGCCACCGCGCTGCGCCCACCAGCAGCACGAGACCGATCGCGAGCCCGGCGAGGTGGCTCGCTCGCAAGGTGCCCACTGGCAGGGCGGCGGCCCAACGGGCGACGCCGGACACCCAGGTGAGGAGCGCGCGCGTGGGGAGGTGGATGAGCGCCGCGCACCAGCCGCCGAACACGCCGGCGAGGAGCCCGCCGGTGAGGCCCCACACCATCACCGGACCGGCCGCGGCCACCGCGAGGAGGTTCGCGGGCAGGGAGGCGACCGGCAGCGGACCGAAGGTGGCGAGCAGCAGCGGCGCCACACCGAGCTGGGCCGCAAGCGTCACCGCCAAGGCCTCGCGGAAGGGTGCCGGTCCAGGCAGAGCGGCAGCGAGCCGCGGGGCGGCCACCACGATCGCCGCGCTGGCGGCCGCCGAGAGCCGGAACCCCACCGAGTCGACGAGGAGCGGGTCGACGACCAGGAGGGCGACGAGAGCGAAGGCGAGGATCCTGAGTCGGGACGACGGCGCCCCGCTCAACGTCGAGGTGGTGGTGGCCACCGCGACCATCGCCACCGCGCGGAGCACCGAAGGCTCGAACCGGGTCATGAGGCCGAACATGGCGACCACCGCGAGGGTGGCCGCCAGTCGGGGCCACAGGCGCAGCCGTCGAAGCACGGGGGCCGCGAGCGTGAGCACGAACGCGACGTTCTGGCCCGACACTGCGAGCAGGTGGGTGAGGCCGGCGCCGAGGAAGTCGTCCGCGAGCTCCACCGGCTGTGCGCGGTCGTCGCCGATGGTGAGCCCGGTGAAGAGCGAGCGTTGCTGCGGAGACAGCGGCGCTGCGCCGCGCTCGAGCGTGCGCCGCAGCCCGTTGGCGCCTCGAGTGAGGAGCCCGCCGCCGTGCCACCCCTCCACAGCGTGCACGCGCACGCGCGCGGCGAGGTGCCGGGCCTGCGCCCAACGCGCCCCGCTCGGAACCGGCTCCATCCGTCCACGCAGCGTCACCTGCTCGCCCGCCAGCCGCGGGCGCAGCGCCGCGGCGGAGGGACCGTCCGCACGCAGCTCGACGTGGCGTCCGCCGAGGCGCGCCTCGGCCCGCACCCCGCCCGACGCGGGCGCGGGATCGGTCAGCAAAATGACGGTGTCGGCCACGACGCCCTCCTCGACGCCGTCGAGACCGTCGAGCGACCTGCCCGCGAGCGAGCTCACGAGGAGCAGCACGCCGAGGCACAGCAGCAGCGCGCTGCGCCACACGAGCGCGGCCAGCACCACGGCAACGGTGGCGCCAAGGGGAAGAGAGGACGGCCGCAGCGCGCCCGCGATCGCACACAGCGCGAGCGCGACGACGCTGCGATCCCGCACCGATCAGACCGTGACGAGCGGGCGCAGCTGCTCCAGCTTCGCCGGGCCGATCCCGCGCACGTCGAGGAGCTGGTCGACCGACGTGAAGCGGCCGATCTCGGTGCGGTGCTGAACGATCGCTGCTGCGGTGGCAGGCCCGATCCCCGGGAGCGCGTCGAGCGCATCCTCGTCGGCCTCGTTCAGGTTGAGCGGGCCGGAGTCAGCAGCGCCCGAGCCGGCGCCGGAGCCGCCGATCGCGGCGGGCACCACCTCCCCGACACGCGGCACGTAGACGCGCTCACCGTCTTGGACCTTCGCGGCGAGGTTGAGGCGAGCCCCGTCCGCCTCCGGCAAGAGCCCGCCCGCGGCAGCGACCGCGTCGGCGACACGCGACTCGGCGGGGAGCTCCCGCACGCCTGGCGCGACCACCGCGCCCGCGACGTGCACGACGATCGTCTCCTGGACCGACGGCGCCGATGACGCAGGTGCGAGCGACTCGGTGGTGCTCGCGAACGGCAGGCCGGCCTCGGGCGGGGGTGGCGGCGGTCGCGTGAGCCAGAGCACCGCGAGCGCAGCGGCTGCGAGCGCCGCAGCCCCGAGCGCGATGCGCGCCGGCGAGGTGCCGGTCGCGTCGGCCACCTGCTCGAGGCGATCCCGCCAGGACCGTGGGGGCTCCGGGCGCCGCAGCTGCGCCGGGTCATCATGCGGGTCGTCCGGCACGAGTGCCACGGATCCTCCTGGGGGCGCGACAGTGCGGCCACAGCAGGGGAAGCGCTCCTCGATGCTAGAGGCCGACCCGGCCCGCGCCCAGGGGCGATCAGAAGAGGCGGCTCGTCAGCTGCTTGCGGTAGCTCGCCGTGCGCGGATCATCCGCGCCCATCACCTCGAGCAGGTCGATGTAGCGCTGGCGCGCCTCCTCGTCCTCCTTCACCCGGTCGAGCAGCGCATCGAGCTCACCAGCGACGTCAACCGCTTCGGCCGGCGGACCGACTCGCGCCAGCGCGGCGATGCGACGGGTCTCGGGTGACTCGGGGATCCGTTCGAGGAGCGCGAGCGCCTCCGCGATCGCTGGCTCGCCACCGCGGTTCACCAGGAGCTCGGCAAGTGCGACGACCGCGCCCTCGTGACCCGGCTCGAGCTCGAGCGCGGCCCGCAGCGACTGCTCGTCGCCCTTCGTCACGAGTGCACCCAGCGCGTCCTCCTCCTCGGTGGGGAGCAGACGCTCGACGAACGCTCGCACGGTGGCCTCGGGGTGCGCACCCACGAAGTGGTCGACCACTCGGCCGTCGCGCAGCGCGTACACGGCGGGGATGCCCTGCACCTGGAACGCGCTCGCCACCTGACGGTTGGTGTCGACGTCGACCTTGGCGAGCACCACCTTGCCCTGCGTCTCGTCGATGACGCGCTCGAGGATCGGACTCAGCTGCTTGCACGGACCGCACCACTCCGCCCAGAGGTCGACGACCACCGCCACCTGCTTGGATCGTTCCACCACCTCGCTGGCGAAGGTGGCATCGGTGACGTCGATGGACATTCGTTGGTCTCCTGGCGGCTCGGTCGCCCCAACCTACCGGCGGCGATACCCTCGCCCACCGGGACGGCCGGGCCCAGTGGGAGGAGCACCGTGAGCGAGGTCATCAAGGGCGTCGATCCCACCAGGGTCACCGCGTGGTTCGAGGAGCACGTCCCCGGAGCGTCCGGTCCTCTCAGCTTCGAGCTCATCGCGGGCGGGCACTCGAACCTCACCTACGGCGTGCACGACGCGGCGGGGCACACGTACGTGCTGCGACGCCCCCCGCTCGGCCACGTGCTCGCCACCGCTCATGACATGAGTCGCGAGCACAAGATCATCTCCGCACTCGGCCCGACCGACGTCCCCGTGGCGCCAGCGCTCGGGCTCTGCACCGACGAGTCCGTGAACGGCGCTCCCTTCTACGTGATGGACTTCGTCGACGGGCAGGTCCTGCGCGACGTCAACGCGGCGCGCTCGATCCCGCCCGAGGCCCGCCGCAACGCCGGGATCTCGGTCGCCGACACGCTCGCCCGCATCCACGCCGTCGACCCCGACGCGGTCGGCCTCGGCGATCTCGGCAAGAAGGAGGGCTACATCGCGCGCCAGCTCAAGCGCTGGTACAGCCAGTTCCAGCAGAGCCAGACGCGCGAGCTCGCGCAGGTCGATCAGGTGCACGAGGCCCTTTCGGCGCGGATCCCGGAGCAGGGGCCCGCCGCGATCGTCCACGGCGACTATCGGCTCGACAACTGCATGACCGACGCGGCCGGCAACGTGATCGCCGTGCTCGACTGGGAGATCTGCACGCTCGGCGACCCGCTCGCGGACGTCGGGCTGCTGATGGTGTACTGGGCGGAAGCATCTGACGCGTCGCCGATGCTGCTCACCGCGCCGACCACGGTCGAGGGGTTCCTCTCACGCAAGGAGGTGCTCGACCGCTACGCGGAGGCGTCGAACCGCGACCTCTCACACATCGACTTCTACATCGCGTTCGGCTACTGGAAGCTCGCCTGCATCATGGAAGGCGTGTACGCGCGCTACGTGGGAGGGGCCATGGGATCCGACGCCTCCGGGTTCGAGGGCTTCGCCGCGCAGGTGGAGCGGTGCGCGGAGATGGCGGCCGACTCGGTGGCGCGGCTCGGGTGAACGGCCGCCGACGATGAGCCCCCTCTACACGCAGCTCGAGCACCCAGACCTCGATTCGCCCGTGATGGTGATGGCGCTGAAGGGCTGGATCGACGCGGGCCTCGGCGCGGACGGCGCCGTGGAGGTGCTGACCCAGAGCCTCGACCGGCACGTCGTCGCGCGCTTCGATGCCGACGCGCTGCTCGACTGGCGCGCCCGGCGCCCGGTGATGCGCCTCGAGGACGGCATCAACACACGCCTGTCCTGGGAGGAGACCGAGCTCTCGTGGGCCCGCGATGCGGACGGCCAGGACGTGCTCTTGCTGCTCGGCAACGAACCCGACCACGCGTGGCTCGCCTTCTCCGAGCAGGTGATCGATCTCTGCTTCGAGCTCGGCTGCCGACTCGTGATCGGTCTCGGTGCCTACCCGACGCCGGTCCCGCACACGAGGCCCCCGCTCGTTGCGGCGTCGGCGTCGTCGGAGGAGCTCGTCAACGGCTTCCTGCGCAACTCGGTCGAGGTGCCCTCAGGCGTGCAGGGCATGATCGAGCGCCGTGCAGCGCTGCGCGGCCTGCCGGCCATCGGGCTGTGGGCACAGGTGCCGCACTACGTCGCGGCGATGCCCTACCCCGCCGCGTCGCTCACCCTGCTCGAGGCGGCGAACCGCGTCGGCGGCCTGCGCCTTCCGGTCGGCGATCTCGCGGAGCGGGCGGAGACGAGCCGGGCCCGGATCGACGAGCTCATCGGTCAGAACCCCGAGCATCGGGCCATGCTCGAGCAGCTCGAAGCGCAGGCCGACGAGCACGCCACCACCACCCTCGCAGCGGCAAGTGGCGACGAGCTCGTGGCCGAGCTCGAGCGGTTCCTGCGTGACCAGGGCAACTAGACCAGCCGGTCAAGTTCCGCGTTAGGGTCAGGCCATGAAGGTCGACGGGGGCATCGGTGGAGATCTGCGGGGCGCCGGCAAGGCGGCCGCAGTGCAAGAGGCACACGGCTACGACGGCTTGTGGACGGCAGAGACCTCGCACGACCCGTTCTTCCCGCTCCTGCTCGCGGCGCAGTCGACGAGTCGCGTGGAGCTCGGCACAGGGATCGCGGTCGCGTTCGCGCGCAACCCGATGAACCTCGCGCAGATCGCGTGGGACCTCCAGGCCGCGAGCGAAGGCCGGTTCATCCTCGGCCTCGGGAGCCAGATCAAGCCGCACATTACGAAGCGCTTCTCGATGCCGTGGTCGCACCCCGCTGCGCGCATGCGCGAGATGATCCTCGCGATCCGCGCGATCTGGGCGTCGTGGAACGACGACACCAAGCTCGACTTCCACGGTGACTTCTACACGCACACCCTGATGACGCCGTTCTTCAACCCCGGTCCGAACCCGCACGGCAACGCGAAGATCTTCCTCGCCGGCGTCGGCGAGCGGATGACCGAGGTGGCCGGCGAGGTGTGCGACGGGTTCCTCTGCCA
>JBQTHC010000107.1:0-35891 GCA_052390255.1 Microthrixaceae bacterium
ATCGAGCCGATGGTGTTGCGCGTTGACGGTGGCGCGCCGTGCGACCTTGCCGAGCGCGACCTCGAGGTCGCGCTCGATCGGGCCGGGAAGCGTGAAGTCGGTGACCTCGCCGCAGGTGGAGCAGATCAGGTGGTGGTGGTGCTCGGTGAGGTCTTCCGCGAGCTCGTACCGGGCGAACTCGTCGCTGGTGAGGATGCGGTGGACGACACCGGCGCGCTCGAGCACCGCGAGGTTGCGGTAGACGCTGCTCTGCGCCATCCCTCGGCGGCGCTCGAGGAGCTGCGGGATCGTCATCGGCTGGTCGAGCCCCGCGAGCAGCTCGACGAGTGCTCGACGCTGCGTGGTGTACCGCTGGCCGTCTGCTCGCAGGCGGGCGGTGGTGGTGGCGTGGAGGTCGGTCGACACGGTTGCTCAGTGGTGCGGGTGATCGTCGAGGATGAGTGTGCGGTCCCCGACGCGGAGGAGGTGCCCACCGTAGGCGTCGGCCAGGTGCTCGTCGGTGAGGACTTCGGCCGGTGGGCCGCTTGCCACGACCCGGCCGGCGAGCAAGAGCAGGTGGTCGGCCTCAGATGCGTCACCCAGGTCGTGCGTGGACACGACAACGGCGCGGCCGGCGTCGCGCTCGCGTGCGATCGCGTCGAGGATGTGTTGGCGGGAGACGACGTCGAGACCGGTGACCGGCTCGTCGAGGAGCAGCAGGTCGGCTCCTTGCGCGAGGCCCTGGGCGACGAAGGCGCGCTGGCGCTGCCCGCCCGACAGCTCGTGCAGCGGTCGGCTCGCGAGATCGGCGATGTCGAGCGCGTCGAGCGCCGCGTCGACCGTGGCACGGTCGCCGGCACGCAGGCGGCCGAGGAGGCCTCGCGTGGCGTAGCGGCCCATGGTGACGGTCTCGCGCACCGTGAGGGGGAGGTGCTCGTTCACGGCGGTGCTCTGCAGCACGTAGGCCACTCCGCCACGCCGCCGGCTCGCGGACACGTCGAGCCGACCCGCCGGAGGTCGCAGCAAGCCGGCAAGCGCATGCAGCAGGGTCGACTTCCCCGCGCCGTTCGGTCCGACGAGCGCGGTGACCGCGCCGTTGGGGATGTCGAAGGTCGCGGCCTGCAGCACCGTGCGTGCGCCGTACGCGAGCACGAGCCCGTTGGCGGTGACAGCGGGGAGGGAAGCGCGGGTGGTCATCGGGTTGCGGATGATACCTCCGATCCCTACCGTACTGACTATGAGAACCGTTCCCGTTCCCAGGGTTGCTGCCTGCCTGGCAGTGATCGTGGTCGGGCTGGCGGGGTGTGGGACCGGTTCCGGGGCGGCCGCTGACGCTCGTCCCGACGTGGTCGTCACCACGAGCGTGCTCGGCGATGTGGTCCAGAACCTCCTCGGCGCCGCCGCTCGCGTGACGGTCGTGATGCCGAGCGGCTCGAACCCGCACGACTTCGCCCCATCCGCGCGCCAGGTCGACGAGCTGCGCCGCGCCGACGCCGTGGTGCAGAACGGCGGGGGCTTCGAGGTGGGGCTCGTCGACACGATCGACGCAGCAGCGCGGGATGGGTCCGTCGTGATCACGGCGACGGACGGGGTCGACCTGCTCGGTGACGACCCTCACTTCTTCACCGATCCGCTGCGCATGCGCGCCGCGGCCGCACACATCTCCGAAGCGCTCGCCGCCCGTGTGCCCGCCCTCGACTCCGCGGAGGTGCGGCGCCGCACCGCGGCCTACCTCGCGCAGCTCGACGCACTCGACCGCGACGTCGAGCGGCTGCTCGCACCCGTCGCGCCCCAACGGCGACTGCTGGTCACCAACCACGAGGTGTTCGCCTACTTCGCCGACCGGTACGGCTTCACGATCGTCGGCTCCGTGATCCCGAGCGGCACCACGCTCGCAGAGCCGAGCGCCTCGGGGCTTCAGCAGCTCGCCGCGGCGATCAAGCGGACGCGCGTCCCAGCGATCTTCGCGGAGACCAGCGCGCCCACCCGGCTTGCCGACGCGCTGGCCGCGGAGGGCACCGACGTCGCGGTCGTGTCCCTCTACAGCGAGTCGCTCGGCGGCTCGGGGAGCGACGGCGCCACGTACCTCGACATGATGCGCACCAACGCCGCGCGCATCGCGGCCGCGCTCGGCTGACCTGGAAGGCTGCCGACGTGCGCTGGCTCACCGATCCCTTCGCCCCCGAGTTCATGCAGCGGGCGCTCGTGGCAGGGATGCTCGCCGTGGTGGCGTCGTCGGTCGTCGGCACCTGGGTCGTCCTGCGCGGGTTGAGCTTCCTCGGCGACGCACTCGCGCACGGCGTGATCCCGGGCATGGCACTCGCCGTGCTCTGGGGCTTCAACATCACGGTCGGTGCGCTGGCCACGGCCGCGCTGATGGTGGGCGGCATCACGTTGGTGAACCGGCGAGCTCGCGTGAGCGACGACACCGCGGTCGGTCTGCTCTTCGTCGGGATGCTCGCGCTCGGCGTCGTCATCATCTCGAAGAGCCAGTCCTTCGCGACCGACGTCCAGAGCCTGCTGTTCGGCGACGTCCTGGGTGTCACGTGGGGCGATGTCGTCCTCCAGTCGATTGCCGCGGCCGTCGTGGTGGCGTGCAGCGTCGTCGGCTATCGCGCGTTCCTCGCCCTGTCCTTCAACGAGGTGAAGGCGGGGAGCCTCGGGATGCGGCCCGGCGTCACCCACTTCGCACTCCTCGCGCTGATCGCGCTCGCGATCGTCTCGTCGTTCCGCGCCGTGGGGACGCTGCTCGTGTTCGGCCTCGTGGTGGGGCCGCCGGCAACCGCGGCGCTGCTCGTGCGGCGCGTGTGGCTGTCGATGGTCGTCGCCGTGGCCCTCGGTTGGGTGGCGGTCGGCGCGGGTCTGCTCCTCAGCTACCACTACGGGACCGCGGCCGGAGCCACGATGGCGGGGGTCTCCGTGGTCATCTTCTTCCTGGTGCTCCTCGCGCAGGAGCTCACAGTCGCCGTGCGCAGGCCGGAGCCCGGCTGAGCCAGGCGCCGGACTCCTTGCACGCAACGTGCAACGAACCTGCTCGGCGTGCCACCCTGTGACGACCACGAGCAGCAGCGCCTGAGGGGGACGTCCGTGACGGAGATCGGTGGCAAGGTCGAGCCCGGGTTCGAGGGCGTCGCGGCGGCGTTCGCCCGCAACTTCGAGTCGCACGGCGAGGTCGGAGCAGCCACCTCGGTCTACGTGGGGGGTCGCAAGGTGGTGGACCTGTGGGGCGGCGTCGCCGACGTCGCCACCGGCGCGCCCTACCTCGAGGACACGCTGCAGCTGGTGTTCTCCACCACCAAGGGCGCCACCGCGGCGTGCGCGAACCTGCTGGCCCAGCGCGGTGAGCTGGACCTCGACGCGCCGGTCGCCACCTACTGGCCCGAGTTCAAGGCCGCGGGCAAGGGCGACATCCCGGTGCGCTGGCTCCTCTGCCACAAGGCGGGGCTCCCGTACGTCGACGCTGTCCTCACCCTCGACGAAGCGCTCGCGTGGGACCCCGTCGTGAAGGCGCTCGAGGAGCAAGCGCCGATCTGGGAGCCGGGCACTGCGCACGGGTACCACGCCACCACCTACGGGTGGCTGGTCGGCGAGGTGGTTCGGCGGATCTCCGGCAAGAGCCTCGGCACCTTCTTCCGCGACGAGATCGCGACCCCGCTCGACATCGAGTTCTGGATCGGGCTCCCCGACGAGCAGCAGGCGCGCGTCGCGCCGCTGGTGCAATGGGGTGACGGCTCGCTCACCTCCGCGCAGGACCCAGCCATGGCCGAGCTCATCGCGCAGTTCATGGGGCCCGACACGTTGCTCGGCAAGGCACTCGGCGCGCCGTCGTTCGTGTTCAACGACGCCGAGGGCGGCTTCAACAACCCGGCCATCCGAGCGGCGGAGATCCCCGCGGCCAACGGCGTCACAAACGCGCGCTCCTTGGCGCGGTTCTACGCCGGCCTCACCGGCACCGTCGAAGGTGGGCCGAGCGAGCCGCTCCTCACGCCCGAGCAGGTCGCGCAGGCCAGCGAGCTGCAGACGAGCGGCCCTGACAAGTGCCTGATGTTCGAGACCACCTTCGGGTTGGGGTTCTTCACGTCATCGCTGTTCGCGCCCTACGGCGGCGCGAAGTCGTTCGGCCACACCGGCGCCGGAGGGTCGGTCGGGTTCACCGACCCCGAGAACGGCATCGGCTTCGGCTACGTGATGAACAAGATGATGCAGGGCCTGAACGGCGACCCGCGCTCGGGTGGTCTCATCCGGGCGGTCTACGACGCCATCGGCGTCGAGCCCACCTACGTCTGACCGCTCACTGCGCGGCCGGCGAGCCCGGCCACGCGGGGTAGTCGGGCAGCGCGTCCGACTCCGGCAACGTGTCGTAGACGGTCACGGACCCGCCCTTGTCGAACCACCGCATTGGCGTGGTGGGCCAGTCGCCTGGCAGGTACCGGGTGCCGCCGTCGACGTAGCGCAGCATCCCGGTCCCCGCGTTGCCGGCTTCGTCCTCGCCGGTGGCCGTCGGGTCCCACCACACGGCGGTGGCGTCGTCGCTGCTGTTGTAGTCCGGCTGACCCCAGAGCTCGTCGCCCCACGACACGTGCGAGAACGTCTTGCCGCTCTCGGCCGGCGGGTAGCGGAACAGCCCCTGCTCGAAGGTGGCGGGCGAGAGCTTCGGACCGGCGAGGTGGATGCCGAGCATCAGCTGTGCGGGCGCCGGCAGGATCACGTTCACCGTGTTCACCGGGGCCTCCTTGCCGTAGTACCACTTGTAGACGAAGAAGGCGTCGGACAAGGAGTTGTCGGCGCGGGCGGACGGTAGTGACAGACCGAACGCGTTCGCCCACTGCTTCTGGTCGAACGTGCGCCCGAAGATCGTCGTGTCGAGGAGGACCGACGGTCCGATGATCCACTCGGGGAAGTAGCCCTGCTTCGTCGCTTCCTCCGTGATCGCCTTCGGCACGAGCGGATCCACGCTCAAGATCACGCTGGTCACGCCAGCGTCCTTCATGCGGGTCACCACGGTGGTGGCGGTCTCCTGCGCAGCGTTGAGGTCGAAGAGGTAGGTGGAGCGCGCCACGGGCTTCGTGCCGTACTGCTCGTCGAGCAGGCGGTCGAACTCGTCGTTGCGCGCCTTGTACTTGCCGGTCTCGGTCTCGGCTTGGATCCAGCCGAACACGCGCTCCTTCGAGCGGAGTACGGGATCGCCCGCGAACTCCGCGGGCTTGCCCACGAGCTGCTTGCCGACGAGCTCCACGAGCTGGCGGTCCGCCTGCTCGGGCGCGATCCCGGCCGGCCACAGGTACGGGGCCACCCCGGTCACCGTGTCCCAGCCCTCGGCGAGCGAGCAGGTGCCCAAGCACAGGATCCCGGCGTCGACGATCTCCTGCCAGTACACGGGGGTCTGCGGCGGACCGTTGATCACCGCGAACGGCGCCTTGTCGATGATCGTCTTCGCGTCCGCCAGCGCGGCGGTCGCATCGGAGGGACCGCCGCTGGCGGTGACGACCTCGACGTCGATCGTCCGCCCGTAGGTCTCGTACACGTCGTCGAGCATCTTCAGGTAGTCGACGTAGGCCTGCGTCGTGTCGGCAGGGTCCGTGTCAGCGCCCGCGGCACCGACGACGGCCTGCTGCAGCGGGTCGGGCTCGCCTTGGTACACGACGACCTTCACCGACGTCGCAGTGACGCCTTTCGCGGTCGCGCCACCGTTGTCGGTTCCGGTCCACGGCTCGACGCACGGGGCGGCGTTGCGGACCGGCAGCGCGACGCGACCGCGCGCCGTGTCACACCCGGCCCCCCACTCGATCCCGTCGATCCCCTGGTCCTGCGCCTCCTGGATCGTGAGCGGCAGGGCGCCAGGCGTGCGCTTGCCTGGCTTGTCCGTGGGGGAGCCGTCGTCGCCGCGCCCTCCGAAGATCGCGATCGCGCCGACGGCGACGATCAGCACCGCGGCGATCGGTCCGTAGCGCTTGAGCGCCTTGGACGAGGCGGAGCTCGAGGGGTCGGACATCGCAGTACCTCCGTGGTCAGGTCAGCAGGGAACGTGGACCGCTTCTGGCGACGACCGCCTCGGAGTCACCGAGGTACGACGCCACGACGGCTGGGTGATGGATGACCTCCGACGCGGTGCCGATGGTGACGACGCGTCCGAGGTCGAGGGCGATCATGCGGTCGGTGATGGCGGACAGGAGTGGCACGTCGTGCTCGATCACCAGGATGCTCGCGCCCGTCAGCTCGCGGATGCGCAGCAGCAGCGGTCCGAGGGCCTCGGCTTCGCGCTGCGCGATGCCCGACGACGGTTCGTCGAGCAGCAGCACCGATGGGTCGTGTGCGAGCACGCAGGCGAGGTCGACGACGCGCCGGCTCCCCGTGGACAGCTCGCGCACGTACTTCTGGGCGTAGGCGCCGAGACCGAGCACCTCGACCAGCTCCTCGACGCGAACCCGCACCTTGTCCTCGGAGTCGACCACCGCCGGCAGGTGCAGCGCCGCGGCCACCGGGTCGCGCACGTCGATGCTGCGCTCGAGCGCGACCGCGATCGTCTCGGAGACGGTCAGGGCAGGAAACAGGCGACCGTCCTGGAAGCTCCGGCCGAGGCCCCGCCGGGCCCGCGCGTCGGGGCGCAGGGCGCTGATGTCGGCCCCGTCGAGCAGCACCCGGCCGCTCGCGCTCGGGTGGAACCCGGACAGCACGTCGAAGAGGGTGGTCTTGCCGGCGCCGTTCGGGCCGAGGAACCCGAGGATCTCCCCGGGTGCCACCTCGAAGCTCACGCCGTGCAGGGCAGCGATCCCGCCGAAGTGCTTGGTGACGTCGTCCACCTCGAGTCGGGCCGCCTCGGATGCGCGGCCCCCATCGCCCGCTGCCGCTGCGGGTCGCGCGCTTCCGTTCCTCGCGGGCGCGGTTCGGCGATCGCCCTGGAGGTCGGTCGCCCCCTCGAGGAACACCGACCGGAACACGTCCGGACGGTCGAGGAGCTCCGCGGTGGGCCCGTTGAAGCGGATCTCGCCCTTCTCCATGAAGTACGCCGTGTCGGCGACGGTCAGCGCCACGTTGACCGACTGCTCCACGAGGATCACGGTCGTGCCGCGGGCCTTGAGCGCTTCCACCGCGCGGAGCAGCTCCGTCACGACGGTCGGCGCGAGCCCGAGCGACAGCTCGTCGATCATCAGCAATCGCGGCCGGGAGAGCAGTGCCATCGCGACGGTGAGCATCTGCTGCTGGCCGCCGCTCAGGTTGGCGGCCGGCTCGCTCATCCGTCGGCGCAGGACGGGGAACTGGTCCAGCGCCTCGTCGAGGACCGCGGCGCGACGAGCCCGGTCGTGCTCGAGCCAACCAGCGAGCCTGAGGTTCTCCTCGACGGTCAGCGACGGGAAGACGCCTTGGCCACCCGGCACGAGCACGACGCCGCGGTCGGCGATCTCGTGCGGGGGCGCGTAGGTGGCGTCGCGACCGTCGAACACGACCGCACCCGCGTCCACGGGGATCACGCCGGCGATTGCCTTCAGCAGCGTCGACTTGCCGGCGCCGTTGGTGCCCAGCAGCGCGATCACCTCCCCTTCGTCGATCTCGAGGTCGACGTTGAAGAGGACCTGCACGCCGTCGTAGCCCACGTCGAGGTTGCGGACGAGCAGGAGCTTGACCTCACCCTGCGTGCGGCGCAGGAGCACCTCGGCCTGTGCGGCGGTCGAGGTCCACACCTTGGAGATGTCGCTCTTCACGAACACCGATGCGGACGACAGGATCCCGGCGCCGACGAGGAAGACCGGCACCATGACGAGCAGGCCGCCGCGGATGCCGTAGCGATCAGCGAGGCCGCCGACCACGTACAGCATGACGAGGCCGGGGAGCACCCACAGCGAGGCCATCGAGAAGCCGAGCGACCGGACCTTCGGTGGGATCACGAGGGACAGTGATGCGAAGATCCCAGGTGCGAGGAGGGCGGCGAAGCCCGACACGAGCACGTTGGCTGCGATCGCGACGCCCAGCACCGGTGCGAGGGCGAGGACCACCCACGCCCCCGCGATCGCGACGGCTACGAACGAGAGCAGGCGCAGACCGAGACCGGGATCCCGGGTGATGAAGCGCGCGGCGAGCGGGATGCCGAGGGTGAGGCCGATGAGCTGCGCTGGTTCGGTGGCCGCCGCAACGAAGCCGCGCTGTGACTCGCTGAGCTTGAAGACCTCCTCGTAGTAGATCGAGGTGAGGCTCACGAGCCCGATGACCGACGCCGCGAGGAACGGCAGCGAGTACCAGATGCGCCGCAGCGTGCGCACCTGCCAGAGGATCCGCATCGACTCGGCCCACGACGGCGGAAGCTCGTCGGTCGCCACCACATCGTCGGCTGCACCGGCGGCGGCGCGCTCGAAGTGGCCGCGTCCGGGCTCGACGAGCCGCATGCCGAGCACCACGAAGACGAGCGTCGGGACGACGAACACGTAGAACGGCACCCGCCACCCGAAGTGCTCGGCGAGCAGGCCGCCCACGAGCGGTCCCGCGAACGCGCCCACGGCGTTCGCCATGCGATGGAACCCGTAGACCTCGGTGCGCTTGTCGATCGGGTACAGGTCCGCGAGCAGCGAGTTGTGCGTGGGGTTCACGACGGCGCGGCCCATGCCGGCGCCGGTGCGCGCGAGCACGAGCATCCAGAGCACGCCGGACAGGCCGGTGAGGAGGCCGAACACGGCCCACACCGCCGCGCCACCCACGGCGATGCGGACTCGCGGGAGCCGGTCTGCGTAGAAGGCCAGCGGCACCTCGAGGAGCAGCCCACCGAGGAGGGTCAGCGCGATGAGCGTGAGGTAGCCCTGGTTGTCGAGGCCGAAGTGGTCGCGGATCTCCGGGCCGAGGATGCCGAACACGGTTCGATCGAGCTCGTCGACCGCATTGAGACCGAACAGAACGAGCAGCGGGTAGATCGCTGCACCACCGGTGATGTCCTGCAGGTAGCGGCGCGGCGCGCGTGGCAGGTGCACGGGAGTGCTCCCGATCCGGAAGAGGACGCGACGGTCATTCACGTGCGCGCGTCCTCCGTGACCTCGTCGAGCTCGGGCCGTTCGACCGCATCCGCCATGGCGCGGGTCATCCCCGCAGTCGCTCGGAAGTCCTCGGTGCGGCGGTCAGCCACGAGGCTGGGCACGACCACGCCGCGCCGACGGGCGGTCCAGCGCAACCCTGCGTCGCGCACCTCGGCGAACCCGGCGCCGAGGCCACCGGGGAGCACGAGCAGGATCATGAGCAGACCGAACCCGGTGGCGAGGAACCGGTACTCGGGAAGCATGTAGTACTGGATCGAGAACACGTAGATCGTGCCGAGCACCGCACCGGGGATCGACCCGAGTCCGCCGATCACCGCGATGGAGAACACGCGCAGGCTTGCCTCGGGCGCGAACGGGTTCCCGCCGATGGTCGTCGACAGCCCGTGCTGGTGGTGCACGTACACGACCCCCGCCATTGCCGCCACGAAGCCGGAGAACGCGAACGCGGCGAGCATGCTGCGAGTGGCGTTGATCCCGTACGACTCCGCGGCCCGTGGGTTCTCGCGCAGCGCGATGAGGACGCGCCCGGTGCGACTTCGTCGGATCCCGCGCAGCATGCCGATGGCGAGCGCGAGCACCGCGAGCGCGAGCGCGTAGAACGACCGCTCGGAGTCGAGCACGATGCTGCCGAACAGCTGTGGGTCGTTCTGGAACCGGCCCCGTGGCACCCACGAGAACAGCTCCGGGTTCAGCAGCCAGAAGAGCGTCGCGGAGGCGAGGGCGAGCGTGATCACCGCGAGCGTCAGCCCGCCTGCTCTCGCTGCAGGGATTCCGAGGAGCACCGCCACCGCTGCACCGGCGAGACCGCCGAGGATCAGCGCGAGACCGAGGTCGAGCTCCGCCGACTGCGTGACCCAGCCGCCCGCGGCGCCCCCGATCGCGGCGAACGCCATCTGCCCGAGGCTGACGTGACCGGCCCACCCGGTCAGCAGCACGAGCGACACCGCGACGGTTGCGATGACCGCCGTGTCCGTGGCGATCGCGAGCCTCCCCGCCGGCAGCAGGAACGGGAGCACCACGAGCGCGCCGAGCAGCGAGATCCACATGGCCGCGCGCACGGCGACCACCTCGGGAAGCCGACGCAGCTCGGTGGGAACCGGCCGGATCTCGCGCACCGCCTGCCAGGTCGACACGATGTCGTCCGTGACGCGGTTGCCGCGCTGGCGCCGGTTGAGTGCGAGGGCCACGACGATGATCGCGAAGATGGCCGGGAACACGTAGATGTCGCGTCCGGTGTCGTAGACGATGGCCTGCTCCACGATCCCGAGCCCGATCGCTGCGGCCGTGATGCGCGGGAAGCTGTCCATGCGTCCGATCACCGCGGCGGCCAGCGCGCGCACGAGCACGGTGATGCCGAGCGCGCTCCCGATCGGGACGCTGATCACTCCCGCGCGGAGGAACACGGTGACGAACGCCAGCACGGTCGTCATCACCCACACGGTGGTCTGGATCCGTCCGACGGGGACCCCGAGTGTCGCCGCTCGGTCCGAGCGCTCGGCCACGGCACGAATGGCGATGCCAACGCGCGTCGTGCGCAGGAACCAGGCGAGCCCGCCGAGCAGCAGCGGAACGGCGACGAACACCATCAGGTCGTTGTTGTCGAACGTGACCCCACCGATGCGGGCGGTCATGTCGAAGGGCGGATCGAGCCGCGGCGCGCCCAACCCCTTGAACCCGAACCACCGCGGCATGAACAGCGCGAGCGCGGCGAGGAGCTGGGCCACGCCGATCGTGGCCACGGTGAGGATGAGCCGCGGAGCGCGGGAGAACCGGAGGATGAACAGCTTCTGCACGAGCGCCCCGAGGAGCACCGCAGCGAGGAGACCGACACCCAGCGCCACGAGGTAGGGGAGACCGGTCATCCAGTCGGGCGGACCGCCAGAGCGGTCTGGCGCGAGGAGGAGGATCGCCAGGATCGCCGGGACCACCCCGAGGTCGCCCTGCGCGAAGTTCACCACTCGGTTTGCGCGGTACACGAGCGCGATCCCGACCGCCAGGAGCGCGCTGATCGCGCCGACGAGCGCGCCCTGGACGACGATCCCGAGCGACGGACCCCACAGCACAGCCGCGAGCGCGGTGAGCGCCACGAGCGGGGACAGCGCGTCGGTCGCGGGCCGTGAGCGGGCGCGGAGACGATCGATCGCCCGCGCGCGGAGCATGGCTCCTTCGACCTCGCTCAACCGTCACCCCCCGTGCGTCAGCGACGCTCGATTGGCCGAACCTAGGGGAGCGGCGTTTCCGGTGCTGACGCCTTGACCCGCCGTGCCTGCCGGGACAGGCGGAATCACCCGGTTCGTCCCGCTTCGCCAACCCAGGGGCGAGTCGGTTCGCTCGCGGTCGACGACTTCGGCTCCACTGGGGCGGTGCACACACCGTCACAGGAGGCCGCTCGCCGTCGCACGTTCGCGATCATCAGCCATCCCGACGCGGGCAAGACGACGCTGACGGAGAAGTTCCTGCTCTACGGCGGGGCGCTCCAGAGCGCCGGCGCGGTGAAGGCGCGCGGTGAGCGGCGACGGGTCACCTCCGACTGGATGGAGATGGAGCAGAAGCGCGGCATCTCGATCACCTCGACGGTGCTCCAGTTCCCGTACCGGGACGCGGTGCTCAACCTGCTCGACACGCCCGGCCACCGCGACTTCTCCGAGGACACGTACCGCGTGCTCGCCGCCGCGGACGCCGCGATCATGGTGCTCGACGCCGCGAAGGGCATCGAGCCGCAGACCTTGAAGCTCTTCGAGGTCTGCCGTGAGCGCAACCTCCCGTTGCTGACCTTCATCAACAAGTGGGACCGGCCGGGGCGCGACCCGCTCTCGCTGTTGGACCAGATCGAGTCGCAGCTCGCCGTCGTCCCGACCCCGGTCACCTGGCCGGTGGGCATCCCCGGAGACTTCCGCGGTGTCGTCGATCGGCGCACGGGCAGCTACATCCGCTTCACGCGCACGGCGCGCGGGGCGACCGAGGCGGGCGAGGAGGTGCTCGCGCCCGCGGAGGCGTCAGCGCTCGAAGGCGACGCGTGGAGCGCGGCCGCCGACGAGCTCTCCTTGCTCGACGAGGTGGGTGCGCACGCGGAGCTCGACCGCTTCCACAAGGGAGAGGTGACGCCGGTCTTCTTCGGGTCGGCGCTCACGAACTTCGGGGTGCGCCTGCTCCTCGACGCGGTCGTCGACCTCGCACCGTCGCCGGTGCCGCGCGACGACGTCAACGGGCTCGCGCGCCCGCTCGACGCGCCCTTCTCCGCGTTCGCGTTCAAGGTGCAGGCGAACATGGACCCGTCGCACCGGGATCGGATCGCGTTCATGCGCGTCTGCTCTGGTCGCTTCGAGCGCGGGATGGTGGTCACCCACGGCCCCACGGGCAAGCCCTTCGCCACGAAGTACGCGCACTCGGTGTTCGGCCAGGAGCGCGACACGATCGAGGAGGCCTGGCCCGGTGACGTCATCGGCCTCGTGAACGCCACGGACGTGACCGTGGGCGACGCGCTCTACCTCGACCTCCCGGTCGAGTTCCCGCGCCTGCCAGAGTTCGCGCCGGAGCACTTCGTGGTGGCTCGCGTGAAGGACACCGGCCGGTTCAAGCAGTTCCGGCGCGGGATCGCCCAGCTCGACGAGGAGGGCGTCGTCCATGTGCTGCGCGACCAAGACCTCGGCGACCAGGCGCCCATGCTCGCGGCGGTGGGGCCGATGCAGTTCGAGGTGGCCGCGCATCGTCTGGAGCACGAGTTCGGCGCACCGACCGAGCTGGCCGCGACCTCGTGGCGGATCGCCCGCAAGACCGACGAGGCGTCCACGCCCACGCTGCGCGGGCTGCACGGCGTGGCCGTGTACGCGCGGTCAGACGGGACCCGTTACGCGCTCTTCGAGTCGCCCTACTGGTTGTCGCGCGTGGAGTCGGACCATCCCGACCTGCTGCTCGATCGGCTCGTCGCCGAGGGAACGGCAGGCTGAGGCCCCGACGTCACGCGCAGGTGGTCCCGTCCGGCGGCGTGGCGCCGTCGATCAGGTAGCGCACCACGATCTCGTCGATGCACGGCTTGCCGTCGGCCACCACCGTGTGGCCGTCCCCCTCGTTGGTGACGAGCACTCCCCGCTCGAGCCGCTGCGCCACCGCCACACCGGCCGCGTAGGGGGTGGCCGGGTCGCCAGTGGTCGACACCACGAGGATCGGGGGCGAGCCCGGTGCGGTGATCGGCTGCAGCGGGTCGGCGGGGACCGGCCAGTCGGCGCAGCGCACGTAGTCAGTGACGAGGGCCTCGCCCAGGTGCGGTGACTGCTTGGCCGTCTCCTTCGCTGCCCGCAGGATCGCATCCGGGTCGCCTGTCGGCCACGCGAAGTCCATGCAGTTCACCGCGAAGTAGATCTCGAAGTCGCCGATCCCGATGTACTGGTCGGCCAACGCCACGAGCTTGCTGCCGTCGCCGCCGAGCGCGGCGTCGAGCGCGGCGTCGAGCCGCTCCCACATGCTGCGCGAGTAGAGCGCGACCGCAACTGCGAGCGTGGCCTCGCCTCGTCCTGCCGGGCGATCTGCGCTTGGCGCCGGAATGCCGCCGGGCTTCTCCGCAAGCTCGAGCACGCGCTCGACCGCGCCGAGCGCGTCGCCGGAGGTGGCGCACTCGGTGCCGCTGTCGCAGTACGCCGTGTAGCGCTGGAGCGCGGTCTCGAAGCCGGCCGCCTGCTCGTCGGCGAGCTGCAGGCCTGTCGGTCCGAGGTCCAGCACACCGTCGAGGATCATGGACCGGACATGCGACGGGAACAGGTCGGCGTAGACCTGCCCGATCGCGGTGCCGTAGCTGAAGCCGAGGAAGCTCAGCTTCGCGTCGCCCATGGCCGCTCGGATCACGTCCATGTCCTTTGCGACGTCGCGCGTGCTCAGGTACGGGAGCACGTCGCCGAACTTGATGGCGCAGTCGTCGATGTAGCGCTTCGTGACGTCGAGCAGCGCCGTGCGGTCGGCGGGGGTCTCGATCGTCGGATCGACCGAGTAGAGCGTGGTCGTGTCGACGCCGCAGTCGACCGGGTTCGAGTCACCCACGCCGCGGGGGTCGAAGCCGACGATGTCGAAGCGGTCGCGCAGCGTCGTGGGCAGCAGGCCAGCGACGATCGCCGCGAAGTCGGTGCCCGTGGCGCCCGGCCCTCCCGGGTTCACGAAGAGCGCGCCGATCCGGTCGCCCTTCGCGCGAGTTCGAGACACGGCGATCTCGATGAGCCGCCCGTTTGGCTCGCGGTAGTCGAGGGGCACCTGCACCTTCGCGCACTGCCCGAACGCACACGAGGACCAGTCGATCGGCTCCGGCGTGAAGCTCCCATCTGGCGTCGACGTCGTGCTGTCCTCGGAGGTCGTCGTCGTGGTGGTGCGCGCCTCCCCGAGCGGGTCGCGGGTGGCCTCCGTGGCGCACGCCGCGGCGCCGACCGCGAAGACGACCAACAGGGCGAGGAGCACGCGCCGGGGGGTACGCATCGGGCCGAGGGTACCGGCGCCCCGACCCGCGAACCGATCAGCCGGAGCGGTCGGTCATGTCACTCGCCGTACGAGGTGGGCCGGGTGGTGGAGGTGCTCGAGGTCGAGCCCCTGGACCCGGTCGTGGTGGTGGCCGAGCTGGCGGGCGCCTCGCCGAGAACGAACAGGTATCCCGATCGGGTGCCGATGTAGATCCGGCCGTCCCACACTGCCGGCGTCGCCTCGATGCAGCCGCCGAGCTCGACCGACCACAGCTCTGGCGGTGAGACGTCGGGGTTGCTGACATCGAGCGCGTGGAAGAACCCGCTGCAGTCGCCGACGAGGAGGACGTCGTCGACGACGACCGGGCTGCCCCAGAGCGGACCGGGCAGCCGGCGTTCCCACTTCACCGCGCCGGTCGCACGATCGAGCGCGATCAACCGACCACCGTCGGTCGTGACGATGACCGTGTTGCCGACGATGGCGGGCGTGCCGTAGATCCCCGCGTTCACGTTGGTGGTCTCGGTGAAGGTCCACACGATCGGGTTGACGGCGTTGCTCGGGTCGACCTTCGTGAGCTGTCCCACCTCGCGCGCACGCGGCAGGTCGCGGTCGAACTCACCTGCTACGTAGAGCATCCCGTCCTCGTCAACGACCGGCGTCGGGTCGTTGTCACCCGCGGTGTAGAAGCGGAACACCGGCTTCGGCGCCCCACCCGTGCGCAGCGGGCTCAGGTCGTACCCCCAGATCAGCCCCGCCGAGGTGCCGAAGTACGCCGTGTCCTTGTAGACCGCGATCGAGCTCTCGACCGACGCGTGCTCGTCGCCGTTCGCCGCGAGCACCGCTTGGTCCCACACGGGCGTGGTGAACACGACCTTCGGGTCGACCCGCACGAGACCCGTGGCCTTGTCGTACGCGCGGTTCAGCTTGATCACCCAGAACCGGCTGCTCTCGCTGCCCTCCACGAGGTAGTCGCCGAGCACGATCGGTGAGGAGTCCCAGTCGTCGTTCCAGAGGTTCGGCGGGACCGACTCGCTGTCGAGGGTCCAGAGCACCTCGGCCTGGCCCACGCGGTCGAACGCGATCACGCGGAGGAGGTTGTCCCGCGAGCCCGTGTAGACGAGCGGGTAGCCCTCGGGGTCGAGGGTGGGGGTGCCCTTGATGAGATCGCCGGTCGCGACGTCCGGGAGGATCCGCTCGCCGCTGATCGCGTCCATGAAGTGGATGTGGCCGTCGTAGCCCCCGAAGATCGCCCATCGACGGTCCTTGCGCTCGGCGATCAGCGGCTGGCCGGTCCATCCCATGCCGCACCAGACCTTCGTCTCGCCGAGGTTGGCGGACGACCTGCACATCGGTTCGTCAGGGAAGCGGTGCAGCACCTGCGGTGCCGTGCGGGGGACGGGGCCCTTGCCGTAGTAGCTGCGCGACGGGTTGCCGCGAAACGTGAGGAGCCCTTCGATCGCCGCGTTCGGGTACGGCTTCAGGAAGCCCTTGGGGTCCGCGAAGCCGGCGTAGCGCGTGCGGAAGAACTCACCACGCGGGAGCGTCGTCGTGGTCGTGTCCCTCGACGCGTGGGCTCCGCCGCGCGCGCCGCCCCGCGCGTCCTGTCCACGCCCGTCCTCCGCGTCGAGTCGAAGGCTGAGGACCACTGCGAGCACCGTGATCGTGGCCAGCCCGAGCAGCGTGAGGCTGCGGCGGCGATCATCGGGCACGACGAGGACCTCCGGACGACCCGACGGGACGTTGCGACCGGTCGAGCGTACTGCCGGCGCTGCACACGCAGGGTGTCACGGAGCGGCGGCTGCCGGCGCGGGTGGCGCAGGTGGCGCGAACGCGAACAGGTGCTCCCGCAGCGTCAAGCCGGAGCCGATCACGTCTGCCGCGAGGTCCCGCCCGACGTAGCGCAGGTGCCAGGGCTCGAAGTCGTAGCAGGTGCGCGTCTCGGCCTTGGACGGGTAGCTGAGCAGGAAGCCGAACTCGTGCGCGTGGCTTGCGATCCACTGGCCGGTGGGGGTTGCCCCCCAGGCCTGGTCGACGTCCGCGGCGCCGGCGTCGCTGACGTCGATCGTCGTTCCGAGCTGGTGCTCCGAGTGGCCCGGTCGCGCGACGCGGCCGCCAGCCACGGCCGAGCCCATCTCGTCGACGCGGCGCGAGAAGAGATCGACCTGCTGGGAGTGACTGCGGAACGCGGCGAGGATCCCGATTGGCGTGCCGTTCGCGGCAGCGGCTGTTCGCAGTGCCGCGAGGTCGGGCATCACGAGCCCGCGCAACGCCAGCCCAGGCGTGAACTTGAACCCCGCTTCGGAGATGTTCTGGAGATCGGGCGGCGCGTAGCCCGCGGGCACGGCGCGCTCCGTGTCCACGATGATCGTTGCCCACGCGCCGGCCGGGTCCTCGCTCGACACCACCTCGCCCTCTTTGCAGGCAGGGGCCGGCGGCAGCGTGGTGGTCGTCGTGGGCGCGGCGGTGGTCGCGACGGGGGACTTGCTCCCATCACCGGCGAAGCCCGTGAGCTGGACCACGCCGAAGACGAGCAGCACCATGACGGTCGCCGCGAGCGCGCGGCGCACCCGGTACACGTGCGCAGGGTGTGTGCGACGAGGCGTCCGCCGATATGGGTACATGGCGACAGGAGCGTAGGCACGGGCCGAGGTAGGGCCCTACTCCCGGCCCTCACCCCCGAGCCTGGGGCGGGACGCCGCGCTGACGACCGCGTTCGGCCGCAGGTTTGGTCGCGGCGGGCAGTGGGCTCCGAAGCGGGCGGTTCAGCGCGCGCGCTTGGTGCTCAGCATCGACAGGTCGGCTTGCTCCAGCGCGTCGGCGGCGGACGAGGACCGCTTGAGGGACTGATGACCGATCGTGACGCCGAGCGGGACGTCGCCGGGCCACGTGCGACGTGCCATCTCCTCCTGGATGCGCGCTTCGAGGCCGAGGGCTGCGAGCTCGCCGCCGCAGCGAACCTGGAGCACGCAGAACTCGTCGCCGCCGATCCGTGCCACGAGGTCGGTCTCGCGAGCGAGGTTCCGGAGGATGAGGGCGAACTCGCGCAGCGCGATGTCGCCGGCCGCGTGTCCGTGATCGTCGTTCAGCTGCTTGAAGCCGTCGAGGTCCGCGACGAGGAGGTAGGAGTCGACGCCGTCGCTCTGGGTGAGCGTCCACTCGCGCTCGATCACCGCGTCAAACACGCGTCGGTTGAAGACACCGGTGAGCGTGTCATACGTCGCGAGCTGCTCGAGCGCCTCCTGCGCGGCTCGCAGACGCGAGATGTCGTGGCCGGTCACCACGAGCCCGCCGACGGTCGGATCGTCGAGGAGCGACACGAAGGTGAGCTCGAAGGGCACGCGACCACCGAACGCGTTGCAGAGCTGGACCTCGACGATCGTCGGATCGGCCGCGGCGCTCGCGGGTGCGGCCCCGAGTGCGACGGCGAGTGCGGCGTGGTCGGCCGGGTCGACGATCGTGGCGAGGTGCTTCCCGCAGACGGACTCGGGGTCGAGTCCGAGCTGACGCGTGATCGCGCCGGACACCGACTGCAGGGTGCCGTCCGCGCTCAGCAGCATCGTGACGGTCGAGGCATGGTGGACCAGCGAGCGAAAGCGCGCCGTCTCGTTTCCGGCCACCTCCCAGCGTCGGCGATCGGTGAGGTCTCGCATCGTGAGGAGGAGCTTGCCCTCGCCCAACGGAGCGCCGACGAGCTCCACCAGGGTCCAGCCGGTCTCGGTGGCGATGCGAAGCTCGATGGGCGTTCCCACCTGCTTGTCCTGGACGCTCGTGAGCGAGACGACCGCGAGGCCGAGGTCGTCGGGATGCAGGAGGTCGAGCCCCGTCGAGCCGATCCACTCCTCGAGCGGGCGGCCCATCAGCCGGATCGCGGCCTGGTTGGCCCATCGCACCACGACCTGATCGTCCACCACCACGACCGCGTCGGGGAGCATATCGGCGAGGACCGCGAGGTCGTGGTCGTTCATCGTGTCTTGGCGCACGTCGGGGTGCACGATGCCTCCAGATCACGGGCCGCGCGGACGGATGCGGTCATCGGTGGAGTCATCGGCCCGCCGGTCGGGCAGGTTGAGGGAAAGGCCGCGATTCGCTCGCCGGATGTCAGGCCGACGCGGGCGGAACCGCTCCGGGCGGGGGCGGCACCGGCGGAGGGGTGCCCGCCGACGCAGTGGGCTTCGCCGGCATCAGGCCGTCGGCGAAGAGCCGGGTGCGACGACCGTGCACCCGGAACACGAGCAGACCGACGCCCGCCATGAGCACGCCTCGGATGACGCGGTCGACGCTGCTGTTGCGGATCTGGCTCTGCAGCTCGGACTTGACCTCGCTGATGCCGTCCTGGATCGCGCCCATGTTGTCGACGCCGATGCCCGAGTCGCTCATGCAGGCCTCGAAGTCGTCGCTGTTGTCGGTGACGTCGCGGCAGTACGACTCGTCGCTGCCGCCCTGCGAATCGTTCAGCAGGTCGACCACGTTCGCTGCGATGTTGGCCACACCGATCCCGACGCGGTCGATCGCATCGCGGTGGCCCAGATCAGGCGCCGCGGCGTGCACGACCCCGACGACCGCCGTGACGCTCCCGACCGCCACGAGCACGAAGCTCACGACGCACATGAGGTAGAGGTAGAGCGAACGAACCCACGATGTCTCTTCCACGGTTCCCCCAGGTCGGTGGCCGGTCGGCGAACCTTACGCCGGTCGGCGGGCGGTGGCTACGATGGCGAACTCCTGGAGCACGGTCGAGCGTGGTTCGCACAGGCCCCGGGGACGTAGCTCAGCTGGCTAGAGCACCTGCTTTGCAAGCAGCTCAGCCTGAGCGCTGTGCGGACGGGCGTTTGCCCTGCTGAAGCGGATGCGAGACTAGCGGAGTTAGGTGCTGTAGCCCGACGTGTGGCTATCGATCAGCGACAAGTACGACGCGCCAGTCGTTCGCCTCGAGTTCGTCCCGCTGGATGGTTTCGGTGGCTCCTGCGTCCCCAACCTCGAACTCGTAGAACTCACTCGAGGGCACATCAAGTTGGAACGACAGCTCGCACCTCGGAAACGACCCTCGTTTGGCGACGATCGTTGAGGGTTCCAGCGTGGCAGTCGCGACGGTCGACCCGTCGGCGTCTCGCACTACGACCTGCTCTCCCACATGGTTCGGAACCCAATCGGGGGGACAATCCGCGCCGTCCTCGTAGAGCTGCCTCATATCACGCTCGCTGTCCAATACACCGGTGTCGGCTAATGAGACCCTGTCGATCTCGACCAGGACCGATCCATCTAGGCGTTGGCCTCCAGAGCCACCCGAACACCCTCCGGTAATGGCTAAGCAAAGCGCAACCGCTCCAAGTCCCCACCCGCGATTTGTGCTCATTTGACCGATGCTAGTCATCTGCTGTCGACGCACATGGTGCAACGACTTTGGATCGACCCGTTGTGCGGAGGACCTCCAATGGAGTCGAGCAGGCCCGTGAGTTCGGGCGGCGAGTGAGTGCAGCCCGTTCGCGCCTCCGCGACGTCAACGACCGGCCCGTGTCCCAAGAGGCGTTAGCGGACCGCTGCGGATTGCATCGCACCTACATCGGCCATGTCGAAAGAGGCGAAGTGAACGTCAGCCTCTTCAACATCGTCCGGATTGCCGAGGCACTGGGCATCGATCCTGCAGAGCTGGTGTCGGGCCTTCGCCCATAGGGGGCCCGCTCGGTAGTGGGTCAGTTTGAACTGGACGGTCGGTGGGTCGGGGCGACCGGCTGTCTTGGGGTGGACGCATGGCGAAGCACCCTGACGTCACTCACGACATTGGCGGCATTGCTCGTCGGGACGCTCAACGGCAACTCGCGGTCGAGGCAAGCGCCGGAGGGGCTACGTCGTTTGCGGGGCCGTGCTCGTCCGTGACCGTGTGTGCACGATGCCCGCCGAGCACAAGGGCAGCCACGAATGAAGAAGTCCAGCAAGCCGCGCGACACCAACTCGATGGCTGCTGCGGTCGTCGCCCCGGCCACCGCTCCCGAGGACCAGGGCGACGACCCTTACGAGGGCAAGAGCAGGACGGCCGTAAACGCTGCTCGCGCAGGAGGTCAGCGCGGTGGGCGGAACCGGGCGCAGGCCCTCCCTCCCGAGGAGCGTTCGGCTAATGCCCGAAAGGCAGCTCTTGCGCGATAGGCGCGATCTCCTCAGCCATCGCCTCACGACCAAGCACCTGTTCAGGAGTGATCATCCCCGCGTCGAGCCCGCGCAGCATGACGTACGGCTCCATCAATGGGTCCGTGAACCGATAGCGGCGGGCCCGCTCCGGGCCAATCCGGGTCAGGATTTCTCCCCTGTCCTGCGACAGCTGAACGAGTTGAGGGTTGAAGCGGTCTACGTCCACGTCCTGCTCGATGATGTCTGAGTAGGCCCGACGAAGATCGGCGGGCGCGAAGTAGCCGTGCTCATCCGGCTCCGCTACTGCACACGCCAGAAGGACCTCTTTGAATCGCGTCTTCCGGGCGCTGTAGGTGGCCTCGTCGTATGCGCTGGACAGGGTGTGGTCCACCTTGCTGAGGCCCACCCGGAGACCGTCGAGAACGTGAGTGGTTGTGATGCCTGTGGTCCGATGCATGAGTGCCTGCCGGGCGCCTTCTTGCGCCACCATGTGTGCGTACTGAGGTAGCCCCCTGGGCACACTCGCGATGAACGCAAGGGCCCGCGGCTCCGCCTCCATCTCCAACTGACCGAACCCACGTGTAGCGATCGTCGCCAGCTCACTTCGCGACATCCGCGGCATCCGAACTTGTGTGATCGAGCGCTTTACCGACTGGTGCCCCTTGGTCAGTTCCTCAAGGCTCTCGCCCACACCGACGGGGATCAGGGTTACGGGCTCCAGTTGATCGGAGAGCGTCTTGATCGTGTTGGAGAAGAGCACGAGAGAGGCGGGGTCGGACACCTGGTCAAACTCGTCAAAGAACACGACCAGTTGTCGGTGAGTCGACACATGGCGAAGGGCAACACGAACTCGCGAGGGGCCCACCTCATCGTGCAGGAACACCTCCGCCGCCCGCTCCATCGCGGAAGCCAGGGATGGGTCGAAGTCGGGATAGGTCGCGAGGAAGATGGCGCACTCGTCCACGAACTTCTGCCACAGCGAGTGGAAGTTGTCGCCGGAGTCGCAGGGAATCTTCAAGGCGACGCGGCCATCGGACACACTGAGTCCCGCACAGATAGCGGCCAGGCTCGACTTGCCGACACCTCGCTCGCCGAAGATGACGGCATGCTGGCCGGGCGTCCGGATGGCTTCAAGAACGCTCCACCGCTCAGGCCCACGGCCTGAGAACAGGTCCTCCCTGTCGACAGGCGCACCAGGGCGGAACACCGTGTCCAGTTGGATCATCCGGGTCAGCGCGTCTGCGTCCTCCAGCTCCGGCACGGCGGCTCTCCTCCGACCTTGAGGGTCATCACGGGCCGCCTTCCAACAATTGGGCCCTGACTTCCAACAGTAGGCTCTCTCTTTCCAACAGTTCAACCCTGTATTGACCGGCTACCCCCCGGGCTCGCCTCCACCTAGGTGGCAACGTCATCCGGCCTTCCCCAGTCGTTGAAGCCGACGCGTTCGATGGTGCCAGGCGCATGTGGAGTGCCATCTCTGGGCACCAGCCGACCGCATGGGGAGGCGGTCACGCGCGATGTCACACCCGCCGGACCAAGATGGTGGAACCTCCATTCCCGCCTTAGTTGAGCCTGCGGCTCGCGAGTGGGCTCGACGCATCGCGGGCTACGACGACCCAGTCGGCGCCGCCCGAAAGATCGATGTTCCGGACGACCGAGTCGGCCAAAGGGAAAGCGGAAATGCTTCCCACGATCGCCCAGTTGCGTCGAGCCGCCGATGTGAACAGATCTAGCTGTCTTCTTCTTGTCGGAACCGCCTCCCGGTTTCGACACGCGACCTCCCCAGGCTTTAGGACTTGAGCGACGCTCGCACGCGGCACCGTGCGACCGTGCCCCGTGGCGGCAGCCGCGCCTCGCGTAGGAGTCACGCGCGGGGACCCGTTGGGTGACAGCCGGCCACCGAAGGTCGCCTCCGAACCGGCTGTCGTCCCTTCAGCCGCCGAGAAGCGAGCCATCGAGGGAGCCACGATGCTTGGCTGTTGAGATGACGATGCCACCGGACACCGCCGCCGAGATCGCAGATCTGATGACCCGTGCCGAGCGTCATCTTCGAGCATCTCGTGGCCGGCTCCGCCGAGTCGCGTCCGACGATGCGGAACTAGCCATCCGCGTGGGTTGTTCAGTGGCGAATGTGCTGGAGGACAACATCCCATCGCTCGTTTCCCAAGAGCGGAGCTATCGGGACTGGTTTGAAGACGACCATCTCTCTCCGTTGCGTTTGGGATTCGACCACTTGGCCCTACTGCTGACGGTTGGCCAGCGCATCAACAGCATGTGCATCAGGCAGTTCCCAGGCGAAGCTCGTCCTGCGCGGTTGGAGGCGGTTCTCGAACTTCACGCTCACTCGATCCTTGTGGCCAGCGAAGTACTCCATCTTCTGCGCGGAGGTTGGCCCGCAGGTGCCGAAGCACGGTGGCGCACGCTTCATGAGATCGAGGTGATCGCACTGTTTCTCGCCAAGGCCCCAAACACCGTGGCGCAGCGATACCTCGCATCCGCCGCGATTGACTTTGATCGCCTTCTGAGTAGTGGGCTACTTCGACTGCCACCCGGGGCAGGTTCGACAGCCATGCGCGAGGAGCTCGGGAAGCGGGCCTCGGCGGCCGTCTCCACGCACGGCGAGGCAATCAGTCGTCAGTACGGTTGGGCCGCCCGATGGCTTCGCAAGAAGTTGGTGAGGTTCGTAGACCTCGAGCGCAAGGTAGCCCCGCGCCGCCCGGCGTACGTCTCGGCCAGCAACCGCGTACACGCCGGACGAGCAGGAGCGCTGGCATCGATGCTCGATGGGCCGAACCGCTTCCTGGTCGGCCCCCGACCCGAAGGGTTGGCGGACATCGGCCTCCAGACGGTCTGGTCCGCCAACACGGTCGCAGCCGCACTATTGGCGACTGCCGACGCGATCGACCCAGTGAGTGACTTTGTGATTTGGGATGAGGCCCAAACTCAAATTGCTGGCGACGCCGATCGTGAGATCCGTCGGGGGGAGATGACCCGCCTGTTCGATGCCGGACGCGGCGAGGAGGCGGCGGGTTACACAGCGTCGCCGTTGACCGCGTCGATCCGATTTGCTCGCGAGGTCATCTCCCCCCGAGGCCGCCGATGACCCCTTCGGGTCAACCTCACACGCGTTCGCCCAGGACCGGCAGGCGGGCCGCTCGTCTTGGGGCTGATCTACCGTATCCACAATGAGGACCTCGGGCTGAGATGGATGTGACGTTGTCCATAGCGCTGCTCGGCGCTGTGCTCGCCATCTTGAACACCGTCTGGTCCTTTGTGCAGTGGAACCGCTCGGGCCCCGTGGTGAGGGTGGTTTTGAAGGGGGCGTTCTTCGTTCCGGGCGGCGGTGTCCTCGTATACGACGCTGACGGCTTCGCGGAGCAGCCTGATCCTGTCGATGGTGCTCGTCGCCTCCTAGCGGCGGAGGTCACGAACTCGGGCCGGGCGGCGGTCGACGTGTCGCAGGTCTGGTTCGAGCTGGGGCCGATGCACATGACACCGGCCTCACGGATCGATGAGGCATCGTTCAAGGCGATAGTCGATGCCGGGTTGGCCGACCCCATGACTCACTTCGTCGACGACCTGCTGATCGGGATGCACAACGAACCATTGAAGTTCCGGCTCGAGGCCGGATCCACGCAAACGTGGCTTGTAGCAGCGGACCACCTCGAGGGCCCGATATCGGCGCTCCGTGCTGGGACAGATCGATCAATTCGCGTCCGTGTTGGACTCGGCAATGGGGCGACGGTCAGGTCGAAGAACCAGGCGGAACCAGCATCGCTCGGGCTCGCCGGCTGACGCGGGTCTCTTGCCCCAGGCGGTGAGCGCTGGGTTGCTGGTGGCGCGCTCGGGGCAAGGTCCCGGAGGCGGTTCCCACTGGGTGTCCTAGGCGGGGCGTTACGCGTCCGTTCCCGAAGCGCGGTGAATAGGAAAGAAGCGGGGAGAACTTGGCGGGGCAGAGGCGGGTCATGTTCAGCGAGGACGGGACCATGCCCCGGGTGTTCCGCCGCCGCGACACGTGGGGCCGTCACCGGCTCCGCGCCCTCGCGGCCCTACGCGTCGGCGAGCTCTCGGGCGACGACGGTGTCGTAGAGGCCGTAGTGGGTGAGGCCGGGGTGTGAGTCGATGCCGGTGTAGGCGAGGCTCGAGTCCTCGTAGCGGCGGAACGCGAAAACGGCCTGGTTCATCTGCTCGGTGTTGAAGACCTTGAGGCTCACCAGCAGGTGGAAGTCCTCCACGGTGAGGCCGGTGACCGTGAGGAAGAGATCGGGCTCCAGCTTCGTGATCACATCCTGCAACGTGTTCTCGCGGAAGTCGGTGAGGTACATGAAGGCGGGAATGCGGGTGGCGAACTTGATGAGCTTCTCCTGCACCAGCTTCCGCTTGGACTTGTACTCCTTCTCTTCGTCGGTGAGCTCCTTCTTCTCCTTCGGCGTGAGGTCGTCGCCCTTGGCCTTGTTCTTGAGCTCCTTGACCTTCTCGCTCTTGTTGATGATCGTCTCGATCACGTTGTCGCCGAGGGCCCGCCAGCCCTCGATTCGCTCGACGGCGGCCATCGCGTCGGGGTTGCCGAGGATGCGGCGCAGCGTGTCGTTGTCGACGTTGACCAGCAGCGCGCTCTCCCACTTGCGGGCGAGCAGCGTGGCCGACGTGCCGGCCATGGCGATGTCGAGGATCCCGCCCGCGTCGATCTGGGTCATGTGCGAGCCGTCGTAGGCGAGCACGGGGAGGAACGAGACGAGGTCTTCGACGGCCTTCTCGGGGTTGGGCTCGTTCGGCGACAGCCCGATGCCGTAGTCGGCCAGCTGACGGAGGGCGCGTGTTGGGGCGAAGTCGAACACGAAGCAGAGCGGCTTGAGCACCTCTTCCCTGTTCGGATCGTCACCTTCGGGGTTCATGATCGACCAGGGGGACTGGACCCGAAACGCCGCCTGGAAGTACGTCTCCGGCGACTTGAGGTTACGCAGCATCAGGATCGACGACCACTGGGGGATCGTCACCCCGGTTGTCAGCTTGCCGCATGACAGCGTGATGGTCTTCGTGTCGAATCCGCTGCCGATCTCCTCGCGAACCGGCGGGAGCGCATCGAGCCCGATCCCGGCGGACGACCCAGCGACGGTGAGAACGCGGTAGTCGTTCCAGAACGTGTTCTGCTTCGCCGCGAGCAGGTTCGCCATCGCGTGACACGACGCGACCTTCGGCAGGAACCAGAACGAGTGCTGAAGGTACGGCAGCAGCCGGACGTCGGAGTAGGGAAAGGGTGGGCGCTGGCCGCCGAGCTTGAGGTTGTCGACTTGGGTTGGCGCGTAGGAACCCCGGATGATCTCGAGCCACTTCTGGACGTCGTTCTCGTGTTTGAACGTCGCGCCCGTGCCGGTGCCGGTAGCGGCGAAGAACTCGTTCAGGTCGAACTCGTCGAACTCACCGCCGCTGGCGATCGCCAGCAGCTCATCGGGCATCTGGTACGTGAGGAGGCGCATCTGCGGGAGCGCGCCGTACGGGTTCCGGTCCGACGGGTGGGCTGCGGCAAACTCTTCCTTCGCGCGCTGTTCGTCGGTGTAGGTCCAGTTGAAGATCTGCTCCTCGATGAACTCGCCGGTCGCTAGCGCCCGGAAGGGCGTGCCCGACAGGTACAGGTAGGCCCTCGTCGTGATCGGAAGGAACTCGGTCTCGTCCTCGGAGAGCTCGCTCAGGTCCTCGTTCACGGTTTCGAGGCCGGCGGCATACTCGAGCTTCGTCTCCTTCTTGGCGACTGTGTCATCTTCGCCTTCGAACAGCTCCTTGGCGGTGTCGCGCCAGGCGCCGAAGTGGTACTCGTCAAACACAACGAGGTCCCAGTTCACGGTGTGGAGCCACTCGTTCTTCGCCTTGATGTTCCCGGCGGTGTCGCGACCGAGAAGGTCCTGGAACGAGCCGAAGTACATGACGGGCTTCTCGGCGTCGACCTCCGTCGGATCACCACCGGAGGAGCGCGACAGGTACTGCCACCCGTCGAAATCAACGTGTGACTCCAGATCGGTCCGCCAAGCGTCCTCAACCGCCGGCTTGAAGGTCACGACGAGAACCCGCTTGGCCTCGAGCTTCTTGGCGAGCTGGTAGGAGGTGAAGGTCTTACCGAAGCGCATCTTGGCGTTCCACAGGAAGCGGGGGACGGCCTTGGCGTCCTCGGCCCAGATCGAGCTGTAATAGCCGACAGCCTTGTCGACGGCCGCCGCCTGTTCCTGGCGCATAGGAAACGTCAGGTGATGGGTGCCCGAGAGTCGCAGCCCCTTGTGGAGCTCGGTGATCGCGGACTTGACGTCATCGGCCGAGCAGCGCATCCACTCGCGCGACGCGCCGATGACGACGTTCTCGAACCCCTTGTCGATCAGTCGCTGGCGCACGTCGCCATCCCGGAACAGCGACCCGTCCTCCCGTTCGGCAACGACGTCGAGGTGCAGCGTGTACGCCTGCTGCATCTGCCCCTGGGACTGCTTGATGCGAACGTTCACGTCGTCCTGCGTCGTCTGCCCCACCTTGATCAGCCCGACGTAGGCCGCCGGGGGATCGTTCGGCGTCCATGCGTAGATCCGAAGTCGCGCCTGGGGTTTCGGCGCGAGTATCTCGTCGATCGATCTAGTCACCGTCCGGACCGTTCAAGTCGAGGGGCCGAACGACCTTCTCGATGAAGGTGATCTCGGCGTCGGAAAGGCCGTACTTCTCGTAGAGGGCCGCGTCCGTCCAGACCTTCGTCCAGTCCTGGGTCGGAACGAATGTGTAGACCTTTCGCGTGGTGTCCTGCGAAGGCTTGTGAAGGAGGATCAGGAGCCGGGTCAGGCGACAGGACAGGTAGGAGAGGACGCTCTCAGCCTCGCCCCTGGAGTCGAACGGGCCGATGCAGAGGTAGGTCTCTGACGAGATGGTCTGCGGTTCGCCGAGGAACGGCGTGCTGATGATCCTGTGCGGATAGGTATCCCGGTTGCCGGTCCCTGGCGCGGCCCGGCCGGTGAAGACCTTCCACTTGTCGATGTACTGAGTGCCGGCCGACAGGGAGTTTCTGGCGACGTAGCCCGTGCCACCGTTCTGGTAGATCAGCACGTCGTTCACGCCCTTGGTGGCCTTGCCCTTGAAGGTCGTCTCGAGACCGAACGGCTTCCTGGAGCTGACAAGCCGATCGAATCGCTTGTCCTTCGGCAGCGCGAGCGAGTCGGTCACGCCGGTCTCGAACGCGACGACCTTCTGGAGGATCGACAGACCTTCGTTAAAGCGGATGAACACGTCTGCGCCCGCTTCGAGAAGTGAACGGGTGGCGGTCGAAGTCGGCCAGTCCTTGAAGTGCGTCGTCACGCGACAGGGGCCTCCGTTGTCTCGGTCCCAAAGGAAGTAGCACACGCCTCCCTTGAGACCCACCCCCGGGAAGACGTCGGATGCGCTGAGATAGTCGTCGATCGAACGCACTCGTTCATCAGTGAGCATGGACTCTCTGAACTCGTCAAGCCCCTTGCCGCCGGCGAACCATCGGGCCGGAATGATCATGCTGAGCAGACGCGGGTGGAGCTCCTTCGCCTGCGCGACAAAGCGGTGATAGATGGGAGCTGCACTCGTGCCGAAGCCGCCGTCATCGAGCTGGTAGGGCGGGTTGCCGATGATGACGTCGAATTGCATGTCGTCTCCGAACAGCTCGGCGACCCGAGCCTTGATGTCGTCGGTGTGGATGAATGCGTACGCGTGCGACTCGAGGCCACCACCGCGGTCGAGGCTCTGCTGGCTGGCGCCGCAGTACTTGCACTTGCCGTTCTTGAACTTCTTGACCTCGTTGCCGTGCTCGTCGGCCGTCAGAACCCAGTCGGTGCCACCCACCCAGGTGTGCTCGATCCGCTCGAACCAGATGTTGCCTTCGGGCGCCGCGAAGGAGCCCGCGATGGAGTGGGGGCCGTTCGCCCACTTCGAGCAGTAGACGCTCCGACGCGCAAGCAGGCTCGTGAGGTGCGTGATGCCGATGCCGTAGATCTGCTGGGTGAGGATGTGGTCGACCCGCTGCTGTAGGTCGGGGATCGCGTCTTCGAGGCCTGCCGTCAGGCGGCTCGTGATCTCGCGAAGGAACACGCCCGACTTGGTGAACGGGTCGAGGAACCGCACCTCGGGGTCGGCCCAGATGTCCGCACCGTCGTTACCCACCGCCCAGGCCTCGGCGACAGCATCGAGCATCTGGTTGGCGAGCTCAGGTGGGGTGAAGACCTCGTCATTGGAGAGGTTCGCGATGCAGGTCAGGACGTCGGGGTTGCGCCCCCGCAGCGCGAAACCCGCCTGAGCCGTCGTCACGCAGCCAGCTCGCTCACGGTCATCGACGGGTAGGTCTTCGTTGGGGTGAAGATCTCGTGCTTGCCGAGCTCGGCGAAGAGCGTGCCCTCTTGGCTGAACGCTGCGGACTGGGTGAGAACGTCGAGCCGGAAGTCGCGTCGCTGGAACTTGCCCTTGCCCAGGTAGCCCCACTCAGCGAAGACGATCGGTTCGTCGAGGGTGGTCCGCATGGTGAGTGCATCACCGTGGATCAGGTTCTGGGCAAGGACGTTGGCCGCGGCTCGGTAGAGAGTGTCCTCCTCTTCGAGACTGAGATACTCCGCGAAGATCGCCAGGAGGTTGTCGCGACACTCCGCGATGTTGTCCTCGAGTAGCTCTATGCCGTAGATGCACATGACACCGAGCAGGGCGTAGTGCTGCTTCTCGAACCCGGACTTGCCAAACCGCAGCTCGACGGCGGAAAGCTTCCGCCGCAGGACCTGGACCAAGAAGTTGCCACTTCCGCAGGCCGGCTCGAGGAAACGGGAATCGATGCGCTCGGTCTCCTCCTTCACCAGATCGAGCATCAACTCGACCATCCAGGCAGGAGTGAAGACCTCTCCGTGATCGGCGACACGTTGCCTTGACTTCACTAGATCCACGGAGCCGAGACTAACGACGCCCTCCTTGCCCTGAGTCACGACAGCGTCTCTCTGACCAACGAAAGGACCTCCAGGTCGGCTTCGGTCAGTGCATCAGTATCAGCGGAGCGTGACAGGCGCCGGAGCCTATGCACATCAGTGGCGTACCCAGTAGCGACCGTGTTGTCAGCCGGGCTTGGCCGCGCGCCCACAGCGCTCCTACCTCGTCTAGGTCGAGAACACATCCTCGAAGAGCTCGAGGCGCCATTCCTCGGACGTGGTTCCATCCCCGGGGTCGTCGAGGACCTCCCAGTTTCGAAGGACCACTCCCAGGTCGAGCACGTCTGCAGCGGAGACCGCCTTGATGGCCTCGTGCATGGTGGTGAAGTACAGCGTGGCGATTCGCCGTGGCGCAGCGGCCTCGGATGATGGATCAGACATGTGCCTCATTTTCTTCGGGTGGGTGGATGGTTCAGACCGCGCGGGCGGAACTCGCTTAGATTGCTTAGGTGCCGCGGATTCACTACGAGTTGCCGGATGACCTGCACAGGCGTGCGAAGTCGGCCGCCGCCCTGAAGGGCGTGACGTTGCGGGAGTTAGTGGAGTGGGCTCTCGAACTTGCGATCAAGGAGCAGAGGCGAAAGTCGGCAGCGCCGAGTTCCACCAAAAAGCTCAGGAGCTGAGGGACGCCCAGAGGTCCTCGTCGAACATCGAGGGCTCGATGTCGCTGTTGGCCAACTGCCGCTGGTGCAACTCGATCGCGGAACGGAGCCGGCAGGGCGGTGTGAGACCGACGGCGTTGAGGAACCGGGCCTCAGCCAACTTCTCGTCGAGAGCGCTCCCGAACCGAGCGTTCCCTGCGAACCAGCGCCAGTGATCGGCCCATACCTTCTCTGCAGCGTCGTTGCTTCCCGCGAGCCGAAGCTCGATCGCCCTGCTGCGGGCGTCGGCCTTCTTAGCGGCCCGCTGACCATCGAGCGATACCCGCAGTCGGCGCAACTCATACAGCCAACGCGGTCGTGCTGCCTCAGCGCGGAGCTCAGAGGCAAGTTCGGGTGAGGCCTGATCGCGCACGTCCGCGTCTACGGCCGCTCGGAACGCCTCGGTTGGCGCATCGGCCAGTGCAATGGCTGACACTTGCTGGGACAACTGAGTCTCCTTCGGAGCGTGACCTCCCACATTGGGAGGTGGGCTATCTGATGATAGCGGACTAAGTCCACGTAGCAACCGGAGTGGGATGTGGATCTGGTGAGATCAGCAGTCGGCGTCGACAGTGATCTCTGGGCTTCTCATTCAGCTCTCTGAATTTCGTCGGGACGTTGCCCCAGTGGCACACGCCGGCTCGGGTGTTCGTCGACCCTTCGTCGAGCACGGAACCAAGGAATGCCCAGCCGGCGCTCGCGCCGGCCCGGGCGTTTGCGCCCGCGGCGCAGCCCGGGACCCCCGCGGGTCTCAATCGCTTCTCCATTGTCAGCCGATCCGTCACTGCTCCCGAAGTGGTCGCCACGCTGCAACTACTGGGAGTCGACGGCTACTGGTGCAACTGCTCGGTCACGAGTCGCCTGTTGTCAACACCGAGTGGGAGCGTTGGCTCACACCAGAATTCGGCACCGGGAGGGGGAGGGGGTTTGCACTTCCCCTGCCCGACAGCGATGAACGTCGCCAGGTGCGCTCTCACACGAGGAGCGACCGGCCGCTGGGAAGTTGCTTCCGATGGTTGCCTTCGCGGGACCCTCATCGGACACCCCCCATCTCAGGGATGGAGGGGTGTGTCCGCTGATGGGGCGACCTCCTGGTGTCCGCTGAGACCTGGGGCGTGTCCGTTGCGCTGACCAGGGCAGATGCGGCAACTGTCAGCTGGTGTCCGTTGCCCTGTCCGTTGTCTCGTCATCGGACATTGCTCCGGACTGGTCGATCGACGTATAGCGCACGGGCGCTGTTCCGCCCGAACCTCCAGGCGGTGGAGCGTCGGCCAACGCAAACCCTCCCTTCACCAGGCGGTCGAGTTCTCGCTTTGCGCGCTTGCGGCTGGTGTCGTTGGCAGCTTGTCCCGTCTCCAGTTCCGCCGCCTCAGCAGCGGTGAGACCCCTACTGCCGGCGTCATGAAGCAGCTCGCTGATCTTGATGCCGTGCACGACGGTTGAGCGACCCGTGACGGAATCGTGCCGGATCTTGAGCGGTCCGACCGTGTTCGCCGGTTGCTTCCGGTGGAACATCTCGATGACGGAATCGCCCGCCTTGCCCCAGAGGACCAGAACGCTTCCCGCCCCGGCGGTGAGCCAACGACTGCCGTAGAGATCATCCAGCTCCTTCGGGTTGGCCCCACTTGAACTGGCCTTCCGCGTGTGGTGGAGGGCAGCAACCTCAACCTCGGCCGCGACACACAGCTGGAGCGACCGGTTCACGGCTGCGCCGACGTCATCGTCCGACAACCTCATCGCCACATCCTTGAGCGAGTCGATGATGACCGTGTCAGCGCTTGCGGCCGCGGCCATGCGGAGGAGGAGGTCCGGCTCCTTGGCGACGTCCGCAGGAGGTGGACCCTCCCAGACCACGAGACGCTCGTTGAGGACCGCTCGCTCACTTGGCTTGAAAATTCGCCTGTGAAGCCTGCGAAGTTGCGCTGGGCGGTCGCACGCGAGGTACAGAACGCGCTCAGCGGGCTCAACGGAGTAGCCCAAGGCTCCTGACTCCAGGCCAAGGCGTGCTCGGAGCACGTTGGACAGAACCGTGGACTTGCCCACTCCTGGAGGCCCTGCGATTACAAGCGGCTCGCCCTGCGCCCACAGGACGTCGTCGCCATCGCCCCAGATCGCAGGCACATGGCCCGGCGCGTCGAGGACGAACCGTCCCCCAGCGGTGAAGTCGAAGGTAGTCAGCGGCGCTGTGGGCGTCGTGACCGTGAGCGCTTTGGCCACCGTGTCGGCCGCTACCCAGGGCCCGTCTAGGAGTGGGACTACCGCCTCAACCCGCATCGGGCTCCTTCGTCGGTTCGAGGTCGTTGGCGGGGGACCCCTTCCTCAAACGAAGCCGCGCTTCGGCACTCTTCAACGAGAGCCGCGCCATGTGCGCTCTCAGTGCGGAGTTGGCCCTGCGCTCCCGCTCCTCGACCGGAAGCACGCCGTCCGGGTCCACCTTCGTCATGAACGACTTGAGGAACGCCGATCTGGCCGGTGCAGTCGTCTCCCGAGGATCGCGCTGCGCGTGGAGGTGGTGGGCAGCCATCCGCGCGCGCAGCGAGCGCTCTGCCGGAGTCACGACGACTCCGGGATGCATGCGGTCCAGGAGGCGAAGAGTCCGACCCGCCCGTCCTCCAGAGCACGCGTGGCGAGGAGGAGCGCGGGATCGTCTCCCATCTGTCGGCGCAACCGGCTCATCACGGAGGTGGCCGAGCCGCGGGTGTCGTAGGTTGCGATATGGGCCCAGGAACCCTCGTGGGACCTGACGGCCTCGAGGCGGTCGACGATCGGGCGCTGCCTGCGCGGCGGCCCGGGCTCCTTCCAAACGATCTGCTTGCTGTCCATGATCCCTCCTTCGTGGTCAGCCCCGACGGTCGGGGTGACTCACGGGAGGGATCGACGGATCGGCGCCGCAATGTCGGCGTCGGCGCTGCCTTCGTCGTCGTGGCCGCTCACGTTTGCCCTGGTCAGAGGCCTGGCCGAATTGCTGTCGCAAGCTCCAAGACGGACACTTGGGGCCCGAACCCAAGTGTTTACCCTGGTCATGGTCCCGTTGAGGTAGCCGTGCAAACCCCAGACGGTCTTCCAAGGGTGGCCCCGGGGGGCGTCGGCGTTGCTGATGTGAGGCGCACAAGCGCTCACGCAGGGTTGACGCCGGCGGTGATGGCGACGGCGTCGGGGAGACCTTGGGCAGTCACCGTGCGACCGATCGATGGTAGGCGAGGTGATCGACGGCGCACCGAAGGCAAACGGATGGCATGTCCGAGCTTCGGCCCTCATTAGGCCCACGGAGGCTCCCGAGTGAGGACGGCGAAGTGACTGCGTCCTGTGGATCGACCGCGTCATGGGTCACGCCGGAGTCGGTTAGTGGGGAGAACTCAACTCGGCGAGGCGTGCCCGCCCGACGTGGGTGACACCTCAAGGGTCGAGCAATCGGCGAGAGGAGCCTAGAGCTCGCTAATGATTGCTGCTCGTTTGGCTTGGTACTCGTCCTCGTTCAGCAGGCCTTCCTCGCGGAGGTTCTCAAGTCCGCGGAGGCGCTGTGCGGCGTCGATTTGGGAGGAACCAGCGGACCTGCCATCGGGCTGAGCTGATGGTTCGAGCCCTTCCGGATGACACCTCGCCGTGACGCTGGCGATTCCAGCCTTCAGGCGCATGGCGGAGATGCCGGTCAGCTCGAATAGCCACTCGCCCCGCTGGTCGACGAGATGGAGGTACGACGAAACCGTCGACTTCGGAGCAAGGAGGCCGAGACCGCCGAAGAGCACGACGCGGGTGACCGTGACTCGCTTTCGGATCCCCTCGTTATCGAGGGCGCTGAGCTCCCTTACCTCGCCCCACTCAAGTCGGAACGGCTCGCTGCCGGGTGCAGAACCGACGGCGACTCCCAACTCGTACACGGACACCCACAGACCGTCCTGCTCGGCCCGAGCCGACGGGTGACTCCCGAGATACCTCGCAGGCCCAAAGGACCCGAGCGCCCGTCCCCACCCGAACTCGTCGACGAGTTGGCCTTGCAGAACCCCGTCGGCTTCCACACTTGCGAAGCACACGCCACACCCGACCGCTGAGGACGCCAGGGGCGAGCTGCACGACGGGCACAGTCGAGTCGAGCGCGCTGCCGTACGCGCAGCCACCGGCGCGAAGAGAGCGGCCACTGCTGAAGGGGTGTCGAGGGACGAGAAACACGTCGGGCAGCCAAGCGCGTCAGTGGGCACAGCAGAACCGCACGCCAAGCACTCGCGCCCCACGCACACCCTCCACACTTTGACAGCGAGCCCGACTCTCGGGCTCCTGTCAGCATGCCACTCCGCATGTCCCGGGGCCCTTGACGAAGTGGGGGACAACTGAGACGGAACCACAGGGATGATCTTGCGGCAGTGGGTCAGATCGATCTGGACGGTGGGGTCGCGTCGGCCGGCTCTCTTAGGGTGAACGCATGGCGAAGAAGTCCAGCAAGCCGCGAGATGGCAACCCGATGGCCGCTGCGATCGTGCGCCAGGCCACCGATCCTCCGGAAGCCATAGCCTTCCCGGCGCGACACCGTCCGGCCCTGGGACCCACCGGCGAGGCGTCGTGAATTCGATGTTGTTGCGGAATCGGCCATGAAGGTTGGCGTGGCGTGTGCGGTTCGGGTCTCGGGAAGGCATGGATGCGGTGATGGGGGTTCGGCGGAGGGTGCTCACTGGCCTCGCGTGCGCGACCGCATTGGCGGCCGCGTGCAGTTCAGGCGGCGACACGGACAGCCGGTCGCCCCTGGAGGTCGACGTCACTAGCGAGCTGACGTTCAGGGTCGCCGACGACGTCAGCCTCTTCGTCCAACCGGGTGACTTCGTTTCCGTCGGGACGATTGCTGCTGTCGACACCGACGTGGAGCATCCTGACCTCGACTGGTTCGATTCAGCGGGTGGTCCGGTCGACCTCGTCATAGATGGCGAGGTTGCTTCGCCCCTGACCCTCACCTTCGATGGCTCCAGCGGACCCGAGGGTTCGATTCCAGTGATCCTGCGTTACGACAAGGCCGAAGGCTGGTATCCGATTGGGGTCGCTGGCGACGACGGTCTAGCCGCCGTGGAACGCGAAACGTTCTCGCCCCTGTCGTGGGGCTGGGCGAGGCTCCAGGACCTATCGGAGACGATCAGCGGCAGCGCCCGCAATCTCCTTGGCGACCGCCACGACCCACCCCACTGCTCGGCCGGGCCGCCGTCGTGGTTCGCAGTCGACGCGCCCGCCATCGACGTCGTTCACGTGTGCGCGACCGCGAACATCGACTCGGACGACGGGTCCGACCGTGGCGAGGCGCGGGTAGTGAACAACCGAGGGGTGATCCTCGAGGTCCAGGTACCCGCCGGCGCGGACTACGCATGGGTGGATGGTCAACCAGACTCGATCCGAGCAGCAACGAGGGCGTTCACCGCTCGAGACTCGATCCTCCTTGCACCAGGTCAGCTGATGACGGTGGGGTTTGCCCAGCCGGTCAAGTCGGCGTACACGCCCCTACGAGTCGACCACAGCGGCTCGGCCGTAGCCGCGACCGTCCTCTTAGAAGTGATCGGTGACACAGGCGCCTATGCTGCCGTGTACCAGGCCCTAGCCAGGTGCGGCGCGGCCCCGGAGCCGCTCGATGTCCGACTTCGGGGTGACGACCTAGGCGATGTCGTGTCGATCGGGCTCGCCTGCTTCACGAACCTGGCTTCGGACCCGCAATCAGCCACGACACTCGCGGCGGAGGCTGTCGCCGCGATGAATGGCGTTAC
>JBQTHC010000108.1:0-6563 GCA_052390255.1 Microthrixaceae bacterium
GTCAGGTGAAGATGATCTGGCCGCCGGCGGCGATCTCGTAGAACTCGCCGACGGTGATGATGTCCTGCACCTGCTCGATGAGGTCGTTCTTCTCGAGGCCGAACAGGTCGACCGAGGCCTTGCAGGCGTACATCCCGGCGCCGGTGTCCGCGATCATCTCGACGAACTCCGGGATCGACGGGATGTCGAGCTTCTCCATCTTGTGGTTCATGAACTGCGTCATCGCGGAGGAGATCCCCGGCAGGCCGCCGAGCATCGTGGGGACGTGCAGCCCAGGGTTGCCGACGGTCGCGAGCTTGATGTGCTCGTGACGCTGCTTGTGGATCGCGTCGAGTCCGAAGAAGGTGAAGAACAGGTTCGCCTCGATGCCCTCGGCGCGCGCGCCGTTGGCCATGATCAGCCCCGGGTAGATCCCCTCGAGGGATCCCTTCGAGATGATGATCGAGATCTTCTCGATGGTGTCAGCCATGGTCGTCGTCCTCTCAGATGCAGCCGCGAGGCTTTGGGATTCCGGCGATGCGGGCTGCGATCTTGGCCGGGCCCTTGGGGAACAGCTGGTACAGGTCCTTGACCGAGACGCCGGAGGCCTTGCCGAGCACGCGAACGGTCGGCCCGGTGCCCTTCTCGAAGTACTCGCTGCGCATGAAGCGCAGCACGGTCCAGTGCGCATCGGTGAGCTCGTCGATGCCCTCGCGACGCGCGAGCTCCGAAGCCATCTCCTCTGTCCACTGCGCCGGGTCCACGAAGAACCCTTCGTCGTTGACCTCGACCTCGGTCGCAGCGATCGTCATCGTTGACATCCTCAAACCCCTTTCGTCGGTGTGTGCTTGCCGGCGGTGGGCATCGCAGCCCCGATCCCGGGGATGTCCCGGCCGGGGAGGAGGCCATGCCAGTAGAAGGGCTGGAACAGGAGCTTCCCGAGGTGGTTGAGCCGCGACTCCTTCAGGAGCGGCAGCCCGGCGCTGTTGGGGTAGCGACCGGTGAGGGGCTCGGTGTCGTAGTTGAAGTCGATGAGCATCGCCTTGTGGAAGCCGGTCTCGATGAAGCAGCTCGCGTGCCCGTCGAACCCGGCCTCGAGGGGCTCGCCCGAAAGGAAGCGGGCGACGTTGTCGACGAGCGTCTCGCCCTCGAAGTGCGTCACGGATCCGGCCTTCGACGCGGGCACGTTCGTGGCGTCACCGATCACGAAGACGTTGGGGGCGGCCTTCGACTGCAGCGTGCGCTCGTCGGTCGGGACGAAGCTCAAGTCGTCGCCGAGACCCGGAGAGCGCCCGACGTACTCCGCGCCCCCGTGGAGGGGGATCACCACGGCGAGGTCGAAGGGCACCTCGCGCTCGTCGTAGGAGACGAGGCGCCCTCCGGCGCCGTCGACCTCACCCGTGTTGAACTCGGTGATGAGGTCGATGCCCTTGTCGGCGAGCATCCCGCCGAGCTGGGCCGAGGCCACCGGCTTGGTGAAGGCGCCGTCGAGCGGCGTCACGTAGGTGAGCTGCACGCGGTCTCGGATGCCCCGCTCGTGGAAGTACCAGTCGGCCAGGAAGGAGAACTCGAGCGGCGCCACGGGGCACTTGATCGGCAGGTCGACCACGTTGACGACGACCCGACCGCCGTCGAAGTCGGCGAGCGCGGCCCCGAGGGCGGCGGCGCCCTCGGGTGTGTAGAAGGTGAACACCTTCTCCATCCAGCCAGGGCCGACGAGGCCTTCGGTCTCCTCGGGGACGAGCCGGGCTCCCGTGGCGACGACGAGGACGTCGTAGCCGAGCACCGAGCCGTCGACCAGGTGGACCTCGTCGTCCGCGATCTCCACCCGGTCGATCGCCGACTGGCGGTACTCGATGCCGTCGTGGAGCTGACGACCGCGAGGCCGGACGATGTCCTCGGTGCTCGACAACCCAAACGGGACGAAGAGGAGACCCGGTTGGTACACGTGCCTGTCGTCCTGGTCGACGACTGTGATGGTCAGCTCGTCGGAGGCGAAGCGGCGACGCAGGCGGTTCGCGGTGAGGGTTCCCCCGGTGCCGCCGCCGAGGATCACGACTCGATGTGTCATGTGGCCAGCGAACCGGACTGGACGCTCGGCCAGTAGGTCCGAAGGTCCCGAGGTGACAGCCGTGGGGCCCTACGTCGTTGCGCGAAGCGGGCCGTACGCTGGAGGTCACCCCAGCCGCCTCGAGAGGGTCCCATGTTCTTCCGCCAGTACGACCTCGCGTGCCTCTCCCTGTACAGCTACCTCATCGGCGACACCACCACCGGCCGCGCGGTCGTCGTCGATCCCCAGCGCGACATCGGTGAGTACCTCGCTGACGCCGAAGCGAACGGGCTGCACATCGAGCGCGTGATCGAGACCCACTTCCACGCAGACTTCCTCTCGGGCCACCTCGAGCTCGCCGAGGCGACCGGTGCTGTGGTCTCGTACGGCGACGTCGCGACGACGGACTTCCCGATGGATCCCCTCGCGGACGGCCAGCGCCTCTCGCTCGGCGAGGTCGAGCTCGAGATCCGCCACACCCCCGGCCACACGCCAGAGAGCATCTCGATCGTGGTGTACGAGACGCCCGGCGCACAGCCGACCGCGGTGCTGACCGGCGACACGCTGTTCATCGGCGACGTGGGGCGCCCCGACCTGCTGGCCTCGGCGGGCCGCAGCGCAGACAGCCTTGCGCGCGACCTGCATCGATCGCTCCTCGACCGGCTGCTCACGCTTCCGGACGACACCCTCGTGTACCCCGCCCATGGCGCCGGGTCGGCCTGCGGGAAGCACCTGTCCACCGCCGCGTCATCCACGATCGGCGAGCAGCGCACCACCAACTACGCGCTCCGTCCGATGACCGACGACGAGTTCGTCGACGTGGTCACCGAGGGCCAGGGCGTTGCGCCGCTGTACTTCGCGTTCGCGGCCGACGCGAACCGCCGCGAGCACTCCCTGCTCGACGACCAGGCGGCACCGCGCGCGCTGTCCGTCGACGAGGCGCTCGACCTGGCAGCGGCGGGCGCGGTCCTGCTCGACACGCGCTCGTTCGAGTCGTTCGCGTCGGGCCACCTGCGCGGCTCGGTGAACGTGGGGCTCGATGGTCGCTTCGCGGAGTACGCGGGCGACGTCGTGCGACCCGGCGAGCAGGTCGTGCTCGTGGGCGACGCGGGCCGCGGCACCGAGGCACGTGTGCGGCTCGCCCGCATCGGCTTCGACGCCGTCGTCGGCGAGGTGGCCGACGTCGAGACCGTGCTCGCGGCGCACCCCGAGCTGGCGGAGTCCGCCCAGCGCCTTCCCGCGGCCGACGTCGCGGCGTGGATCGCGGAGGACGACAACCTGCAGGTGGTCGACGTGCGCAACCCCGGGGAGATCTCCGAGAGCGGCAGCGTGCCCGGCGCGGCGCTGGTCCCCCTCCCGCAGCTGCTCGACCGGATGCACGAGCTCGACCCGTCACGCCCGACGGTCGTGTCCTGCGCGGGGGGCTACCGGTCCTCGGTCGCAGCCTCCACGTTGCGCGCCCACGGCTTCGCGACCGTCGCCGACCTCATCGGCGGCTACGGCGCCTGGGCGTCGACGGTGGCCGCGCGCTGACGCGCACCCGTCGAATCACTCCTTCGCGAGCTCAGCGCGGGCGGTCGCCGCGATCTCCTCGGCGTCGGCGCGGCTGCGGATCGCGAACGTGATGCGGTCGATCGTGCCGGTGAACGGGAAGGGCGGCTCGTAGTCGTCGACAACGGGCGAGAGCGCGTCGCGCCCCACGTCGAGCCCGGTGGATCCCAGCATCCGCACGATCCTGGGGATCTCGATGCTGGTCAGATCGGTGCCATCGATGCCGAGCGTGAGCGTGCCGCCCTTGTCGACGCGCTCGAAGCGGGCCGTGATCGCATGTCGACCCGCGAGGCTCGGCAGCGGCGCGGTTGCCCGATGGTGCGTGCCGAGCGCGTTGTAGTCGAAGTGGAGCGCGCCACCCATGACGAAGAACGAGTGGCCGACGTTGTGGCTGCCGCGGGCGTAGATGACACCCTCCACGCCACCCTCGGGCACGTCGACCTCGGCCGTGATCGTCCATGAGCGACCGCCGAGCGGTGGGGTGGCGTCGGCCGGGATGTGCGCGAGCGGCGGGTAGTACACGTACTCGCGGCGATCGTGGACGGTCCCAGGGTGTGGGGTGCCGCCGAAGAGCTCGATCGTGCGGTCGTCGAGCGGCAGCACACCGTGCTGGCCCGCCTCGACCCACCACGCCTCGATGAGCTCGCGGAGCTTGTCGGGATGGTGGCCTGACACGTCGTGGCACTCCGAGAAGTCCGCGTCGAGGTGGAAGAGCCCCCATTCGTCGTCGTCGATGGGCTGGCCCTGCTCGTGGTAGGTGGTGATCTTCCATCCGTCGGCCCAGAGGCCCCGGTGGCCCATCTGCTCGAAGTACTGCACCGAGCGTTGCGGAGGTGCGGCCGCGTCGTTGAAGGTCGGCCGGATCGACGCCCCGTGCAGTGGGATCTGTGGCACGCCGTTGTGGTGATCGGGCAGTGCGACGCCGGTGAGGTCGAGCACAGTCGGTGTGAGATCGACCACGTGGCAGAACTGCTTGCGGATCGCGCCGCGGTCGCTGATCCCGTCCGGCCAGTGGATGACGAGTGGGTCGCGCACGCCACCGCCGTAGGTGTTCTGCTTGTACCAGCGCAGCGGCGAGTTGCCGGCCTGTGCCCACCCCCACGGATAGTTCGAGTGGGAGTGCGGGCCGCCGATGTCGTCGAGGCGGTTGACGGCGAGGTCGTCGATGTCCTCCCAGGCCGCGTTGAAGAAGCTGAACTCGTCCATCACGCCGAACGGGCCGCCCTCGCGCGACGCGCCGTTGTCGGAGAGCACCATCAGGATCGTGTTGTCGAGCAGGTGGCGGCGCTCGAGGAACTCGACGAGCCGACCGATCTGCGCGTCGGTGTGCTCGAGCATCGCCGCGAACGCCTCTTGGAGGCGCGCCGCGAAGGCGCGCTGGTTGTCGGTGAGGTCGTTCCACGCGGGCACGCCGGGGTTTGGCGGCGCGAGCGTGGTGCCGGCGGGCACCACGCCCAGGTCGAGCTGGCGTTCGAACCAGCGCTGCCGCACCACGTCATAGCCCTCGTCGAAGCGACCCCGCCAGCGTTGCCGGTACTCGAGCGGCGCTTGATGGGGCGCGTGGGTGGCGCCGAACGCGAGGTAGAGGAAGAAGGGCCGATCGGGACGGATCGACTGCAGGTCGCCGATCCAGCCGGTTGCGCGATCGACGATGTCCTCCGACACGTGGTAGCCGTCCTCGGGGCGACCGGGCGGGTCGACGTGCCCGTTGTCGCTCGTGAGCTCGGGGTGGAACTGATCGGTCTCGCCTTGCAGGAAGCCGTAGAAGCGATCGAAGCCCTTCTGCAGCGGCCAGTTCGTGTGCGGTCCGGCGGCGGAGCACTCCTCCATCGGCGCGAGGTGCCACTTGCCCGCGGCGTAGGTGGCGTAGCCCTGCGTGCGCAGGAGCTCGGCGACGGTCGCGGCCCGCGGGCTGATGCCACCTCGCATGTGCGGGAAGCCGGTGCTCCAGTTGGACACGCCGCGCATGCCCACCGCGTGCGGGTTGCGACCGGTGAGCAGCGACGCGCGCGACGGCGAGCACAGCGCGGTGGTGTGGAAGCTCGTGTAGCGGAGCCCGTCCGCGGCGAGCCGGTCGATCGACGGAGTTGCGAGGTCGGACCCGTAGCAGCCGAAGTGCGCGAAGCCGGTGTCGTCCAGCACGATCATCACCACGTTCGGGCCACCGAGGGCCGGCGGGAGCGCCGGCCACCATGGGGTGGAGTCGCGGTAGGTCCGGCCGATGTGGCCGCCGAAGTCGGGCTCGTTCGGCGAGGTCACGCCCAGCCGCCTGCGAACGCCACGAACTGCCCGGTGGCGAACTTGCTCGTGCCGTCGACGAACGCCGCCGCGAAGTGCGCGAGCTCGTCGAGCGTGCCGAGCCGCCCCATCGGCACCATCGCCTCCACGCGCGCCCGACCCTCGGCGTCCTCGGCGCGGTTCGCCTTCAGGAACTCGGGGAAGTCCATGTAGTTGGTGCCGATCGCGTTGACCTGCACGCCCTTGCGCGCGACCTCGTCGGCCACGTTGCGCACGAGCATGTTGGCCCCCGCTCGGGCCGACGAGTACAGCGGCGCGCCAGGCGTCGGCCGCACGCCCGCCGCGCTCGTGAACACGAGGATCTGCCCGTCGCCCTGCTCCACCATCACCGGGGCGATGGCGCGCAGGAACTGGTACGGCGCCTCGACGCAGCCGACGAGCGCGGTGCGCAGATCGTCCACGGTGGAGCGCAGGAACCGTCCCACCACGATCCGACCCGTGAACGCGGTGGCCGAGTCGACGCGTCCGAAGCGGTCGAGCGCGGCGGCCACGAGCCGATCCGCTGAGTCGGGCCTCGCGAGGTCGCGCACACGCTCGACGACCTCCACCTGCGCGCCGAGCCGCGTGAGCTCGTCGACGAGGCCCTCCGCTGGGTCGCCCACCACGAGGTCGTGGCCACGCTCCGCGAGGACGCCGCCCAGGTCGGGGGCGACGTAAGCCGCGGCGGCGCGCACCCTCGCCATGC
>JBQTHC010000109.1:0-9166 GCA_052390255.1 Microthrixaceae bacterium
TCCACGCCAGCAGGTACGCGAAGAGGCCAGTACCGCTGAACGCGAGGACGACCGTCGCGATCCGCACGATCACCGGGTCGATGTTGAAGTACTCCGCCACGCCCGCGCAGACCCCGGCGATGTGGCCCTCGTCCGGGCGGCGCCGCAGCTCGCGCGGACGGCGTGTGCCGAACGGGGGAGGCGGCGCCGCGGGGGTGGGGGGAGTGGTGGGCGGCGCGGTGTCCATGGCTCCAGCATCAGAGGAGAGGGTGATCGAGGCAATCGGGGATGCCCCTGACCCTCGCCGCCCGCGCGATGCGTGGGTCCGGGCCTGCCCTCATGCCGTCGCACGCGACACCGTGGGATCATCTCCCGCGCCATGCAGAACGCGTACCGAGCCCAGCTCGATCGGGTGCTCCACCTTCCGACTCGGCTGACCCGTTCGCCTGACAACCGCGTCCTGACGGGTGTGTGCGGCGGACTCGGGGCGGGTCTCGGGGTCGACCCGACGGTGTTGCGCCTCGCGCTCGTCGTGCTCACCCTCGCCAACGGGGCAGGCGTGGTGGTGTACCTCGTCGCGCTGGCCTCGATGGGAGCACAGCCGCCGGCATCGCTCGCGCCAGCGGACCCAGCTCGTCCGGCGACGGCGGAGCGAGCGGTCGGCGTGGGCCTCGTCACCGTGGGTGCCATCTTGTTGTTCGGCCACCTCGGGGCCCTCCTCCCGGCCGCGCTCGTCTGGTCGTCGGCGGTGGCGGCCATCGGGCTCGCGTTGGTGTGGACGCACGTCGACGAGGTGCACCGCACCCGCGCACTGCTGATCCGGGTGGCGGGTGGTGGGCTCCTGGTCGTCGTCGGCCTCGCGTTCCTCTTCGCCTCCGGCGGCGTGCTGACGGAGGTGGGGCAGCTCGGTCTGGCCGTGCTCGCCACCGGGGTCGGGGTGGTGCTCCTGCTCGGTCCCTGGATCATGCGCCTGCTGCGCGACCTTGCCGTGGAGCGGCGTGAGCGGATCCGTTCGGAGGAGCGCTCGGAGATCGCGGCTCACCTGCACGACTCGGTGCTCCAGACGCTTGCGATGATCCAGCGGGCCGACGCGCCGGGCCGAGCGAGGACGCTCGCGCGTCGTCAGGAGCGCGAGCTGCGGGCCTGGCTCTTCGACGAGCGCCCGCCCGACGGCGAGGGCTCGCCCGTCACCCTCGCCGCCGCGCTCGAGCAGATGGTCACCGAGGTCGAGGACCGCCACGATGTGGAGCTCGATCTCGTGGCCGTGGGGGACTGTCCGATGGAGACCCGCCTCGAGGCACTCGTCGCCGCAGTGCGCGAGGCGGCCAGCAACTCGGCGCGCCACGCCGGAGTCGACGACGTGTCCGTCTACGTGGAGGTGGGCCCCGAGCGGGTCGAGGCATACGTGCGCGACCGGGGCCGCGGGTTCGACGTCGCCGCCGTGGCCCCCGGCCGAGTCGGCGTGCGCGAGTCGATCGTCGGGCGGATGACGCGTCACGGAGGCAAGGCAGAGGTCCATTCGACCGTGGGCAACGGCACGGAGGTGGTGCTCGAGATCGGGCGCACGCCGAACCCGGAAGCCACCGCGTGAACGTCCCTCGCGTGTTCCTCGTCGACGACCACCAGCTCTTCCGCTCTGGCGTTCGCGCCGAGCTCGGCGACCGCGTCGAGGTGGTGGGGGAGGCCGACGACGTGGAGTCGGCGGTGCAGGGGATCCGAGCCACCCGGCCGGAGGTCGTGCTGCTCGACGTGCACCTCCCTGGCGGCGGTGGCAAGACCGTGATCGAGACGCTGAAGGCCGACCACCCCGACGTGGTGTTCCTCGCCGTCTCGGTCTCCGACGCGGCGGAGGACGTGATCGCCGTCATCCGAGCAGGCGCACGCGGCTATGTGACCAAGACGATCTCGTCCGATGACCTCGCGGTCGCCGTGGCGCGCGTGCGCGACGGTGACGCGGTGTTCTCACCGAGACTTGCCGGCTTCGTGCTGGACGCGTTCGCGGGCAACGCGCCACTGGCCATCGCCGACCCGGAGATGGATCAGCTCACCCCGCGCGAGCGCGAGGTCATGCGGCTCATCGCACGGGGCTACACGTACAAGGAGATCGCGCGGCGCCTCTCGCTCTCCATCAAGACCGTCGAGACGCACGTGTCGGCCGTGCTGCGAAAGCTGCAGCTCTCGAGTCGGCACGAGCTCACGCGCTGGGCGACCGATCGCCGTCTGATCTGAGGGCTACAGCGCGCAGCCCTTCGGCGCGCTGATCGGGTTGCAGCGCGCTTCACCGCCGCCCGGCAGGGCGACGACGTAGGTCGGCCAGCGCGGGTCCACTCGCTCGAAGTCGGTGCTGACGATCTGTGCGCCGCTCGCGAACGCGGCGTCGCGGCGTGTGGTGTCGCCGGCACGGGCCTCGACCGTGTCCGCGTCGGCCCGCGTGCGCACGAGGATGTGCTTGGCCACGAGCTCGCGGATGCGCGCACCGTCGGCGACGGGGTCGTTGAGGACGCTGAACGCCGCGTCGGCGTCCGGCGGGACCGCATCGACGAAGAGGAGCCGATCGCGCGTGTTCGGCCGGAGCTCCCGGTAGAGCGCGCGCTTCGTGCCCGTGTCATCGAGCGTGAACACGAAGCGCCCGCGGAGCTCCTCCACGTCAGGCCAGCCGTGCGCCGCGATCGCCGCGCCGAGCGTGTCGCTCGCGCCCTGGACATCGGCGGGAGTCACGATCCGGTCATCGTTGAGGACCGCGCGGACCTCCTCCTCGAGGTCCGCGAACGTGGCCAAGGTCGCGGGGATCGGCTGCACGAACCCGAGGCCGAGCGGATCGGGGATGGTGCTGTCCTTCATCTCGAGCTGCACCACGATCGGGAGGTGGTCGGAGTGAGCGTCGGACCAGTCGCGGAGCTCCGTGAGGCAGAGAACGAAGGTGGGGCAGGTCGAGAGGTAGTCGACCTCCTGGACGTGGAAGACCTTGAGGCCAGGCGTGGCCATCGCCGGGTCCGTCGGGTCGAGCCCGAGGAGCTCGACGACCTTCGGTGCCGCGTAGCGGCCGCCGTCGGGATCCTCGAACAGGTCGAGCTCGACCGACCGCACGCCGAGGTCGAGCTGTTCGGTGAGCGTCGGGTGGGAGTACTCGATCGTGGGAGTGAGGGCGGGGACCGCAGCAGTGATGGCGTCGAGGAGCGGCTTCGGGCCTTGCAGGTGGTAGGCGTTGTGTGCCGCGAGCACCTGGATCTGATCGAGGGTGACGGGCACCTTCGCTGCGGTGGTCGGCGGGCCTCCGCCGCTGCTGCTGCAGGCCGCGACCAGCATGAGCATTGACGTTCCAGCCACGAGCACCCGCGTTCGAACCAGCCGCCTCACCGTTGCCCCCTGTCATTTTTCTGGCGCGATGGGGAATACTCCCACGTATGCCGAGAGCCATCTGGAGCGGGGCGATCAGCTTCGGGCTGGTGAACATCCCGATCAAGCTCTATGCCGCCGTCTCCCGCAAGACCGTGCACTTCAACCAGCTCGACTCGCGAAGCGGTGCGCGCATCAAGCTCAAGAAGGTGTCCGCAGCCGACGGGGACGAGGTTCCGGCTGAGGCGATCGTGAAGGGCTACGAGCTCGCGTCCGGTGAGTACGTCACCATCGGCGACGACGAGCTCGCCGCCCTCGATCCCGCGGCCAGCCGCACGATCGACATCGAGGAGTTCGTCGACCTCGTCGACATCGACCCGATCTTCTATGACTCCGCGTACTACGTCGCACCCGACAAGGCCACGCTCAAGCCCTATGCGCTCCTCACACGAGCGATGGAGGAGTCGGGCAAGGTCGGCGTCGCGCGCTTCGTGATGCGCTCCAAGCAGTACCTCTGCGCGGTGCGACCGAAGGACGGCGCGCTCGTGCTGTCCACGATGGTCTACGCCGACGAGGTGAACGACCCGGCCGAGATCGGCGAGATCGCCGGGCTCGAGGACATCGAAGTGACCGACAAGGAGCTGGACATGGCGCGCCAGCTGATCGCGTCGCTCTCCGAGAGCTTCGACGTCAACCGGTTCGAGGACACCTACCGCAACCGCGTCCTCGACCTCATCGAGCAACGTGCTGCTGGTCGCACCGACGTGATCGCGCCGCCTGCCGCGCTCACGGAGGACAAGGTCGTCGACCTGATGGCTGCCCTCGAGGCGAGCGTGAAGGAGGCCAAGGCCGCTCGCACGCGTCACCCGGCCGCCGGCGACTCCAACGAGCAGGACCAGCCGGTCAAGAAGCGCTCCCGCAAGAGCGCGTAGGCGGCATTGGCCGCCCCGGAGCGCACCGAGCACGCCGTCGAGATCGACGGGCGCCGCCTCAAGGTCTCGAACCTCGACAAGGTGCTGTACCCGGAGGCGGCCTTCACCAAGGCAGAGGTGATCGACTACTACGTGCGCGTCGCCGCGGTCATGCTGCCCCACATCGCCGACCGGGGCGTGACCCTGCGCCGCTACCCGAACGGCGTCGACGGGACCTCCTTCTTCGAGAAGCGCTGCCCGTCGCACCGGCCTGATTGGGTCCGCACGTTCGACGGACCGGGCGACCGGGACGGCGGGATCGGCTACTGCGCGCTCGACTCCACTGCCGCGCTCGCCTGGGCGGCCAACCTCGCTGCGCTGGAGATCCACGCCCCGATGGCTCGCGGCGCCGACATCGAGTCGCCCGCGATGTGCGTGTTCGATCTCGATCCAGGTCCTGGCACGGGCATCCCGGAGTGCGCCGAAGTCGCACTGGACATCCGCTCTGTGCTCGACCGCCTCGCGGGATTGGCGTGCGTCGTGAAGACCTCCGGCTCGAAGGGCCTGCAGCTCTACGTGCCCCTCAACACGCCGCACACCCACGAGCACTGCTCGTCCTTCGCGCTCGCCGTGGCCCAGGTGCTCGAGAAGCACCACCCGGATCGGGTGACCTCCGTCATGAAGAAGACTGCTCGAGGCGGCAAGGTGTTCATCGACTGGAGCCAGAACAGTCGGCACAAGACGACCGTGGCGGTGTACTCGCTGCGCGCTCGCCCTCGACCCACCGTCTCCACCCCCGTGACCTGGGCGGAGGTCGAATCGGCGGCGGCCGGCGGCCCGCTGTCCTTCGAGGCGCCCGCCGTGCTCGCACGCATCGAGGAGCTCGGCGACCTGTTTGCTCCGACGTTGGAGATGCGGCAGTCGCTGCCTGCAGCCAAGAGCTGACGCGGCGAAAAAGGCAGATATCTCGGGCTGGATCCGCGCGCGCGGGGTTGCCAGTTGGCAGACTCTCCCGTCCACACAACCCCAACGTCCAACGGAGGACACAGATGAATCGACGCGACCTGGTCAAGGCCATCGCTGCGCAGACCGAGGTTGACGCCAAGACCGTCGACGCCGTGCTCAAGGGCTTCACAGATGTGACCACGCACGTGGTGTCGAAGGGCGAGCCGGTTGCCATCTCCGGCTTCTGCAAGTTCTCGAAGGTCGAGCGAGCGGCCCGCATGGGGCGCAACCCGGCCACGGGCGAGGCGATCAAGATCAAGGCGTCCAAGAAGGCGCGCATCACCCCACTGAAGGGCTTCAAGGACGCGGTGATGACACCGAGCCAGGCCCCGAAGCTCAACAAGGGCGTGTACACGCCCGCGAAGTAGTGATCGCGGCGGGTCGGGCGACGGTCGCGGATGCGCGGCTACCGTCCGGCCCGCTGTGACTGAACTGCTCGAACCGCTCGGCTGGGGGCCGCACTGGGCTGCGCTGGCGGCTGAGCACGATGCGGGCAGCACGCCGGCGCGCGTGCTCCGTCACGATGGCGTGTCCGTCCAGGTGCTGAGCCCGCACGGCGAGCGGACCGTGAAGATGCGTCGCGGCATCGAGGCGCTCACCGTGGGCGACTGGCTCCTCGTCGACGGCGAGCAGGTGGTGGCGGTGCTTTCGCGGACGTCCCTGCTCCGCCGCCGGGAGGCGGGTGGTGAGGGGCACCAGCTGCTCGCGGCCAACGTCGACCTCGTCCTGCTCGTGTGCGGTCTCGACCGACCGGTTGCGGCGGGGCGGATCCAGCGCGGCGAGGCCCTCGCGAGCGACGCGGGTGCCGACGCGCTGCTGATCCTCTCGAAGGCCGATCTGGCGGCCGAGCTCGACGCCGCGGTCGACGCGGTGCAAGCACGCCACCCGGGGCTCGACACGCTGGTCACATCCTCGGTGACAGGGCGCGGCATCGGGTCCCTGCGAGGTCGACTGCAGGGCGCCACCGCAGTGCTGCTGGGCGAGTCGGGTGCGGGCAAGTCGCGCCTCGTGAACGCGCTCCTCGGCTCGGAGGCGACGAGGGTGGGCGAGGTCCGTGCCGGTGACGCGAAGGGGCGCCACACCACCACCAACCGACAGCTGCACCTCCTCCCGGGCGGTGGCGTGATCATCGACTCGCCCGGCATCCGCGAGGTCGGCCTCGCCGGCGACGAGGTGGCGGCCGCTGCGGCCTTCGCCGACATCGACGAGCTCGGTGAGGAGTGTCGGTTCAGCAACTGCACGCACGTCGGCGATCCGGGTTGCGCGATCGCTCTCGCGGTCTCGGCGGGGGAGATCTCCCAGGAGCGCGTCGACGCGTACCTGGAGCTCCGGGCGGAGGCAGCGTCGGCGAAGGCTGCGCCGCAGCACGACCGACGGTCGACCTGAGGTGGATGACGAGGAGCGGCTGGCGCGTCGCCGGGCGGCGCTCCCCACCCCGACCTACCCGGACCTCCCCATCACGACGCATCGCGACGAGCTGTTGCGCGTGCTGCGGGAGCACCAGGTGGTGGTCGTCGCCGGCGAGACGGGATCAGGGAAGAGCACCCAGCTGCCCAAGCTGTGCCTCGAGCTCGGCCTCGGCGTGCGTGGTCTCATCGGGCACACGCAGCCCCGCCGACTCGCGGCACGCACGGTGTCGGAGCGGATCGCCGAGGAGCTCGGGGTCGAGGTGGGCGGCGCGGTCGGCTACACCGTCCGGTTCAGCGACCACGTCGGCGACGACACGTTCGTCAAGGTGATGACCGACGGCATCCTGCTCGCAGAGATCCAGCGAGATCGCCTGCTGCGCTCCTACGAGGCGCTGATCATCGACGAGGCGCACGAGCGGAGCCTCAACATCGACTTCCTGCTCGGCTACCTCCATCAGCTGCTTCCGCGGCTGCCCGACCTGAAGCTGGTCATCACCTCCGCCACGATCGACACCGAGCGGTTCTCACATCACTTCGGCCAGGCGCCGGTCGTGGAGGTGTCCGGCCGCTCGTATCCCGTCGAGGTCCGCTACCGCCCGATCGGCGAGGACGCGGGCGACGATCGCGACCAGACCCAAGCGATCTGCGACGCGGTCGGCGAGCTCATCGCGGCGGGGCCCGGGGACATCCTCGTGTTCCTCTCCGGTGAGCGCGAGATCCGGGACACCGCGGAGGCGCTCGGTCGCCTCGGCCTCCGCAGCACCGAGGTGCTCCCGCTCTACGCGCGCCTCTCGGCTGCCGAACAGCATCGGGTGTTCGCGCCACACCAGGGTCGGCGCATCGTGCTCGCCACGAACGTGGCGGAGACGTCGCTCACGGTCCCCGGCATCGTGGGCGTGATCGACCCGGGCACAGCGCGGATCTCCCGGTACAACCGGCGCACCAAGGTGCAGCGACTGCCGATCGAAGCGATCTCGCAGGCGTCCGCCGACCAGCGCGCTGGCAGGTGCGGCCGCGTCGCACCCGGTACCTGCATCCGCCTCTACTCCGAGGCCGACTTCGCTGGTCGTGCCGCATTCACCGAGCCCGAGGTGCTCCGCACGAGCCTCGCGTCGGTGATCCTGCAGATGGCCGCGCTCGGGCTTGGCGACGTCGGCGCGTTCCCGTTCCTCGAACCGCCCGACGCACGCAGCGTGACCGACGGCGTCCAGCTGCTGGAAGAGCTCGGCGCGCTCGACCGCTCGCACCGCGGCGCCACCCACGTGCGGCTCACGAAGACGGGCCGCCGACTCGCCCGGCTGCCGGTCGATCCGAGGTTGGGCCGGATGATCCTCGAGGCCGACCGCCACGGATGCGTCGCGGAGATCCTCGTGATCGCTGCAGCGATGTCGATCCAAGATCCACGGGAGCGACCAGTCGGCCAGGAGCAGCGCGCCCAGGAGCTTCACGCACGCTTCGCGGTCGACGGTTCGGACTTCCTCGGTCACCTCGCGCTGTGGCGCTACGTCCGTGAGCAGCAACGCGCACTCGGATCGAGCGCCTTCCGGCGCCTGTGCAAGGCCGAGCACCTGCACCACCTTCGGATCCGCGAGTGGCAGGACCTCCACGCGCAGCTTCGACAGATCGCACGCGGAATCGGGCTCGTCGTGCAGCCGCTGGCCGACGAGCCCGACCGGGATGCGGTGCACGAGGCCCTGCTGGCGGGGTTCCTCTCACACATCGGCACGTGGGACGAGGAGCGCCGCGAGTACCGCAGTGCGCGGGAGTCCCGCTTCGTCATAGCGGCCGGCTCTGCGCTCGGCAGGAGCCGACCGAAGTGGGTGATGGCAGGAGAGCTCGTGGAGACCGATCGACTCCGGGCTCGCACCGTCGCGCAGATCCGCCCCGAGCGCATCGAGCACCTCGCCGCGCACCTTGTCACCCGCAGCCACGGCGAGCCGTGGTGGGAGGCGGAGCGCGGCGGCGCGATGGTCCACGAGCGCGTGTCGCTGTACGGGCTCCCGATCGTCGAACGGCGACGTGTCGGCTACGAGCGCGTGGACCCAGTGGCCGCCCGGAGGCTCTTCATCCGACACGCGCTCGTGGCAGGCGAGTGGCACGCACCGCACGCGTTCCTCGCCGCGAACCACGAGCGGATCGTGGAGGTCCTCGCGCTCGAGCACCGCGTTCGTCGCGACCTCCTCGTCGAGGACGCGGCGCTCGAGGCGTTCTTCGACGCCCGCGTCCCTGCGGAGGTCACGACGGGTCGGCGGTTCGACCGCTGGTGGAAGGACGAGCGCACCCGCCGCCCCGACCTGCTGAGCTTCGCGGTCGAGGACCTCCTCGATCCGAGCGCGGGCGACGTGCAGGTCGACGGCTTCCCCGAGTGGGTGCGCGTGGGCGACGTGGATCTGCCGCTCACCTACACGCACCAGCCCGGCGACGACCTCGACGGGGTCACCCTCGACGTCCCGCTCTTGCTCCTCGATCGGGTGGAGGAAGCCCGACTCGATTGGCAGGTGCCGGGCCTGCGGGGTGAGCTCGTCG
>JBQTHC010000110.1:0-23063 GCA_052390255.1 Microthrixaceae bacterium
GCGGTGCACGCCGCGGTGGCGGGCTCGCTGTAGCTGCCGCCGGCGGCGTCGACGGCGCTGTCGACCAGCAGGTACGGCACCGAGTCGGTGGTGTGGGTCTTGAGCTCGACGGGCGTGGGGTGGTCGGGCAGGAGCAGCAGGCGCCAGGGACCGATGGAGTCGAGGCCGGGGATCAGATCAGCGAGGATCCGGCGGTCCCATGCCTCGAGCGCGTTGACCTTCTCCTCGAGGTTGCCGGCGTGCCCGGCCTCGTCGGTCGCCTCGACGTGGATGACGAACAGGTCGGCCCCAGCGGCGAGCGTTGCGAGGGCCGCGTCGCGCTTGCCCTCGTAGTCGGTGTCGTACCAACCGGTGGCGCCCGGGACCTCCACGATGTCGATCCCGGTGAGCACGCCGAGCCCGCGGATGAGGTCGACCGCGGTGACGAGCCCGGCGTTGCACCCGGTCTGCTCGACGAAGCTCGGCATCTGAGGCTGGAAGCCCTGACCCCAGAGCCACACCTGGTTCGCCTGCAAGCCGAAGTCGCCGACGATGTCGCGGCTCGCGTCCATCACGGCCTGGAGCTTCGCCGCGGCCGGACCGGTGGGCCACACGACCGGCTTGTCGGACAGGTCGTGCGGCGGCGTGCAGGAGGCGTCGGCCCAGTCGGAGGGGGCGACGAGGATGTGGCGGTACTGCACGCCGGGGTGGAACTCGATGTCGGCGCCCACGCCGCGCCCGAGCGCCGCGTCGAGCGCGTGGATGACCTCGGTCGCCTCCTCGGTGGAGGGATGCCCGCCGGCGAAGTCGAGCATCGTGCCGTCGTGGGAGACGGTCGACAGGTTGCAGCGGTACGCGACCTGGTCGGGCCGGAGCCGGAGCCCGAGCGCCGCGGCCTCGATCGGGGCACGGCCCGTGTGGAAGCGCGCCGGGTCGTAGCCGAGGATCGACATGTTGCCGACGTCGCTCCCCGGCGGCATGCCCGGTGGGATGACGGCCGCTCGACCCACCTCGGCGCGCCGCGCGCGCCGAGCGAGGTTCGGCATCGACGCGGCCTCGAGCGGCGTCTTGCCGCCAAGAGATGCGATGGGGAGATCCGCGCACCCGTCCGGCACGCACACGACGTACTTCACGCGCCGAGTCTGGCAGAGCGCGCTCGGCCGCTCCGCACGCGATGGCGCGGCGCGGCTGGTCAGACGGTGGCGAGGGTGATGCTCAGGCCGACCTCGTTGGCCATCTGCCTCGCGCGGGCCACCGTGGTGCCTGCGACGACACCGGAGCCGTCGCTCGCGAGGTGGGTGAGGATGCCGACAGCCGTGGTCCCGGACAGTCCGGGGCAGTTGACCAGAGCGGAACCCGAGTCACCCTTGAACGACGGGATGTTGGCGTACCACGACCCCTTCAGCGGATAGGTGCTCGCACCGAGTCCGGCTCGGGCCTTCGTGGCGAACACCTCGCCCAGACCAGCGGCGTTCCCGTAAAGGCAGACAGGCTTGTCCTCACCGATCGCCGCGGCAGCGGTCGGGCCGCCCCACACCGGCACACCGTGGTGCACGAACGAGTTCAAGTTGGCGGGGATCTCCACGAGGCCGAAGTCGTTGCCGACGTTCACCCTGCCAATCGCCTGGCGCGCGTAGACGACGGCGCCGAGCGGTCGGATGTCGCCCGTGATGACGGTGCCCAGTTGACCACCGAACAGACAGGACGCGACGCACACCGAGACGGCCTCGACACGCGAGCCCGGGCTGCCCGGCGCGACCTCATCACCGGACCGCAGGAAGCAGTGCCCAGCGGCGCCGAGGTACTTCTTGCCCGAGGGGTCGCGCCACACGAAGTTCGCGGTGCACAGGTACGAGTTCTTGTCGGTCTGGTCGATGATCAGATAGGAGCCAGGGCCGACGCCGTTGCCCGCGCTCGGGCCGGGAAGCGCTGGCCCCGCCAGCGTGGTGCCGGCGAGCGTCGGGCTCGCGACGCGCGTCCAGCCGGTGACGTCGAGCATGGCGGGTCGGAGGCCGTTGTCCGAGGCGCGGGCGACAGGTGTGCCGAGCGAGGCGACGGTGACGAGTGCGAGCACCAGACCGATCACTCGGCGATGGCGATGGCGAGGCGCGAAGACGTCCATGAAGTACCAATCCTCCCGGGTCGGGTACTTCTTCGCCCTCCGGAAGGGGACCTCCTGCCGCGCCGCAGCGCCGGGACTCAGGATGCGATGCAGCGCTCCACGTGGGCCTGGATCGGTGCGAGGGCCGCGGAGAGGACCTCGAAGCGCTCCGGTCGCTCGAACAGGTCGGCGAGGCGGTCCGGCAGAGGCGGGCGGATGCCGGTGGCCTGCTCGACGGCGTCGGGGAACTTGGCGGGATGCGCGGTGGCCAGGCACACCATCGGCACGTCGGTATCACGGCGCACCGCGCGCGCCGCGCCGATGCCCACCGCGGTGTGCGGGTCGACCAGCATCCCCGTGCTGTCGTGCACGTCACGGATGATCTGAAGCGTCCGCGCGTCGTCGATGCTCGCGGCATCGAAGCGCGGGTCGCGGGGCACCTCGACCGCGCCGAGTCCGCGGAAGCGCCCGAGCAGCTCGGTGGTGCGCGCGCCGTCGCGGCCGAGCAGCTCGAAGAGGAGCCGCTCGTGGTTGGACGACACCTGGATGTCCATCGACGGGCTCAGGGTGGGGACGACCTCCTCGGCAACGAGCGAGCCGGAGGCGACCCAACGGGTGAGGATGTCGTTGCGGTTGGAACCGATCACGAGCTGGTCGATCGGCACACCCATCCGCTCCGCGATCCAGCCCGCGAAGATGTTTCCGAAGTTGCCGCTGGGCACGGTGTAGGAGCAACGACCGAGACGAGCGGCCGTCGTCACGTAGTACACGACCTGGGCCATGACCCGTGCCCAGTTGATCGAGTTCATCGCAGAGAGCCGGACGCGATCGCGGAACGCGGCGTCGGCGAACATCGCCTTCACGAGGTCCTGGCAGTCGTCGAAGGTTCCCTCGACGGCGACGTTGTGGACGTTCGGCGCGTCGACGGTGTCATCTGTCGGCGCTGCACGTCGCTCACGCGCCCCGCCGGGTGCAGCACGACGATGTCGAGCGTGTCGCGCCCGACGCACGCCTCGATCGCCGCCGAGCCCGTGTCGCCCGAGGTGGCGACCACGATCGTGGCCCGCTCGCCGCGGCGCGACAGCTCGTGGTCGAACAGTCGGCCGACGATCTGGAGCGCCACGTCCTTGAACGCCAGCGTCGGTCCCCAGAACAGCTCCAGCAGGTGCAGCTCGTCGAGCTCCACAACTGGGCACACCTCGGGATGCTCGATGGTGGCGTAGGCCTCCTTCGACATGGCGAGGTCGGCGCGCTCCATCGACCCCTCGACGAAGGGCCACATCACCTCGGTGGCCACCTCGTGGTATGGGCGCGGCGTGGGCCACGCCGGGTCGAGCGCGGGCCAGCGCTCGGGGACGTAGAGGCCGCCGTCGGACGCGAGCCCGGTGAGGAGGGTGTCACCGAACTCCAGGATCGGGGCCTCACCTCGGGTCGACACGTAGCGCACGGGTTCAGCCCTCGTCGCTGACGACGCGCAGGACCGACCCGATCCGGTCGACCGCGTCGAGGTCGCGCAGCCCGGCGAGCGTCGCTCGCATGTCGGCCTCGCGCGCACGGTGCGTGATGAAGATGAGGCGCGCTTCGTCACCGAGGCCCTCCTGCTCCATCGAGCGGATCGACACGGCGTGGTCGCCGAACACGCCGGCCACCTGCGCGAGCACGCCCGGACGGTCGAGCACCTCGACGTTGAGGTAGTACGCCGACGAGGACTCCTCGATCGGCCGCAGCACCGCCGCGGCAAGGCGCCCCACCGACGCGTGCGATCCCTTGTGTCGGTTGAGCGCAGCGTCGACGAGGTCGCCGAGGATGGCGCTCGCGGTGGGCGAGCCGCCGGCGCCGCGGCCGTAGAACATGAGGTCGCCGACCGCCGCTCCTTCGACGAACACCGCGTTGAAGCTCTCTCGCACCGCGGCAAGCGGGTGCTCGAGCGGGACCATCGCGGGGTGCACGCGCACGCCGATCGCGCCCGCGGCGTCCTGCTCGGCGACGGCAAGGAGCTTGATGACGAAGCCCATCCGCTTCGCGAACGCGATGTCGACCTCGGTGATCCCGGTGATCCCCTCGTGGTGCACGTCGCTCGCCGTGACCGACGCACCGAAGGCGATGCTGGCGATGATCGCGGCCTTCGCCCCGGCGTCGTACCCCTCCACGTCGGCCGTGGGGTCCGCCTCCGCATAGCCGAGCGACTGCGCCTCCGCGAGAGCGTCGGCGTACGACGCGCCTGCCTCGGTCATGCGCGTGAGGATGTAGTTCGTGGTGCCGTTGACGATGCCCATCACGCGGGTGATGCGCTCGCCCACCAACGACTCGCGCAGCGGACGGATGATCGGGATGCCGCCGGCGACGGCCGCCTCGAACAGGAGGTCGACGCCGGCGTTCTCCGCTGCCTCGAACAGCTCGGCGCCCGCCTTCGCCAGCAGCTCCTTGTTGCCGGTGACCACCGGCTTGCCTGCGCCGAGCGCGCTGAGGATCAGACGTCGAGCCGGGTCGGTGCCGCCGATGAGCTCGACGACGATGTCGACGTCCGGGTCGGACACGACGCCGTCGGCATCGGTGGTGAGCAGTCCCGTGTCGATCGCGGCTGCTCGTGGCTTGGACGGGTCACGCACCGCAATCCGGGTGACAGCGAGCCGCAAGCCGGTGCGGGCCGCGATCGCGTCGCCCTGTTCGGCGATCAGCTCGACGAGCGGCGCACCGACGTTGCCGCACCCCAGCACCCCGACGCGCACCACCGGACCCGATCGCTCGCTCGTCACGGCGGTCATCGTAGGTGGGGGTGCCGCTGGGTCCCGACTTGGTTGCGAGCTCAGCGGACGTCGTTGCGCAGCAGGTCGTCGAGCGTCTCGCGGCGCACGACCTCACGAGCAGCGCCATCCGACACGAACACGACCGCTGGACGGGGGACCTTGTTGTAGTTGGAGCCCATCGAGTGCCCGTAGGCGCCGGTGACCGGCGTGACGAGGAGGTCGCCGACCGCAAGGTCCTCGGGCACCTGCGCGTGGCGAACGAGCATGTCGCCCGACTCGCAGTGCTTGCCCACGATCGTGACGCGTCGCGGGCGCGGCGCGTCGGCCGCGCGTGCGAGCAGCGTCTCGTAGCCGGCGCCGTAGAGCACCGGACGCGGGTTGTCGGACATGCCACCGTCGACCGACACGTAGGTGCGCACCCCCGGCACGTCCTTGATCGTGCCGACCGTGTAGAGCGTGACGGCCGCTTGGGCCACGACCGCGCGCCCCGGTTCCGCCACCACCTGCGCCTCGATCCCTGCGGCGCGGCACGCGTCGATCACTGCGCTCCCCCACTCGGTGATCGTCGGCGCCTCCTCACCTTCGATGTAGGCCACGCCCAGCCCGCCGCCGATCGACAGCTCGGGGAGCCCGAGGTCGCGCACCCACGGTGCGACGACCTCCACCGCCTGATGGAAGAAGTCGGCGACGAAGACCTGACTGCCGATGTGCATGTGCGTGCCGACGAGCTCCACCGACGGCGTGTCCTGCGCGCGCGCCACCGCGCGTGCGAAGTCGCCAGACGCGACACCGAGACCGAACTTCGAGTCGACCTGGCCGGTGCGCACGAACTCGTGCGTGTGCGCCTCGACGCCCGGAGTCGCCCGGATCAGGATCTTCGGGACGAGCCCGTCCTCCGCGTGGAGGACCGCGAGGCGCTCGAGCTCGTCGAAGCTGTCGACCACGATGCGGCCGACCCCGGCCTGGCGCGCCGCGCGCAGCTCGTCGAGCGACTTGTTGTTCCCGTGCAGCACGAGTCGATTCGCCGGGACGCCGGCGGCGAGCGCTACGTGCAGCTCGCCGCCGGTGGCGACGTCGAGCAGCATCCCCTCGTCGTGCGCGAGGCGCGCCATCGCCACGCACAGGAACGCCTTGGAGGCGTAGGCGACGCCATCGCCGAAGGCCGCCACGGCTTCGCGACAGCGTGCGCGGAGGTGCGCTTCGTCGTACACGAAGAGCGGCGTGCCGAAGCGCTCGGCCAACTCGTGCAGGTCACAGCCACCGATGCTGAGGCGACCGTCGTCGCCGATCGTCGCGTTGTCGGGTAGCAGGTGGCGCGGGATCGGCCCGCTCACCGAGCCCTCCCAGGCGTTGTCGGGGGGGAAACTGGGGGGGGGGGCCAGTTTTACGGCCGAGAACGCCGAAGGGCGCCGCTCACATCGACTCCGGGGCGGACACGCCGAGCAGGTCCAGCCCGATGGCGAGACCGGTGCGCGCGGCCTCGACGAGCCACAGGCGGGCTTGCGTGAGCTCGGACGGCACGTCACCGATCACGTAGCAGTCGTGGTAGAAGCCGTGGAACCGGTCGGCCAGCTCGCGCACCCAGGTGGTGACCTTGTGCGGCGCTCGATCCGTGCACGCGAGTGCCACCACGTCGGGCAGCTCGGAGAGCTTGCGGAGCAGGTCGAGCTCGCGCTCGTGCACGAGGAGCGACAGGTCGACCGACGCGAGCGGCGAGCGCACGACCCCGGCCTCCGCGGCCTTGCGACCGATCGAGTGGATGCGCGCGTTGGCGTACTGGACGTAGAAGACGGGGGATTCCTTCGACTCCTCGCGCACCTTGTCGAGATCGATCGTCGGCGCTTGGTCGAGTGACGTGACAAGCGAGAGCAGCCGCATGACATCAGGGCCGATGTCGTCGACGAGGTCATCGAGGTCGACGGCGTTCCCCATGCGCTTCCCCATCCGTCCACTGGCGAGCGAGACCATCTGCCCGAGCCGGACCTCGAGGCGATGACCGTCGATGCCGAGTGCTTGGACCCCCGCCTTCAGGCTGGCGACCTGTCCGTGGTGGTCCGCGCCCCAGACGTTGATCACGAGGTCGAAGCCCCGCACAACGAACTTGTCACGGTGATATGCGATGTCGCCGGCCAGGTAGGTGAAGTCGCCCCCCTGGTCGGGGGACTTCTTGAGCACCCGCTTCTCCCGTGGGTCGCCGTGTGCGGCGGTGTTGAGCCAAACCGCGCCATCCTCCTCGTAGATCAGGCCAGTGGCTTCGAGCTCGGCGACCGTCTCTGCGACCGCGGCGCTCTCTTCGATCGACGCTTGGCTGTACCACTCGTCATAGTGGATGTGCACCGACTCCATCTGATGACGGATGAAGCCAAGGATGCGGGTCGCCGCCCAGCGTCCAGCGTCGGATACGTCCTCGTCCCCCTCGTAGGCCGACGCCAGTCCCTTGACGAACCCACTGGGATAGCCGTCCTCGGGAACGGGAGTACCGGCACGGCGAGCGAGGACGCTCGCGCCCAGTCTCCGGATCTGACCACCGGTGTCGTTGACGTAGTACTCACGCGTCACGGCGTACCCACACCGCTCCATGATCCGGCCCAGCGAGTCTCCGTAAGAGGCGAACCAACCATTGCCGACGTGGATCGGGCCGGTGGGATTGGCAGAGACGAACTCGATGTTGACGCGCGTGCCCTGGCCGATGTCCGGGCGCGCGTAGCCGTCCTCGCCCGCGTCAATCACGTCGACGAGCACCGAGTGGAGCCAGGAGTCGCGCAGGTGGAAGTTCACGAAGCCGGGACCCGCGAGCTCGACCCGCTCGACGTGGTCGGGCAGCCGCGCGTTGAGCGACTCCACGAGCTCGGCCGCCAGCTCGCGCGGGTTCCGTCCGGCCTGCTTGGCGGTCGCCATCGCGACGTTCGAGGACCAGTCACCGTGCTCACGGCGGGCCGGCCGCTCGAGGTGGATGCGAGCGGGCGCGTCGACGTCGTGCTCGGCGAGAGCGGCGGACAGGGCGGCAGCGAGTGACTCGCGGATCATTGAGTGGCCTTGGCTGAGGGACTATCGGGACAGCAGTGCGTTGACGCGGTCGATCAGATCGAGCGGCTCGAAGGGCTTCGTGACGTAGTCGTCAGCGCCCGCGTCGACCCCCGCGCGCAGGTCACCCGACTGCGCCTTCGCGGAGAGCAGCACGATCGGGATCGATGCCGTGTCGGCGTCGGCCTTGAGGGTCTCCACGAGCTCGAGTCCGGAGACCTTCGGCATCATGATGTCGGTGACGATGACATCGGGGCGCTTCGCCCGGGCCACCGCGATCCCCTCCTCGCCGTCCTGCGCGAGCAGCACGTTGAAGCCCTCTAGGTCGAAGTTGACCTCGAGCAGCCGCAGGATGACCGGGTCGTCCTCGACGACGAGCACGGTCGGTGCGGCAGGGGCCATCGACGCAGGTTACCCAGCGACTCCAGCGCGCCGAGAAGCCCAATGCCAGGCGGCGTCACCCGTTCGCACGACAGGGCGCGGGGATCTGCGTCGCCCCTTGCGTGCTCACCTCGCAGTAGGTGCGGGTCGACACGAGCCACCGGCCGCCGACCAGCACCGCCTCACCGGGCAGATGGTCGAGCACCGGCGTGCCGTCGAGGAGCAGCGAATAGGTCACGGACGCGTGCGTGCCGTCGACGCGGGACATGTCGTCGATCCGCACGGAGATGCGCGAAGCCACGTCCTTGGTGGCTTCGTAGGACTGCAGGAAGGAGGTGCGCAGCTCCTCGCCTCGTTCCAGTGCCGCCAGCTTCTGCTCCACGTCGGTCACCTCGCCGCCGAAGAGCGTGGTGAACGCCCCGGTGATGGCGGCGGCGGTGTCGGCGTCGATCTCGCTGGATGCGGTGGTGGTCGAGGTGGTGGTCGGCGCGGATGTCGCGGTGGCGGCAGCCTCTCGATCCGCAGCGCTGGTCGGGCAGCGCAGCGTTGCCTGCACTCCCGTGTGGTCGGACGGGAAGGCCAGCCCACCGGGATCGTCGGTCGCGGGAGTGGCGTTGAACAGTCCAGTCGGCTTGACCGCGCGGCAAGACCGTGCACCGCCGACGTAGACGAAGTCGATGCGCTCGTTCTGCTTCGAGCTCGGGTCGGTGAGGTCCGTGAGGGCGGCGTCGGCGCGCCCTGACGTGCACTGCGCGCCCGACGTCGGGTCGCACTCGTCGTTCCCAGCGGCGAGGTGCGTGTCGAGGAAGCCTGCGTCGCGCAGCACGTCGTTGGTGGGCTCGTCGACCTTCGCGTTCAGGTCGCCGGCGATGACGGTGACCGCGTTCGGATCCGTCGACTCGGCGGCGAACGCGGCGACCTCCCGAGCCTGACACGTGTTCAACGTGTCATCGGTTCGGCATGGCGGTGGGCAGGTCGTCGCGTCGCACGGCCGGTCGTCGCTGCTGCTCGCGAGATGCGTCGTGATGAAGTCGACCAGACCGACCTCGGTCGCAACCCTCGCGAGGAACGCGGTTCGCAGCGGGCCCGCCAGGCGGACCCGTCGGGAGTCGATGACCGTGCCGGTCGTGAGCACGAGCTCCCGGTCGAGCGCGGGATCGTCGTCGCTCACGATCTCGTACCGACCGTCGCACGCCGTCGGAAGCGTGTCGCGCAGCGCGGCGATCACCGCCTCGTTGGTCTCCTGCATGCCGACGAGCTCCGGGCAGCCGGCTTCGTCGAGCTGGCGCACGAACAGCGCGACTCGCGCGGGCAGCTCGCACCGGTTGGAGTCCGCAGGGCACGCGATGCCGTGGAGGATGTTCTGGCTGACGACACGGACCGACGCGCTCGTCGCAGCTGTCGACGGCCCGTCGGACGAGCCGGAGCACGCCGACGCGACGAGACCGGCGATGAGCACCACGGCGACTCGTCCGCGCCACCTCATGGTGCGCACCCTACGCACGTTCGCCTCATCGAAACGATGCCAACGCTGCTGCCCAATACGGGCCGAAACCATCGCAAGCAACCCAATCCGCACGGTCGAGTGCGCGCCATCCGAGATCGCTCCGCCGCGGGGACGAGTCGCGACTCGTTCGACTGGGGTCCATTCGGGTCGGTCGCTTGCATACCCTTCGCCGGTGACTTCCGCCGCCGCACCGGTCGATCGTTCCCAAGGCGGCGCATCGGGCTACCGGCCACACCTCGACGGTGTGCGGGCGATCGCCGTCTACCTCGTCGTCGCCTTTCACGCGCGCGTCGGCGCCGTCTCCGGCGGGTTCATCGGTGTCGACGTGTTCTTCGTCCTGTCCGGCTACCTCGTGACGTCACTGTTGCTCCGCGACCTCGACGACCGAGGCTCGATCGATCTTCGCCGGTTCTACGCGCGCCGCGTGCGCCGGTTGTTGCCCGCTGCCGCGGTCGTCTTGGTGCTGACCACGCTCATCTACGGGCTGATCGCGAGCCCGGTGGAGCTGCTCGACGCGCGCGGCGCGGTGCGCGCGGCGTCGCTGTACGTCGCGAACTGGTTCTACCTGGGGCAGTCGACCGACTACTTCGCCCCCGACGTCCGCTCGAGCCCGGTGCTGCACTTCTGGTCGTTGTCGGTCGAGGAGCAGTACTACCTCGCGTGGCCGCTGCTCGTCGGCGGGCTGCACGTCGTCACCAGGCGATCACACGAGCGCCAACGTCAGCTCATGGTCATGGCGGTCGCGGCGGGGCTGGTGCTGTCGCTCGCCGCGGCGCTGTGGGTCGCGCGGACCGATCTGGATCGCGCCTACTACGGGACCGACACCCGCGCCTATCAGCTGCTGGCAGGCGGGCTGCTCGCGCTGATGCCTTCCGTGTTCGCCAAGTCACGGTCAGGGGATTCGGCAAGCGCTCGCTTCCCGGTGGTGCTTGGTCAGGTCGCGTCGCTCGCCGTCCTCGGTGTCGCCGCGAGCTCGGTCCTGGGCGTCGGCGCGATCACCCGCGGCGTTGTCGCGACCGCCGCCACCGTCGGGCTCCTCGTGACGCTGGGACTCGGTGGCGGACCAGTGCGACGGCTGCTGTCGCTCCGACCGATCACCTACCTCGGGCGGATCTCCTATGCGACGTACCTCTGGCACTGGATCGTCGTCCTCGTGATCGGCGCGCGTCTCGACGTCGGCCCTGGTGTCACGCTCGCGATCGCGGCGGCCGTGTCCACGGGACTCGCGTCGCTGAGCTATCAGATCCTCGAGCTCCCGGTGCGCGAGTCGCCGTGGCTCGATCGTCGCAGGGTGCAGGTGATCGCTGTCGGCTTGGGCATGAGCATCCTCGTTGGCCTCGTGGTCGCCCCGCAGGTGCTGGAGGCGAGGCGCGGCACCCAGGTCGACGTGCGCGCCTCCGAGTTCACGGGGCTCACCGCGATCCCGGCCGGGCTCGACTGGCGCAGCGCCGCCAACGACAAGGGCAAGTTCTACCCGAAGTGTCGGCCGGCGAAGCTCGAGGGCTGCACGGTCGTCGACGGCGGCGAGCCGCGGGTGATGCTCATCGGCGACAGCAACGCCAAGATGTATCTGCCGACGTTCGAGGCGCTCGCCCGCGAGCGTTCGTTCACGCTCCTCGCGGCGCTCACGCCGGGGTGCTTCTGGATGCGCGGGATCCAGCGCCTCGATCCAGCGTTCGACGCACCATGTCGAACGCGTCAGGCGGAGTGGTACGACACGATCGTACCCGCCCTCGCGCCCGACGTCGTCGTGCTCGTCAATCGAGCTGTGGACGACGCGAGCTTCCCGATTCCGATCAAGGATCAGGACCGCGGGCCTTTGGAGCCACGATCGCGCGAGCTCCTCGACACCTACCGCCGCCGCGTCGACGCCACCGTTGGGACGTTGCGAGCGCAGGGCGCGCGGGTGGTGATCATCGAGCCGGCGCCCGTCTCCGCGTTCGCGGCGAACCCGTTGCAGTGCCTGTCCCGCGCGACCTACCTGGATGAGTGCCGCTTCGTCGCGACCGCGGGGCCGACCGCGACGGAGCGGATCTATCGCGACCTCTCGCGCTCGGACCCGGACATCCGATCGCTCGATCTGGACCGGCTGCTCTGCCCCTTCCTGCCGATCTGCGATCCCGTGGTGAACGGTCTCATCGTGCGCTGGGATCCGGCGCACCTCACGCAGCGCTTCGCAGTGTCGATCGCGCCGAGCGTCGGCGAGGTGCTCGAGTCCGAAGGCATCCTTCCGCGCAGCCAATCCTGAGCGCGCGCTCGCCGACACGCGGACGCAGTTCGGACATTCGTCGCAGAACCGCCCAGTGCGTCGTCACACCGCAGCCCAACACGGTGCCGCGGCTGCTTTCGCGCGCGATGTCACGTCTATGTTTGAGCGTCGCCTACCCGATCGGAACGTCGTGGTGCTCACACTTGATCGTGCAGAAGAGATGGATCGCGGTGGTCTCACGCCGCCCGAGAGCGGACTCGCCGCGTGGCGCGGTCAGCTGCTTCTCGCGGTCGCGGGCGTTGCGGCGATCGTTGCCGGCGTCGTCCACGGCGCAGCGATCGCGGCCCACAGCGAGCATCGCGCGGCCGTGTGGGTGTTCCTGGGCACCGCGGTGTTCCAGCTCGCGTGGGGTGCGGCCGCGGTCGTTCACCCGCGACGCTGGGTCGCGGTCGTCGGAGTAGCGGGGAGCGCCGTGTTGCTGGCCGGCTGGGTGCTCGCCAAGAACCGCGGTCTGAGCTTCGTCGACGGGCTCGACGTCGCCGAGCCGATGCGCTTCGCGGATGGTCTCGCGGCCACGCTGGCGGCGACGACGATCCTGCTCGGAGGAGCAGCACTGCTGTTCCGGCGGCTCGCGCTTCCGCGCTTGCTTGCCGCGGTCGCATGCGTCGCGTTGGTCGGTGTGGGCGTTCCCGGCGCGCGAGCGGCCGTCACCCACCAGCACCCGAGCAACGCCACGGTCGAGACGGTCGCCGAACCCGCGTCGGCGGTTCCCCCGCGTGCGTTCGATCCGGCCCTGCCGATCGACCTCGGAGGTGTCGACGGCGTGTCGCCGCAGCAGCAGGCGCGTGCGGAGAACCTCCTCGCGGCCACGCTGCTGGGGCTCCCCCAGTGGGCCGACCCCGCGTACGCGGAGACACGTGGCTTCCGTTCGATCGGTGACGGGTCGACGGGCGTCGAGCACTACGTCAACCGGGAGTTCATGGCGAACGCGACGATCCTCGACCCCAACCAGCCCGAGTCCCTCGTGTTCGACACCACCGTGACACCGAAGAAGCTCGTCGCCGCGATGTACATGCTCCCGCCGGGCGTCACGCTCGATGGCGTCCCCGACATCGGGGGGGCGCTGACGCAGTGGCACATCCACAACAACCTGTGCTTCACCGCTGACGATCGGGTAGCCGGACTGACCCAAGGCGACGGAACCTGCGCCCCGCCGCTCATCAAAGGCCCCGAGCAGCCGATGATCCACGTGTGGATCACCCAGCATCCGTGCGGGCCGTTCGCCGCCCTCGAGGGGATCGGCGGCGGACAGATCAAGGACGGCGAGCAGGTCGCCTGCGACCACCTCCACGGCGCCTGACCGATCCTCACTCGTTCTGTGGGCGCTGGCGCACGGATGCCGTGCCGTGGCGCCCACAGAACCAGCAACTTCCACGCTCGCCGGGACGACCTCGATCCGCGGCGCCTGACCTTCACCGCACTGGAGTCGGGACCCTGACCGGCGGCTTGTCTCCTCGCCGTCAGCGTTTGGCTAAACAGTCAGCCTTGACTGATTCTTCGCCAGGTGGTCCACTTTCGGGGTGTCGGTCCTTCGGACGGTGAAGCCAACGCAGCAGGCCCGGAGCCAGCAGACTCGCGAGCGGTTGCTCGACACTGTGGTTGCGTGCATCACGGAGTGCGGCTACGCGGCGACCACCACCGCCGAGGTGCTGGAGCGGGCGCGGGTCTCACGAGGGGCGATGCTGCACCACTTCCCGACGCGCGCCACGCTCATGGCGGCGGCGCTGGAACGGCTCCTCTGGTTGAGGCTCGACGCAGCGCGGCGCGCCATCGAGCAGGTGGATGGTCCGCTTGGGATCGACGAGGGAGTTGATCTGTTGTGGAGCTTGCACGACAGCGCCCTGTTCATCGCCCACGTCGAGATGTGGGTGGCGGCGCGCACAGATCCGGAGCTGGCCGCGAGGGTCACGGACGTCGATCGCCGCTTCACCGAGGAGACGCGCGTCGTCTATCTCGAGCACCTCGCGGCGCTTCAGCCGGACACCGACCCGCGGGCAGCGGAGATGATCCGAGACATGGTCTTCGCGGTCATGCAGGCCGTTGCCTTCCAGCGGTTGGTGCCCCGAGGCCAGCGTCCTGCGAGCGACTATCTCACTGAGCTGAAGTCGTGGGTGAAGTGGTCGATCAGCGGCAAGTCGTCATGAGATGGCGGGCGCTCGCGTGCGCCCTGGTGCTCATCGCCGTTGCTGCATGTTCGCCATCTGGTGAGGACGGGGACGCCGAGCAGCGCAGTCCGCTGTATGACCAGCCGCTCCCGCCATCGGTCGACTACCGACAGGACCCTGAGGGCGTCGCAGCGGCTGATCCGGCCTTCGAGGCGCTGCCAGGAGCGCGGGCAATGTCCGGTTACCTAGGAGGTTCGGCGTACCGGATCGAGGTCCCCGACGAGTGGAACGGGCGGCTCGTGATGTGGATGCACGGCTTCGAGGACTTCGCCCCAATGGGACAGGCAACCGCTCCCGATCTCCGCCGCTACCTGATCGAGCACGGATTCGCCTGGGCGGGCTCGAGCTACTCCAGCACCGGGTTCATCCCCGATCGGGGCGCCGACGAGACAGCGGCCCTCTGGGACCTCTTCGTCTCCACCGTCGCCCGGCCAACCTGGACCTACGGATTCGGATTGTCCATGGGCGGCTGGAGCGCTCACCTCGTCGCGGAGCGCTACAGCAACCGCTTCGACGGCGTTCTCGGGCTCTGCGGTTCGTCGGGCACGACCCGCGGGCTCGGCTCACCGGCGGCCCAGTTGATCGCCGGCGCCTACGCCGCGGGAGTGCGTCAGGAAGACGTCGAACGGGCGCAGAGCATCGGCGCGCTGGTCGACGACACGATTCGTCCCGCCCTGCGAGACCCCGAGGCGCGACGCGTCTTCGAAGCCGTCCTCGTGGAGCTAACCGGTGGACCTCGTCCGTTTGCCGTGGACGGGTTGCGAGCCACCCAAGACGTCAACTGGCGCCGCGCGGTGATCTCAGCATCCGCGCGTGTGATGCCGCCGCGCGAGGAGCCGTACCGCTTCCACCCCGGCTCCGGTCTCGACGAGGCCGACTTCAACGCGACCGCCATCACGCCGCCATTCGATCCTGAGACGTTCGAGACGATCTTCGGTGACATGGCGACAACCGGCTCGCTGCGAATCCCGGTGCTCACCATGCACAGCACCGGCGACGGGCAGAGCCCGATCATCGAGGCCGTCCTCCTGCACGATCTGGTCGAGCGCGCCGACGCGAGCCGCATGCTCGTGCAACGTGTCTACCGCGACGCCGGCCACTGCGGCTTCAGCGCAAGGGAGCAGGAGGATGCGTTCGAGGCCCTGGTTCGCTGGGTCGAACACGGCGAACGACCAGCGGGGACCGACCTCACGTCCGGCGACCTCACCCGCGTCGACGGACGCTTCGAGGAGTACCCGCGCCTCGGGACCGCCGGCAGCGCCGACGACACGATAGATGTCTCCGCAACCGCCACCCTCGACGGCCAGCCCCTCGAGGCGACCTTTCTCGGCGCGATCGTCCTCGACCATGGGCTCTCGACACCATGCAACGCGGAGCTCCCCGCCGTGGTCGGCGGACAGATCGACCTCAAGGTGTTCAATGACAAGGCCATCGCAGGCTGCGCCGCCCCAGAACGGTCGCTCGTGCTGTGGACCTTCGTCGGCGAGACCCGCATTGCATCCAAGCGCGCCATTCCGCTCGATGGAGCCGACCTGGCTGGCATCACCGTGGAGTTCGACTCCGACCGACCACAGGGCGCCGCTCCAGCCAGCGCCGACTACTACGGCGAGGTCGTCGACGAGCACGGCGAGCGCATCGGTCCAGGCCACCGCATCGAGGTCCGCATCGCAAGCGCGCGATGCGCTGTCACGTCCACACGACGAGACTCGACCTTCATCGTTGCCATCGCCATCGAGTCCGTCCCGGGCTGCACGCCCGGTCGGAACGCCACGGTGTACGTCGACGGCGCGCCCACCGACAGCAAACTCTCGACGACCCCCGGCCGCGGGAGCCGAGAATCCGTCACCGTCGTCCATCGCTCGAGCTAGGCCCGCGCTCGAGCGACGTCGATCGGGGCTCTGCCACCGTCACTCGCCGGCGACACGCCTTTCAGCTACGCCAACGCGGCCGCGTCACCGGTCACGCCACCAACCTCTGACCGCCGAGCGCAGGTCAAGCGTGACTCCGAGTGCGAGCAAGCGCGGGCTAGTGGACCTGCTCGACGACATTGCGCGGGGCGACGAAGTAGTTGGCGCCGTGGCGGCGGTCGGAAGTCCCGGATTCCGGAGGTTTCGGGCTACAGTCGCCAGCCCTTGCCCTCGTAGCTCAGCGGATAGAGCATCGGCCTCCGGAGCCGTGTGCGCAGGTTCGAGTCCTGCCGAGGGCGCCAAGCGTGGGGTCGCGAGAACCTGACCGGCTTCAGCCGGCGAGCGCGTCGTCGACCCGCTCGAAGAAGCGACGCCGCTCGCCTTCGCCGAGCATCGCGGTGACAGTCTCCTCGAGTCGCCGTCGGTCCAGCGCCCCAGCGGCGATCATCGCGGCCACGTCGAGCGCATCCTTCGGCCGAGCGAACAGCGCCTTGAACACGGCCAAGTCCGTGCACGCAATGACCGGGAGGTCGGCGACGCCCGCGAAGGGCACACGGTGGAGGCCGGCCGCAGCGTGGTCGTGGAAGGGGACGTTCGAGAGGAAGAGGTCGACGGGCGTCTCGTCCCACCAGAGGCGCGCTTGGCCGTCGCGGGTGAGCTGGATCCGTTGTACCTCCGTTGCCTCGAGGCCAGCGGGGAGCGCAGCGAGCACCTCGTCCAACCGGCTCGGATCGACGAAGACGTTCACGTCGATGTCCTTGGTGCCGCGCGGGTCCGCAGTGCAGTAGGCGAGCGCGATCGCGCCGCCGAAGGCGTGCGGCAGGTCCGCGCGATCGAGTGCGCCGTGCAGCTGCACGATCCGGGCGGCGAGTCCGTCGCTCATCGCCGTCCCAGCAACGACGCCACGGCCGGGTAGCGAAGGTCGGGCTCATGGCGCTTCGGCAGCGCATCGGCTAGCCCGAGCACCGCCTCGAGGTCGCGACCGCTCGCGCGCGGATCGAGGCGGGACGGCGCCGGGGCGTCGAGCGTCAAGGTCGCCCCGGTGGCCGCGATGAGGCGCTGGAGGGTGTCGACCCGGGGGATCCGCTCGCCCCGCTCGTACTGGCAGACGGCAGCCGCGGACGTCCGGGCGCGCGCGGCGAGCTGGCGCTGCGTCAAGCCGGCGCGGTGCCTGGCGGCGCTGATCAACGTGGCGACATCCACTGCCTCATGTTATCGGATCTGATAACGACACGAGCCTGGAACCCGCGACGGCGCCACCGGGGGGCGGCGTGGCGCGACGGTCATCGAGCAGTGATCGAGGGGAACGCCCTTCGCGCGTGCTGCGGGGGCGACCTGACCGACTGGGTCCGACCGAGCTGGCCAGATCGCGGGCTCAGCCGCAGGTGACGCCGGGCGGGGGCTCGCCGGTGGAGTAGCCGGCCGGCTTCTGCGTGGTGACGGTGGTCGGCGGGACCGTGGTGGTCGTGACCGACGGTGCGGTGGGTGACGGGGCGGTGGTGGACGTGGTGCTGCGCAGATCGTCGGGCGAACCTTCCGGGGCGAGCTGGTCGTGGATCGTCGTGAAGTCGGCGCCGGTGATCACCGCGACTCGCCCGGGTGCGAGGTTGGCGTCGCGGACCAGGGGCGCGCCCCCGGTGATGTGACGTGCCACGAGCCGCGCCCCCGCTTCTCCCCCGTCACCGAACCTGACGACGGTGTTCTCGAGGGGCCCACCCGCGTAGGTGGAGGTCGCGAACACGTCGAACCCGATGGCCTCGAGCGCGGCGGCGACGTCGGCCGCCTGGCCGGTCACGCCCGTCCCGTTCAGCACCCGGACGGGCACGGCCGCGGGCGTCACCGCGCCGGGCGGGAGGCCGCGGAAGATGTTGAGCATGCCCTCTGCTGCGCGCATCGCCGGGAGCTGTACCGCCGCCCCTCCCGACGTGCGGTACGAGGTCGACGGAACGCTGTAGCCGACCAGGTCTCGAGAGTCGAAGCTCGCGAACTTGCGGCCGAGGGCGAGCAGGTCACCGACGCTCAGCGCGTGATCGATGCGAAGGTTGTCCACGCCGGCGGACACGAGATCGTTGAGCGTGGCGGGGTTGGTGAGCCCCTTGCTGACGGCCTTGGACACCGCGCGTCGGATGAACACCTGCTGGCGCGTGATGCGACCGAGATCCGCGGTGCCGTCGCTGTGCCAGGTTCCGTCGGCGGTCTGGTACTCGAGGTAGCGCGACCTGACGAACTTCCGCGCCTGATCTCCGTCGAGCACCTGGCACTTCGTGTTCGAGATCGATAGCCCAGTGCGCTTGTCACGCACGGGGTTGTCGAACCACATGGGGATGCCGCCGACGGCGTCGACGAGCTTCTCGAAGCCGACGAAGTCGACCTCGACGTAGTGGTTGATCGGCACGCCGAAGTTCTGCTCGATCGTGTCGATCAGCACCTGCTCACCCTTTGCGTGCGCGGTGTTGATGCGCGACTTGCTCCTCGTCCCCGCGATCGGGATCCAGAGGTCGCGCGGGAACGAGAGGATCTGCGCGTTGGTCTTCTTGGGGTCGACGCGAACGACCATGATCGTGTCCGTGCAGTCGCAACCCGTCTCGCCGTCGTCCCGGAAGCCCTTGTTCTCGGGTGGGAGACCGGCGCGGCTGTCGGTTCCGACGATCAGGTAGTTCCGCGGCTCACCGGCCGCCGCTGCGCGGATCTTGAGGTTGTCGACCCGGTCGATCTGCGACAGGCGGACCCCGAAGTACCCGAGCGCGCTCGCTGCACCGAGCGATCCGAGCACGACCACGATGCCGGTGATCAGGACGAGCCGCTGCGGCCACGTCCGACCGGTCGCAGGGGGCTCACGTGCGGGCAGCATGAGGTTCCGAGGGTACCGGCGCGACCGCGGGCTCGACGGTCACCCCGCGCTCGGGGCCGCTGCCTTTGGCTCCTTCGGGAGCCCGAGCACCTTCTCGCCCACGATGTTGCGCTGGATCTGCGACGTGCCTCCCCAGATCGTCTCGGACCGGCTGAAGAAGAAGGCGGACACCATCGGGCTGACGCGGTAGCCGCCCTTGCCACCACCCCGCATGGTGGCCGGCCACGTCCCTGATGCCGGCCCGCAGTCCGCGAGGAGCGCGTCCGCGCCGTAGATGTCGAGAGCCAGCTCCATCGCCTCCTTGTGCATCTCGGACCACCACATCTTGTTGGTGGCGCCGAGCGCGGCGACGGCGGGGTCCTTGCGTCCGCTGATCGCGACGGTCAGCGAGCGAAGCCCGTTGATGCGCGTGATCTGCACCTTCGTGAAGTACGTCATGAGGCGTTGGCGGATCACGGGGTCGTCGATCGCACCGTTGCCCTCCGCTGCCGCGATCATGAGGCGCAGCTCCTCCTCGAAGCGGCGGTACCCGGTGGTGGCGGACTGGCCCCGCTCGAAGCCGAGCGTGGTGTTGGCGACGGCCCAGCCGTTGTTGAGGCCCCCGACCACGTTTGCCTGCGGGCAGCGAGCGTCCGCGAAGAAGACCTCGTTGAACTCGGCCGTTCCGTCCGGCTGGGTGATGGGGCGCACCTCGATGCCGGGCTGGTCCATCGGCACGAGCAGATACGAGATCCCTGCCTGCTTCACGACGTCGGGATCGGTTCGCGCGAGCAGGAAGCAGTAGTCCGCGAACTGCGCCTGCGTCGTCCACACCTTCTGCCCGTTGATCACCCACTCGTCGCCGTCGAGGACGGCGCTCGTCTTCAGCGACGCGAGGTCCGAGCCGGAGTCGGGCTCGCTGAAGCCCTGGCACCAGCGCATCTCCCCTCGCATGATCTTCGGCAGGTACTCCTGCTTCTGCTCCTCGGTCCCCCACTGCAAGATCGTGGGACCCACCAAGGTGTCGCCGAAGAAGTCCGCGCGCAGCGGTGCCTTCGCCCGAGCGAACTCCTCGGCGAGCACGACGCCCTGCATGAGGGTCAGCCCCTTGCCGCCGTACTCCTTGGGCCAGGTCGCGCAGATCCAGCCGCCGTCGTAGAGCTTGGCGGGCCAGGTGTCGTTGAACGCGACGCGTTCGTCGGCGGACATCTCGAAGCCGTCATCGAACCACCCCTCAGGGAGGTTCTCCTCGAGCCACGCTCGGATCTCGACGCGGAACTGCTCGGCCTCGGGCGGGTAGGTGAGATCCATGGGGGAGATGTTGCTCCACCGTCCGAACTGGTGTCACCTTGCCCCCGCATCCGCTGGTGGCGCGCCGGTTCGAGGGTTGCGTCAGAGACGTGCCTAGAGTCGGCGCATGTCCGTGACCGAGACCAGCGAGCCCGTGCCGTACGCGCTGTCCGCGGGCAACAAGGAGCGGTGGCAGCTCCAATGGAAGGAGCTCTACGACGAGGTCATCACCTCCGGGCTCTGCACGGGGTGCGCTGGCTGCGTCATCGCCTGCCCGCACGACGTGATCGGCTACGAGCACGCGCCAGGCGCGTACAAGCCGTTCCACCTCGAAGAGGAGCTCGGGCTCGACGACTGCGTCCACGGCCAGAAGGGCTGCACCTCATGCACGCGCGCCTGTCCGCGGTTCCGGGCGTGGGAGCCCTCCGCCGACGAGCACCTCTTCGCCCGCGTCCGTCGCCCGGAGGAGGCCGCGGGCATCTACCAGGACGTCCTGCTCACTCGGGCGAGCGACGACATGGTCCACCAGATGGGTCAGGACGGTGGCCTCGTGTCCGCGCTGCTCATCTGGGCGCTCGACAAGGACTACATCGACGCCGCGCTCACGTCGTACGTCGAAGGTACGGGCGAAGACGGTTGGAAGGCGCGACCGGGGGTCGCCTCCACCAAGGACGAGGTGCTCGCGGGCGCCGGTTCGCGCTACACGTACTCCGCCAACACGCTCGCGCTCGACGAGGCGCTCGAGCGCGGCTTCTCGAAGCTCGCGCTGGTCGGCATGAGCTGCCAGTCGTCGGTCCCACCGGTGATGTGGAGTCGCAAGATCGGCAAGATCGGCAAGCCGATCGTGTTCAACATCGGCCTGCTCTGCTCGAAGACGTTCGACGACTCGATCTTCGAAGAGCTGTTCTGGACGAAGTACGGGCTCGCGAAGTCCGACATGACCAAGATGAACATCAAAGGCGTGTTCCAGATCTGGATGCGTGACGGCGCGTACCACGAGATCAACCTCAAGGAGTGCCACGCCTGGACGCGGGAGGGGTGCACGCACTGCCCCGACTTCGCCGCCGAGCACGCCGACATCTCCACGGGCGGGATCGGCAAGGACAACGACTGGACGCTCACGATCGTGCGCACCGACCTCGGCCGCGAGATCATCAGCCGGATGATCGCCGACGGCTCGATCATCGCCCGGCCCGGCGACGACGACCCGGGCGCGATCGCCCTCATGAACAAGCTCGCGCAGAAGAGCCGCGATCGCTGGCCCGCCACGGCCGTGGACTTCCCCCGCAACCCCGCCAAGCAGGCGTAGGACGACGTCAGCGCGCGAGCTCGGCGCGTCGCAGCGCGGCCTGGAGACCAGCCACCGCGCCCACGGGCAGCCGCGTCGCCGTGTATGGCTCCAGCGCCTGCTCGAGCCAGGACAGGTACGTGAGGCCGGTGGGACCCACGACCGGCTGGCCGACCACCTCGTAGCCGTCGATGACGTCCAAGTGGGCTCGATACATGCACAAAGCGTCGCGCCAAGGTGTGAACGTGGGAATGGCCCGATCGGACTATTCGCTCCATGGCCCACCGGTGAGACAACTGGTGCGTCCACACTGGTGCGGTAGACCGTCCCGATGGACGTGGGCCTGGCGCGGGATCTGCTCACCGCCGTGCTCGGGCTGGCGACCGGGGTGCTGTCAGGCCTGTTCGGGGTGGGCGGTGGGGTCATCTCGCAGCCGGGGATGCGCCTCCTGGGCCTCGACCCGCTCCTGGTCATCGGCACGGCGCTGCCGGTGATCATCCCCGGAGCGGCGAGCGGGGCCGTCCGCTTCGTGCGCGAGCAGCTGATCCGCTGGCCAGCAGTGATCGCGACCGTCCCGACGGGCCTCGTCGCCGCGGTGCTCGGCAGCATCGCCTCGGAGCACGTCCCCGGCGAGGGCCACCTGTTGCAGCTGGTGACCGCGGGGCTCCTCGGGCTGTCCGCCTACCGCATGGGACGGATGGCGCCGGCGCTGCCACCGGACGAACCGCTCGCGGAGACGGATGCGCCGGAGGCGCCGGAGGCGCCGAGCACGGTCGACCCGGCGCGTTCGGACCCAGCGCCGCCGAGCCAGTCCACCTACGTCGCGATCGGGGCGGTCTCGGGTCTGCTGTCGGGCCTGCTCGGCATCGGCGGCGGCCTGATCATGGTCCCGGCGTTCGTGCAGCTCGCACGGATCGAGGTGAAGTCGGCGATCGCGACGTCGCTCGTGTGCGTCGGCGCGTTCGCGCTGCCCGGCACCGTCACGCACGCGTTGCAAGGTCACGTCGACTGGCGGGTCGCGCTCGCGCTCGTGCTCGGGGTGGTGCCCGGCGCCCGTCTCGGAGCGGCGCTCACCATCCGGGCGACCGACCGCCGTCTTCGGATCGGGGTCGCGAGCTTCTTGGGCTGCACCGCCGTGCTCTACGCGGCGGGCGAGCTCGGAGCGCTTCTCGGCTGACGGCTCGAATCCGCGCAAGGAGCGCCGGAGCCCCGCAACCTGCGGCAGCTCCGTGTCGAGGCGACGTCGTTCTGCCGCAGGTTGACGACGTCAGTCGAGCAGCGCTCGCGCGCGCTGGAGCACCTGGTCGAGCATCGCCTCGGTGAGCCTGCCGGTGAACGTGTTCTGCTGGCTGACGTGGTAGCTGGCGAGGACCCACCGACCGTCGGCCAACGCGGTTTCGCCGCCATGCGCGAAGCGCGGGCGCGGTGCAGCTCCGAGGATCCCGCAGAGGGCCTGTAGGGCGAACGCGCCGAGCGCGACGAAGACGCGAGCGTCGAGGAGCGGGAGCTCGCGCTCCACCCACGGACGGCCCCAGTCTCGCGCGTCCACGCTCGGCGTGTTAGCCGGCGGCGCGC
>JBQTHC010000111.1:0-9742 GCA_052390255.1 Microthrixaceae bacterium
GCTGCCCACCGCGTTCGCGGCGGGCATCGGCCTCGGGATCATGGAGGCGGTCATCGGCTGGAACACGCCTGGTTCCCCCACGATCCAGTACGTGGCCTTCCTCGTCGTGATCCTCGCGGCCCTGCTCCTCCAGTCCGGCAAGCTCTCCCGCGCGCAAGAGAGCGCCACGTCCACCTGGTCGTCGCTCGGCGTCCTCAAGCCGACACCCATCGAGCTCCGCCGTCTGCCGGAGGTCATCTGGGCGCGCCGCATCATCCTCACGCTCGTGGCCCTCGCGTTCATCTTCATCCCGATCGGGTGGTCGCCGTCGAACCAGTACCTCGCCGCGGTGGCGATGGTCTGGGGCTTGGCTGCGGTGTCACTCGTGATCCTCACCGGCTGGGGCGGCCACATCAGCCTCGGGCAGTTCGCGATCGTCGGCGTGGGCGCGCTCGTCGCGGGCAACCTGATCCAGCGCCAGAACCTCGACCTGTTCCTCGTCCTCGTGCTCTCCGGCATGGCCGGCGCGGCCGTGTCCCTCGTGGTGGGCCTCCCTGCGCTGCGGATCCGCGGGCTGTTCCTGGCCGTCACGACGCTCGCGTTCGCGGTGGCGCTCGACCAGTACGTGCTCAACTTCAACAACTTCCCGGACCTGATCCCCACCGACGTGGGTCGCCCGCTCCTGCTCGAGCGCTTCGACCTCACGCAGGGGCGCACGATGTACCTCACGTGCCTCGCGTTCCTCGCACTCGCGATCCTCGCCGCGCAGGGTCTTCGCAAGGCGCGAGCCGGTCGCGTGATGATCGCCACGCGCGACAACCAGCGCGCGGCCGACGCAGCCGCCGTCCCCACCACTCGCGTCAAGCTGGCCGCCTTCCTCGTGGCCGGGGTGATCTCCGGAGTGGCCGGAGGGCTGCACGTGGTGATCGTGTCGTCGTTGAACCCGGGGACCTACCCCCCATCTGATTCGCTCACGGTCTTCGCCACGAGCGTGATCGGCGGCCTCGGCTCGATCTCCGGCGCGCTGCTCGGCGTGCTCCTGTTCCGCTTCATCGAGACGCTGACCTTCCTCGGCCGCGTCCCGGTGTTCGGGAACATCCGTCCCCTGCTCACCGGCGGCATGCTGCTCTTCGTGCTCCTCGCACTGCCCGGAGGCCTCGGCCAGCTCGTCTATGACGTGCGTGACCGGTTCCTGCGACGGGTCGCTGAGCGGCGAGGCATCCTCGTGCCGAGCCTCGTCGCCGACAAGCGCGACCCCGGACAGAGCCGCGCGGCCGACGAGGTCGGCCTCCTCCAGGGTGCCCTCGCGGATCCGTCGACGCCCGCAGCCCCGAGCGCAGAGTCCGACGACACCTCGGCACGTGAGCCGGTAGGGGCCCGCTGATGGCCGCGTCCTCCAACGGCGCCACCAACGGCCACGCGCCGCCGTCGACCGAGGCACCGCTGCTGTCCTGCCGCGACATCGACATGGCGTACGGGCCGGTGCAGATCCTCTTCGGCGTCGACTTCGACGTGGCCGAAGGCGAGATCGTGGCCCTGCTCGGCACCAACGGCGCCGGAAAGTCCACGCTGCTGAAGGGGATCTGCGGCCTCGTCCGCCCCAAGCGTGGCACCGTGACCTTCAAGGGTGAGGACATCACGAGCCTGAGCGCTGATGTCACGACGCACCGCGGCATCTCGCTGATGCCCGGCGGCAAGGGCGTGTTCCCCACGCTCACGGTCGCCGAGAACCTCCGGCTCGCCGCGTGGCTGATCCGCAGCGACGCTGACCGCGTCGAGCAGGCCCGTACCGAGGTCACCGAGCTGTTCCCGATCCTCGGGCAGCGCTCCGGACAGATGGCGGGGAACCTGTCGGGCGGCGAGCAGCAGATGCTGGCGCTCGGTGGCGCGCTGATGACCAAGCCCGAGCTGCTCATGATCGACGAGCTGTCGCTCGGTCTCGCGCCCACGATCGTGGGGCAGCTCCTCGAGGTGGTGCAGGAGATCCACCGGCGCGGCACCACGATCGTGATCGTCGAGCAGTCCGTCAACATCGCGCTCAACCTCGCGCAGCGGGCGGTGTTCATGGAGAAGGGTGAGGTGCGCTTCACCGGCCCCACCGCCGAGCTCCTCGAGCGCCCCGACATCCTGCGCTCCGTGTTCATCGCCGGCGCAGCCGCGGGCGCGGCGCAGGCGGAGGCGACGCCGCCGAAGAAGGCGCGGCGCACGAAGAAGAAGGCAGACGCACCGACCGAACCGACCCGTCGGGTGGTGCCCGACGACGCGGCGGTCGTGCTCGAGTGTCGCGGCGTCCTCAAGCGCTTCGGTGGCATCACGGCCGTGAACGACGTCGATCTCAAGCTGCGGGAAGGGGAGATCCTTGGCCTGATCGGCCACAACGGCGCAGGGAAGACCACCCTCATGGACTGCATCTCGGGGTTCCTCGACATCGACGAGGGCAGGATCCGGCTGCTCGACGCGGACGTCACTGAATGGGCGCCCCACGAGAAGGCGCGTGGCGGGCTCGGTCGCTCGTTCCAAGACGCGCTGCTGTACCCCAGCCTCACCGTGGCCGAGACGATCTCGGTGGCGCGCGAGCGCCACATCGCGTCCCGCGACCTGGTGGCGGCCGCGCTCCAGCTCCCCGCGTCCTACGAGAGCGAGCTCGCAGTTGCATCCAAGGTCAACGAGCTCATCGAGCTCATGGGCCTGGGCGCGTTCCGCGAGAAGCTCACCGGCGAGCTCTCCACGGGAAGCCGCCGCATCGTTGACCTCGCCTGCATCCTCGCCCAGGATCCGAAGGTCCTGATGCTCGACGAGCCCTCGGGCGGTGTCGCACAGAAGGAGACCGAGGCCCTCGGACCGCTGCTGCTGCGCATCGTCGAGCGCACCGGGTGCTCCGTGCTGGTCATCGAGCACGACATGCCGCTGCTCCGCACGATCTGCGATCGCATGATCGCGCTCGAGCTCGGCGGGATCATCGCTGAGGGACCGCCCGTGGAGGTGCTCGAGCACCCGGCCGTGATCGAGTCGTACCTCGGCACCGACGACACCGCGATCAACCGGTCGGGAGCAGTCGCCTAGCTGCCGTCGGTGAGGGCGCGCTGCACGAGCGCTCGGTCGGCGGGTCGCATCGGCAGCTCGCCGGCCAGCTCGAGGGCCCGCTGGCTCATCTTGGCGGCGGTCTTGCGGATCACGTCGACGATCTTGTCGTCGCCGAGACGCTCCGCGGTGTCCGCGAGCTGGGTCTCGAGGAACACGAGGCAGAGCGCGTCCTCGTGGACCTGGACCGCCGGATCGGATCCGAGGCCTTCTTTGTTCACGATCGCCCGGACGCGTTCGACGGCGGCCGCGTCATAGCCGACCTCGGCAAGGAGCGATGCCACCTCGGCTGCGTGCTGCTTGCGCAGCGCGGTGCGCCATCGCAGATAGCCGGCTCGACCCTCGGGATAGGTGTCGCGCGGGATGCTCCATCGCCGCAGGTGGTGCGCCCTCGCCGCGATGAGCTGCTCGGGGGTGGCGTCGGGATCGAGCCGCTGCACCCAGGCGGTCATCATCTCGGCGTGCGCGAGCTCCTTGGGCCGCGCCTCTCCAGCGACGGTGATCGTGACCGGATCCGCTGCGTTGCGCGCGTCGATCGCCTCGATGGCCTCTTCGAAGCGACCGTCGACGCTCACGGCGTCATCCGGGCGGGCGGAGGTCGACCCGGAGCACGAGGACACCGTCTTCGATCGAGGCCGCGGCGTCGCCGATGATCGCGAAGTCCTGGAAGTCGAGCTGCGCCTGCTCGATGAACCGAGTGCGCTCCTCGCCCGCCACCGGCGGAAGGGGTCGGTTTCGCACGGCATGCGCGCGGTCCTGGAAGCGCTTCAGCATCGCGTCGACGTCGAGCGACTCACCCATCGACGCGACCCTATCGAGCCGAGACCGGGCTGGTGTCCTGCTCGAGCAGCGGCGGGCGGGTCGCCAACCAGTAGCGCCACGTCAGCACCCCGACGGCGATCGCCACCACGAGGAGCCCGCCGATGACCACGGAGATCAACAATCCGTCACTCGGCCCCCCTGAGCTCACCTTCGTCGCGGTGGCGATCGTGGTGGTGGTGCTCTCCGCTCCCTTCGTGCCGTCGCCCGGGATCAGCAAGGCGACGCTCGTGGTGGTGGCGGCGCTCGTGGAGGTGGAGCGGGACACGGCACGCGTGGTGCTCGTGACCTCGGCCTCCGTCGTCGTCGAGGCTTCAGAGCTGGAGGTGGTCGACTCCTCGGGGACCGTCGTCGTCGACTCGGTCGTCGTCGAGGGCAACGTCGTTGGCGGGCAGATGTCCCCCGGGTTCGTCGTGACCTCGCAGGTCTGCGCGGGCGCCGCCGAGGTGGTCGGGGAAGCAGGCAGCAGCAGGACGCCGAGCACCGCGACAACGGCGGCGATCAAGAGCGCAGCGATGCGTCCTCTTCGTGATGCACCTCCGGCCACCGATGTCTCCCTCGCCCACCGCGGAAGGCGTCAGGGTACAACGTCGGCGAAGCGGCTCGACCGCATGCCGACACCGGGCACCGGCTCGGCCTGCCAGAGTGTCGGGTCATGAGCCTCCTCGAGATCGTCGACGGCGACGGTGTCCGCCTCCTCACCTGGAACCGGCCCGACGCGCTGAACGCCCTGAACGACGAGCTGTGGGACGCCACCCGCGACGCGCTCGTGCAGGCCCAGGCAGATCCGGGGCTGCGATGCGTCGTGCTCACCGGCACGGGGCGCGCCTTCACCGCGGGACAGGACCTCGGCGAGATGATGACGCCTCCCGACCATGGCGACGACGCGCTGCACGGCTACCGCGGGCTGATCCCCGTGCTGGAGACGTTCGACAAGCCGCTGCTCGCCGCGGTGAACGGCCTCGGACTCGGCATCGGGGCGACGCTGCTCCCCTACTGCGACATCGTGTGGATCGCCGAGGGCGCCCGTCTCAAGGTTCCCTTCGTGACCCTCGGGGTCACGACCGAGGCGGCCGGCAGCCTGCTCCTTCCGCAACGCATGGGCTGGCAGGCGGCCGCGCGCTTCATCTTCACGGCCGACTGGCTGTCTGCTGAGGAAGCTGTCGCCTGTGGGCTGGCATGGAAGGTGACCGCGCCTGACGCGCTGCTCGACGAGACGATGGCGGTGGCGCGCCGGATCGGCGCGCTGCCGGTCGACGCGCTGCAGACCACGAAGCGCCTCATGGTGGCGGCGCGCCTCGACGCGGTGCGCGCCGCACGGGCGCGCGAAGACGCCGAGTTCGTGCGGATGGTCGGCTCGGAGGCCAACCAGGCGGCGCTCGCCGAGTTCTTCGGCTGAACCCTCTCTCCTAGGCGCGATCCAGGGCCTGGCGCAGGTCGGACTCCAGGTCGTCTGCGTGCTCGAGGCCCACCGAGATGCGCACCAGTCCGTCGGTGATGCCCATCTCCGCGCGCTCGGCCGGCGTGTAGCGCGCACCGAAGGTGCCCGGGATCGTGAGCAACGTCTCGGGACCACCGAGGGAGAGCGCGATGCGGGCCAAGCCGCAGGCCTCCACGAAACGGGTCGCGGCGGCGTCGCCGCCGGCAACCTCCACCGCCACGACCGTGCCCCCCGAGCGCATCTGACGGCGGGCGAGTGCGTGCTGCGGGTGGCTCTCGAGGAACGGGTACGACACGCGCGTGATCGCCGGGTGCCCTTCGAGGAACGTGGCGAGCCGCAGCGCGGACTCGCTCTGCTGTCGCACGCGCGCCGCGAGCGTGCGGATCCCGCGGATGCCGTTCCACGCGTCGAACGGCGACGCCTGTGCGCCCATCGCCGACTGCCACGCCCAGATCGGATCGATGAGATCGGCCTTGCCGGCAACCACCCCCAGCAGCGCGTCGTTGTGGCCGGCGATCCCCTTCGTCGCCGAGTGCAGGACGAGGTCGACTCCGTGCGACAGCGGCCGCTGCACCATCGGCCCCGCGAAGGTGGAGTCAGCCACGATGATCGGCCCGGAGATGGCGGCGACCGCGTCGAGGTCCACGAGCGACAGCGCAGGGTTCGCAGGCGTCTCGACCAGCACCACCTGGGTTCGTCCGGGGATCACGGCCGCAGCGATCGCCGCTGCGTCGGTCCCGTCGACCAGCGTCACGTCGATGCCGAAGCGCGGGAGGTGCATCGCGAGCAGCGCGTAGGTGACCGAGAAGATCTGTCGACTCGCCACGACGTGGTCACCCTTCGAGCACAACCCGAGGACGATCGCGGTGACGGTGCCCATGCCGGACGCGGCCGCAAGCGCGGCCTCGGCGCCCTCGAGCGCGGCGACCGCATCCTCGAACTCGCGCACCGTGGGGCTCCCGAAGCGCGAGTAGAGCTTCTGCGGTCGCGGCGTGGAGACCATCGCGGCCTGCTCGGCCACCTCGTCCACGGTGTAGGTGGTCGACGGGAAGAGCACCGGGGCCAGCGAGTCGCGGCTCATGCCTCGCCCGGCCACGATCGCGGTGGTCTCGAGGTGTGGCTCGGTGGGTGGCTGATCAGGCATGTCGGGACTCCACGTCGTCGAGGAAGGCGCTGAGCGGGGCACCCACCTGATCGTGCTCGATCAGGAAGGCGTCGTGACCATGGGGGCTGTCGAGCTCCACCGAGCGAGCCTCGAGACCGTGGGCGCGCACGGCGACCACGATCTCCTGGCTCTGGTAGAGCGGGTAGAGGATGTCGCTCGCGACGCCGATGGCGAGCAGCGGCACGCGCAGGCGCTCGAGCGCGCGGTCGACACCTCCGCGACCGCGCCCCACGTCGTGGAGGTCCATCGCCTTCGTGAGGAGCAGGTAGGAGTTGGCGTCGAAGCGCCGCACGAGCTTGTCACCCTGGTACTCGAGGTAGCGCTCCACCTCGAAGCGCTGCCAGAGCGAGAAGCCGTCGAGCGGCTCCACCACCTCACGACCGAACCGACGAGTGAACACGTCGTCGCTCCGGAACGTGATCTGGCTCACCATCCGCGCGATCGACAGCGACTCGTGCGGCCCCTCACCCTCGGGCGCGTCGTAGTAGTCGCCGCCCCGCCACCTCGGGTCCATCCGGATGATGCGCCGACCGGTGGACCACCACGCGATCTGCTGTGCGCTCGCTGCAAGCGCGGTCGCGATGGGCACGACGGACGCGACGCGGTCGGGGAACATCAGGCCCCACTCGAGCACCTGCATCCCGCCCATCGAACCGCCCACGACGCTGTGCCAGCGCCGGATCCCGAGGTGGTCGGCGACCCACGCCTGGCTGCGCACCCAGTCGCGCACGGACACCACCGGGAACCGGCTCCCCCAGGGACGGCCGTCGTCGGGGTGCGCGCTGGCCGGACCGGTGCTGCCCTGGCAGCCGCCCAGCACGTTGACGCACACCACGAACCAGCGATCGGTGTCGATCCCTCGGCCGGGCCCGATGAGGCCGGCCCACCAGCCAGCGGTCGGATGGCCCGGCGCGAGGGGCCCCGACGCGTGGCTGTCACCGGTCAGCGCGTGGCACACGAGGATCGCGTTCGACGCGTCCTCGTTGAGCGTCCCCCAGGTCTCGTAGGCGAGGGTGACGCCACGCAGCACCGCGCCCCCTTCGAGTGCGAAGGGGCGGTCGCCGTGCGAGAGGAACTGCCGCTGGCCCGCCGGGTCGCCGTCGCGCCATGCGCCCGAGGCGGGCAGCCGGGCGAGGTGCGCGCGTCGAAGCTCGATGAGCTCGTCCTGTGACCCTCCCCGCTCACCCGACGGCACTGCGGTCAACGTGTTCTCCTGCGCTCTGCGGGAGTGGACACCCTCGGTGGGTCGAGACCCGAACACTTCGTTGCCCTGTCGCCAGGACCACATCCCCGCCCCGGGAGGCGGGAGAGCACCTTGGGTGTCCGTCCCAGGTTGCTGGACTCGGTTGGCCGAGCCACTCCTGATGTCCGGAAGATCCTACCCAGCGGGACCGCACGGGCTCCAAGCGGAACCGCAGCGATCCCGCCACCACGCCGACACGGACTCGTCGCAGCCGTAGGCCGCGGTCATCGCCGCGGCAAAGCGGTCGAGATCCCCGGCCTCGAATGCCGCGGCGCCCGCGCGCCAGGCGTCGGCGTCCGGTGGGAGCGGCACCTGGCGCACGAGGCCTGCGGTGAGCCGGAGCGCATGCGCGGACAAGCCGGTGCCGGCGCTCCGCGCGGCGATCCATGCCGCGACCGGCGGCGAGCAGAGCGCCGCTGCCACCGCCCACAAGCGCTCGGGCGCGGGCCATGCGACAACGAGCGGAACGCTCGGGAGGAGCCGACCGTCGATGTCGGGCACTGCCTCCACCACTCGGCTCTGCGTCGCCATGACGAGCTTCGGTCCGCTGGTGCGGCGCGCCCAGTCGGCCGCTCGGCCCTCGAGCGCAGCCTCGTCCACGACGGGTCGCGCCCAGCGCGCCCCTCCCACCCGTGCCGGGCGCTCGCCCCACGCGCTGCGCCCGAGGTCGACGAGACCGCTGGTGAGCAGCGGGCGACCCCCAGGCAGGTCCTCCTGCTCATGCACGTGCGGGACGGTCCCGTAGTACTCCGCGCGGAACGCCGCGCCCACGGACCCTTCGTCGAGCACCGTCGGTCCCGCCGCGAGGTCCACGGTCGGGGCTCCCATCGCATGCGCGAGGTGCGCTCCCCAGGCGCTTGCGAGCGACGGAGCCTCGCCCACGTCCAACGTGACGATGCACACCTGCACGGCCGCACGGAACGGACGCCCTTCCGGCACCCAGACCTCTCGCAAGCGCGCGCTCGTGGCAACGGCGGCGCGCACCCCGGCCGCATCCCTCGCGGCAGCGATCGACTGCGGCTGCACCATCGACACCGTCCCCCCGGCGCGCACCAGCGCGCACCCGGCGAGGAGGAAGACGCCAGCGGTGTCGGTGTAGGCGCGCACCGCGTCGCCGAAGCGGGCGCGGAGGCGAGCCGTGTACTCCTCGGTCCGCGTCGTGCGACGAGCGAGCTGGCCGAGGAAGGGAGGGTTCCCGAGGACCACGTCGACGGGCGACCAGTCGGGGGGGTCGGTGAGCGCATCGGCCACGACAAGGTGACCGCGCGGCGGAGGTGCGCCGGCCCACAGCGTGAGCGCGACCTCCGTGGTCGCCACCGCGAGCGGGTCGATGTCGATCCCGCGGAGCCGTCGCAGCACGTCGAGAGGATCCTCACCGCGGTGCGCCAGCACGCGGCCGGCAGCGAGCAGCAGCGCACCACCGCCGCACGCCGGGTCGCAGACCGTCGGCTCGATGTGACCGGCGAGCGCCCGTTGCGCGATCGCATCCGCGAGCCCCGCGCTCGTGTAGTGCGCGCCGCGCGTCTGTCGCTCCCGGGCGCTGTGGCTCGTCTCGAGCAGCCGACCGAGCTCGTCCGGTTCCCCCGCGACCGCTTCGGCATCGGGACGGCCCCCGGCGAGCCGCCACAGCGCGAGGTCCTCCGAGAGCGTCACGCCGGCGGCGCGGGCGATCTCTGCCGCGCGGACCGCCACGGCCGCCGCGCGGCGATCAGTCAAGGCGGCCCCACGGGCGCGCCGGCGCGGTCACGGGCGGATCTCGTAGAACGCGTTGATCGGGTGGTCGATCGAGACCTGCCGGAAGCGGGTGAAGCCGGCCGCGCGCGCCATGGCCTCCGCGCGCGACGCGGAGAGCCCGAGGGTGCCGAGCCCCGCGCCGCCGGGTTCGGACAGGCCCGAGCTCATGCAGCTCAGGACGCTGATGCCGTACATGAGGCTCGCCATCGGGTTGCGGAGCGCGTTCTGCGCGAAGGTGTCGTGCGCCTTGATGTCGACGAGCAGCCACGTGCCGTCGTCG
>JBQTHC010000112.1:0-27993 GCA_052390255.1 Microthrixaceae bacterium
CCTTCACGAACCGCAACGACGCGATCTACACGAAGTCCGAGCTCGTCGTGGACGAGCAGGGGCTCCCGCAGCGCCTGCCGTGGGAGGACTGGTCCGATCTCGAGAAGGTCGCGGGCGACTCCTCCGCCTGGGTGCGCGCCACCGCACCGTCGGGCTCGGCCGCGTACGAGGGCGTCGTGGCGTGGTCCGGCGAGCTCGGCTTCGGGGTGAAGCCGGCGGAGCTCGGACAGACCGCACCCGCCGCCAGCGTCCCGGACGCGGAACCAGACGCGGCAGAGGCACACGACGACGGAGCACACCACTGATGGTGGAGCTCGTCGTCTTCGGGATCGCCGGCGCGGTCTGCGTCGGTGGCGCACTCGGCGTCGTGCTGAACCGCAACCCCGTGCACGCCGCGCTCTCACTGGTCGCCACGCTCTTCGGCGTCGCGGTGCTGTTCGTCGCACAGGAGGCCAACTTCCTCGCGGCGGTGCAGATCATCGTGTACGCGGGCGCGATCGTCGTGCTGTTCCTCTTCGTCCTGATGCTGCTCGGCGTCGACCGAGCCGAGGACCTCTCCATCGAACCGCTCTCGGGCCAGCGCGCTGCAGCGCTCGTCCTCGGCCTGGGCATCCTCGCCCTCCCGCTCCTCGCCATCTCCTCCACCGACGGCGAAGCCACCGGCGCGATGCCGAGCGCCGGTGTGCCGGCCGCCGACGGCACGGGTGGGGCGCCCGACCCCAACCTCCTCAGCGGCCAAGCCGCTGACATCGACCAGCTCGGCGAGTCGTTGTTCTCCGACTACCTGTTCGCCTTCGAGGCCACGTCGGTGCTGCTCGTCATCGCGGTGGTGGGCGCGGTCGTGATGTCGCGCAAGGTCAAGCGAGCCGAGCTCGTCGACGACCCGCTCGTGGCGGCGAGCCAGGTTCCAGACACGGACGACGGGGAGGTCGAGTCGTGATCGCCGTCGCTCAGGTGACGCCTGCCTGGTACCTCGCGCTCGGCTCGGTCCTGTTCAGCATCGGGGCCGTCGGCCTGCTCGTGCGGAGGAACCCGCTCGTGATGTTCATGTGCGTCGAGCTGATGCTCAACGCGGTGACGCTCACCTTCGTGACGTTCTCCCGCATGCTGCGTGACGTGCACGGCCAGACGGTCGTCGTCTTCGTGCTCGTCGTCGCGGCCGCAGAGGTCGTGATCGGACTCGGGATCATCGTGGCACTCCTGCGCAAGCAGCCCAGCGCCACCGCCGACGACCTCACGGTCCTGAAGGGCTGAGGGAGACCTGCTCGTGCTCGACCTCGTCTGGCTGATCCCTGCCCTGCCGCTGGCCGGCTTCCTCGTGCTCGTGGTGGCGGGCCGTCGCCTCGGCGAGCCCCGCGCCGGCTGGCTGGCCACCGTCGCCTCGGGCGGCTCCTTCGTGGCCACCTGCGTCGTGTTCGCAGGGCTGCTGGCCGAGGACGAGCACGAACGCCATCACGTGCTCACGCTGTTCGAGTGGCTCCCCGCTGGCGGCTTCAGCGTCGACGTCGGCTTCCTCGCCGATCCGCTGTCGATCACGATGGCACTGTTCGTGACGGGGATCGGCACGCTCATCCACCTCTACTCGATCGGGTACATGCACGGGGATCCCGGCTTCACGAAGTTCTTCGTGTACCTCAACCTCTTCGTCTTCTCGATGCTGATGCTCGTGCTCGGCGACAACATGCTCGTCACGTTCCTCGGGTGGGAGGGCGTCGGTGCGTGCTCCTACTTCCTCATCTCCTTCTGGTTCAGCGATGAAGCCAACGCGTCGGCCGGCAAGAAGGCGTTCATCACGAACCGGATCGGCGACTGGGGCTTCATGGTGGCGATGTTCGTCACCTTCGCCGCGGTGGGGTCGCTCAGCTACACGACGGTGCTCGCCGGTGCGCCGCACCTTGCGCCCGTCACCGCCACGGCGATCGCGCTGCTGCTCTTCGTCGGCGCCTGCGGCAAGTCGGCGCAGCTCCCGCTGTTCGTCTGGCTGCCTGACGCGATGGCCGGCCCCACGCCGGTGTCCGCGCTCATCCACGCCGCCACCATGGTGACCTCGGGCGTCTACCTCATGACGCGCGTCAGCCCGATCCTCGCCCAGAGCTACGCGTGGGCCCCCACCCTCATCGCGTGGGTCGGCGTGGTCACCGCGCTCGTGGCGGCCGCGATCGCAGTGGCGCAGACCGACATCAAGAAGGTCCTGGCGTACTCCACGGTGAGCCAGCTCGGGTACATGTTCCTCGCGGTCGGCTCAGGCGCGTACGTCGCCGCGATCTTCCACATGGTGACCCATGCCTTCTTCAAGGCCCTGTTGTTCCTCGGGTCGGGCTCGGTCATCCACGGGATGCACGACGAACAGGACATGCGCCGGATGGGCGGCCTGCGCAAGCTCATGCCGATCACCGCCGCGACCTTCGTCGTCGGGTGGCTCGCCATCGCGGGCGTGCCTCCGTTCGCCGGGTTCTGGTCGAAGGACGAGATCTTGCTGTTCGCCTTCGACAAGAGTCCCGCGCTGTGGGCTGTCGGCGTCGTCACCGCCCTGCTCACCGCGTTCTACATGAGCCGACAGGTGTTCATGGTGTTCTTCGGCGAGCGACGCGGGGGCGGGCACGCCGACGGCGACCACGCCGTCGTCCCCCACGAGTCGCCGTGGCTGATGACCGTTCCGCTCGTCGCGCTGGCCGGCCTGGCCGCCGTCGGTGGGGGTCTCAACCTGCCCATCACCAAGGACCTCCACTTCCTCGAGCGCTGGCTCGAGCCGGTCCTCGGCCCCAACGAGCGGGTGATCGAGGTGGCCACCGGCACCAAGGTCGGCCTCGCGCTGGTGGCAACGATCGCCGCGATCGCCGGCATCGTCGTCGCCGCGCGGATCTACCTCCAAGGTCGGGTGCAACCGGTCGAACCCGCGATCCTGGCCGACGGCTGGCACTACGACCGGACGATCTCCGCCTTCATGGGCGGCCCCGGCAGAGCCGGCTTCCAAGCCGCGGCCGACTTCGACGCCTCGGTCGTGGACGGCGCGGTCAACGGCGTCGCGGCAGCCGTGCGTGGAGGCGGGCAGCGCCTGCGCATCCTCCAGAGCGGCTACGTCCGCAGCTACGCCCTCGGCGTCGCCTTCGGTGTCGTGGCCCTCCTCGGCTACTTCCTGACTCGGGTCACCTTCTGATCATGCTCACCTCGATCCTCGCCGCCGAAGTCGAACGCGCCGTCGTGACCTCGCCGCTCACCGCCGCGATCGTCGTCCCGTTCGTCGGGGCCGCAGTCGTCGCCGCGATCCCGAAGGGTCGGGCGGAACTCCACCGACTCGTTGCGCTCCTGTTCGCTGCAGGATCCGGCGCGATCACCTTCTGGGTGCTCGCCGCGTTCGACCGCAGCCAGTCGGGCTTCCAGTTCGAGGTGAACCGCACGTGGGTGGGTGACTTCGGGATCTCATGGCACCTCGGGGTCGACGGGATCTCGCTGTTCCTCGTCGTGCTCTCGGGCCTGCTGTTCCCGCTCGCGATCGTCGCGGTCACCCCGCATCACGACCCGAAGCCGTACTACGCATGGCTGCTCGTGCTGCAGGGCGGCTGCATCGGGGTCTTCTGCGCGCTCGATCTGTTCGTGTTCTTCGTGATGTTCGAGATCGTGCTCGTGCCCATGTACTTCCTCATCGGTGGCTGGGGCTACGCGGAGCGCGTGTACGCGGCGCTCAAGTTCTTCATCTTCACGATGTTCGGCTCAGCCCTGATGCTGGTGGGCATCGTCGCTCTCGCGTTCTTGCACCGTGACGGCGTCCGCGACGACAACGTCGCCGAGATCGCGAAGGTGCAGTCCGCTGCACAGGAACAGATCGCTGAGATCGCCAGCGACGCACAAGGCCTCGACCAGAACGACCCGAACGCCCAAGTCGCACTGCAGGCGCTGTCGGCCAAGGTCGATGCGATCAACGCGGCGACCGCCGAGAAGGTCGAGGCGCTCGGCAACCCGAACCTCGACTTCGACCTCGTGACGATCGCGGAGTCCCAGCACGTCAAGGACACCTCGACCGGTGCCAGCCCGTTCGACTGGGGAGCCGCGCGCTGGATCTTCCTCGCGTTCGCGCTCGCGTTCGCGGTGAAGGTCCCGTTGTTCCCCGTGCACACCTGGCTCCCTGACGCGCACACGCAGGCGCCCACGGCCGGGTCCGTGATCCTCGCCGGCGTGATGCTCAAGCTCGGCACCTACGGGTTCGTGCGCTTCGGGCTGTACCTGTTCCCCTCCGCCGCCGTGTTCTTCGCCCCCGCGCTCGTCACGCTCGGAGTGGTGGGCATCCTCTACGGCGCGATCGTCGCCACGATGCAGCGGGACCTGAAGCGCCTCGTCGCCTACTCATCGGTGGCGCACCTCGGGTTCATCGTGCTCGGCACGTTCGCGCTCACGACACAAGGGATCCAGGGCGGCGTGCTCCAGATGGTCAACCACGGCATCTCCACGGGCGCGCTGTTCCTCCTCGTCGGGATGATCTACGACCGGCGTCACACGCGCGAGATCGCGGCGCTCAAGGGGCTTCAGAAGTCTGCGCCGATCCTGGCGGCCGTGTTCACCCTCGTGATGCTCAGCTCCATCGGTCTTCCCGGTCTGAACGCGTTCGCCGGCGAGTTCCTGATCCTCGTGGGCTCCTTCCTCACCCGTCGATGGTGGACCGTCGTCGCCGCGGCGGGTGTGATCCTCGCCGCCCTGTACCTCCTGTGGGCCTACCAGCGGGTGTTCCACGGCGAGCCCGACGCCGACAACGCCGACACCCCCGACCTCAGCTGGCGCGAGGGCATGGTGATGGCGCCCCTGCTCGGGCTCATCGTGTTCCTCGGCGTGTACCCGAAGCCGGTGCTCGACAGGATCGAGCCCTCGGTCGACCGGCTCGTCGCGCACATCGAGGCCAACTCGGACTACGTCCAACCCGCGGTCGCCACCAGCGGAGGTGGCTGGTTCGAGTACGACGACAGCACCGACAAGACCGCCGACCACGGGACCGGGGAGTGACCGTGCTGTCCGTGCTCGCGCTCATCTCCCAGCCGGTCGACCAGGCACCCACGCCGATCGGCCGGATCGACATCGCATGGTCGGCGATCGCACCGATCGTCGTGCTCATCGGCGGGGCGCTCCTGCTCCTCGTCGCCGACGCGATGAAGGACCGCAAACCGCTCGCCGGCTCCTACGCGCTGGCCACCGTGGTCACCGCAGGCGGTTCGATGGCACTCGCCGCGCCCCTGTGGGTCCGCGTGCAGGACGACGCCCGCGGCCCGTTCTCCACGCTGGCGAACGCCGTGGGCGTCGACGGCTTCTCGGTGTTCGTCACGTTCGTGCTCGGCGCTGCGGTCATCCTGGGCGCGCTGCTCCTCGACGACTGGCTGCGTCGTGAGGAGATGGACGGCGCCGAGCCCTATGTGCTGATGCTGCTCTCCGCGTCGGGCGGCGTGATGATGGCCTCGGCGAACGATCTCATCGTGATGTTCCTCGGGCTCGAGATCCTCTCCATCGCCGTCTACGTGCTCGCCGCGATGCACCTGCGCAAGACGAGCTCGCAAGAAGCCGGCGTGAAGTACTTCGTGCTCGGCGCGTTCTCCTCTGCGTTCTTCCTCTACGGCATCGCGCTGGTCTACGGCGCCACCGGCTCCACGAACCTCGTCGAGATCGCGACCTTCCTGTCCACCACGGTCCTGGCCCACGACGGGCTCCTGCTCGCCGGGATGGCGTTGCTGCTCGTGGGGTTCGGGTTCAAGGTGGCCGCGGTGCCGTTTCACTTCTGGACCCCAGACGTGTACCAGGGTGCTCCGAGCCCGAGCGTCGCCTGGATGGCCTCCGGGGTGAAGGTGGCGGGCTTCGCCGGCCTGATGCGCGTCTTCTACCTCGCCTTCCCCACACATCGGCTCGACTGGCAGCCGATCGTGTTCGTCCTCGCCGCGGTCACCCTCGTGACCGGCGCTGTCCTCGCGGTCGTGCAGACCGACGTGAAGCGCATGCTCGCCTACTCGTCGATCGCACACGCCGGCTTCGTGCTGGTCGGCGTGCAGGCCGCGAGCGAGCGGGGCGCCAAGGCGGCGCTGTTCTACCTGGCCTCCTACACGTTCATGGTGGCCGGGAGCTTCGGCGTGGTCACCGTGATGGGCCGCAAGGGCGACGTCGGTCACTCCCTCGACGACTACCGCGGACTCTCGAAGGATCGCCCAGTCCTCGCGCTCGTCTTCGCTCTGTTCCTGTTCGCGCAGGCCGGCGTGCCGCTCACGTCGGGCTTCTTCGCAAAGTTCTACGTGATCACAGCGGCTGTCGACGCTGGCTCCGAGTGGCTGGCCGCGATCGCGATGCTCTCCTCGGTGATCGCGGCATTCCTGTACCTGCGCATCGTGGTGTCCATGTACATGGAGGTCGACGCAGACGAGCCGCACGAAGCGCGCGTCATCCGCGTCCCGTTCGGTGCGGCGCTCGCACTCAGCGTGGCGGTCATCGCCACGCTTCTCGTCGGCGTGTTCCCGAGCCTGCTGGCCGACCCAGCCGCAGACGCCACCCCGGTGCTCGTCGCCGAGCCTTGACCACGGAGGTCGGTGCCCCATGACCCCGACTGCCCGGCGATGAGCGCTCCCAGCCCCGACGACGAGCTCGTCGCCCGCGCGCGCACGGGCGACCGCGGCGCGTTCGAGGAGCTGCTCCGCGGACACGACCGTCGTGTTCGCGGGCTCGCCTTCCGACTCGTCACCGACCGCTCGGCGATGGACGAGGTCACCCACGCGGCCTACCTCGAGGCGCACCGCGGCCTCGATCGGCTTCGCCCCGGGCGCGACTTCGGGGACTGGCTGTACCGGATCGCCTACAACTCGTGCGTCGACTGGTTGCGCCGGACCGACGGACGCGCCAACCCACCACCCGCGGCATCGGGCGGGTCCGCGTCGGAGGTGGTTCGCGCCGCGTTGGCGGCCCTCCCGGTGAACCAGCGCGCGGCAGTGGTGCTCGTGGACGCGGAGGGCTTCGAGCCGCGGCACGCGGCCAAGGTGCTCGGCGTCGCTCCGCGCACCTTGGCCTCCCGGCTCGACCGGGCGCGGGCCGCACTCCACCGGGTCATCGGCGAGGAGCTCACGTGACCGGTGCCCCCGAGTCGCCCGAGCCAGACCCCGTCATGCAGACGGCGCTCCAGCGCCTCCCGGTCCCCGATCACGGCGCTGCCTTCTGGTCCGACCTCGCCGCCGCGCTCGATGCCGAGCCCGAGCGGCTCGTGGAGCCGGCGCTTGCCCCCGGGCCGGTCTCCGCCGCGGCGCGCCCGACCGAGGTGGTGCCGCGCCTCCCGACGGCCGGGTCGACCCCCGACGACCCCGCGTCGCGCCGCCTCATCCCCGAGGAGCTGCGATCCCGCGCAAACGCCGCGCTCGCGGCGATCGCGGTCACGGCGATGCTGCTCGTCCTCGTGGCGGGGGTCCTGCTCCTGCGGGCGCACTCCGGCGGTGTCTGAGCCTGCTCACAACGCCGCGATGCCCGTAACTACGGCCATCTTGGACCCTCGTTCGCGCCTTCACTAGGCTCCCTCGACGTGTCTGATCTCCTCCGCGACTACCTCACCGTGGCGATCTTCGGCCTCGTGGGGGCGGGTCTGGTGGCGCTGCTGATGGGGGTCGGATCCTTGCTCCGGCCCACCCGTCCGCAGGCGGAGAAGTACATCAGCTACGAGTCGGGCGTCGACCCGGTCGGCTCCGGGTGGGGCCAGAGCCAGGTCCGCTACTACATCTACGCACTGCTCTTCGTGATGTTCGACGTCGAGGCGGTGTTCATCTTCCCGTTCGCCACGCGCGTCGATGCGTACGGGTGGTTCGGCCTCGTCGAGATGAGCATCTTCATCGTCATCCTGGCACTCGGGCTCCTCTACGCGTGGCGGAAGAAGGTCCTGCGATGGGTCTGACCCGAGCGGCGGACGCCTGATGGGCCTCGTCGAGAGCGGCAAGATGCCCAAGCCGCTCACCAAGCTGCTCAACCTCAGCCGCAAGTACTCGGTGTGGGCCTACCAGTGGGGTCTTGCCTGCTGCGCGATCGAGATGGGCGCGGCGTTCGCGTCGCCGCGCTACGACGTGATGCGCCTCGGGGTGATCCCGTTCCCGGCCAGCCCGCGCCAGGCCGACCTCGTGATCATCTCCGGGACCGTCACCGACAAGATCGTTCCAGCCATCCGCCGGCTCTACGAGCAGATGCCCGACCCGAAGTACGTCATCTCGATGGGAAGCTGCACGAACTGTGGCGGCCCCTACTGGGACAGCTACTCGGTCACCAAGGGCGTCGACCAGGTCGTCCCGGTCGACGTCTACGTGCCGGGCTGCCCGCCGCGCCCCGAGGCGCTCATCGAGGGCATCGCGCTCCTGCAGGAGCGCATCCAGAACGAGGACATGCCGACGCGCTGGGCGGGCGAGCGGCGTGGGGAGCCGATCGTCGTTGAGTGACGCGCCCGCCACCGACGCGCCTCCGGTCATCCCCGATGACCGGCGCGAAGCCGTGCTCGCCCTGTTCCGCGAGCACCTGGGCGACGCGGTGCTCGGCTCGCACATCAAGCCCGGTCAGGGGCTCTGGATCCGGGTGGCGACCGACGCGTGGTCGACCGCGGCCGAGGTCGCCCACGATGCGGCCGGCCTGCGCTTCTTCGACTTCCTCTCCGCCATCGACTGGTTGCCGTCGCCCTACGGGCGGTACGAGGACTCCTCGGTGGATGTCCCGTTCCCGCCGCCGATGCCGGAGCGCGCGGCCGCCATCCCCGGCTACGCCGGGGGGGAGAGCCGGATCCAGGTCCTCGCCTCGGTGGCGAAGATCGGCTCTGACCTGCGCGCCTTCCTGAAGGCCGACGTGCCCGACGACGACCCGCGGATCGGCACGTGGACGCGTACCTTCGCCGGCGCGGCCTGGCACGAGCGCGAGGCCCACGAGATGTTCGGGATCACCTTCGACGGCAACGCCGACCTGCGCCACATCTACCTGCCCTCCGAGTTCGAGGGGCACCCCCTCCGCAAGGAGTTCCCACTGCTCGCCCGGGTCGTGAAGCCGTGGCCCGGCATCGTCGACGTCGAGCCCATGCCGGGCGGCGACGATGAGGACGAGCCCGAGGCCGAAGGAGGCGATGCATGACGCTGCTCACCGACGCACAGCAGCTCGCGTACGCCAACGCGCAGGCGGCAGACGGCCGGGTGAACGTCGAGCTCGAGACCGACGACGGCATGGTGCTCAACATGGGCCCCCAGCACCCGGCAACGCACGGCACGCTCCGGCTCGTCGCCCGCCTCGATGGCGAACAGGTCACCTCGGCCGACGTGATGTGCGGCTACATGCACCGGGGCTACGAGAAGCTCTGCGAGGTCCGGTCGTACCCGCAGGTCACCACGCTCGTGAACCGCATCGACTGGCTCGGGAGCTTCGCCAACGAGGTGCCGTTCATCCTCGCCGCCGAACAGCTCATGGAGATCGAGGCCCCACCCCGTGCCATGTGGATCCGCACGATCCTCTTCGAGCTGTCGCGCATCGCGAACATCAGCCTCTTCATCGGCGACCTCGCCCTGCAGCTCGGCGCGCAGACCCCAGCGTTCCTCGCCTTCCGTGACCGCGAGTTCGTGCTCAACCAGATCGAGTCCGTCACCGGTGGACGCTTCCACCCCAACTTCGACCGCATCGGCGGCCTGAAGGACGACCTGCCGAAGGGCTGGGTGGCCGACACCAAGGCGGCGATGGTCCGCCTCCGCGAGTTCTGCGACCTCATGGACGGCCTGGTCTACGGCAACGAGATCTTCCAGACCCGCACCCGCGGCATCGGCGTGATCCCCGCGCACATGGCCACCTCCTACGGGTTGTCGGGCGCGAACCTCCGCGGCTCCGGGGTCGACTGGGACCTGCGCCGTGACGCCAACATCGGCCTCGCCTACGACCAGCTCGACTGGAAGGTCTAGACCCACCCCGACGGCGATTGCTTCTCGCGGTGCTGGGTGCGCCTGCAGGAGGTGCGCGAGGCAACGAAGATCGTGGACCAGCTCTGCGACGGCCTGCCCGGCGGAGCGATCATGGCCAAGGTGCCGCGCATCATCAAGGTGCCCGAGGGCGAGGCCTACATCGCCACCGAGAACCCGCTCGGGGCCATGGGCTACTACGTGGTCTCCAAGGGCGACACCGGCCCGTTCCGCGTGAAGATCCGCTCGGCCAGCTTCAACAACATCTCCATCGCGCCCTGGCTCCTGCGGGGCGTGTACGTCCCCGACATCATCGCCATCCTCGCGAGCCTCTACTTCATCCTCGGGGACATCGACCGGTGAGCGCTTCCGTGCTCGCCCTCGACTGGGGCAACTACTGGCAGCAGTCGATCTTCCGTGTCGCTGGCGCGGCCGTGTTCATCATCCTGGGCGCCGGCACGTTCGTGATCGCCTTCCTCTTCAAGATGATGAGCTACATGCAGAGCCGGCTCGGTCCGATGGAAGCCGGCCCGCACGGCACCCTGCAGCTCGTCGCTGAGGTGGGCAAGTTCCTCCAGAAGGAAGACCTCGTGCCCGAGCGGGCCGACGCGAGGCTCTTCAAGCTCGCGCCGTACATCGTGCTCGCGTCCACCTTTCTGCTCGCCGTCGTGATGCCCTTCGGGCCCGACGCGTACTTCGCGAACCTCGACACCGGTGTGTTCCTCGCCCTCGGCCTGTCGTCGGTCTCGGTCATCGGCATCCTCGTCGCCGGCTGGGCATCGGCCAACAAGTACTCGCTCATCGGTGGCCTGCGTGCCGCTGGTCAGCTCATCGCGTACGAGCTCCCGATGGTCCTCGCGGTGGTCGGGGTCGTCATCCAGGCGGGCACGCTCAACCTGCAGGCCATCGTCGCGGCGCAGCACGACGGTGCGATCTTCGGCTGGGACGGCATCGGCAACCCGTTCATCCTCACGCAGCTCGTCGGCTTCGTGGTGTTCCTCATCGCCAGCCAGGCCGAGCTCGCGCAGACCCCGTTCGACATGCCGGTCGCCGAGTCCGAGATCGTCACCGGCTACATGACCGAGTACTCGGGCATGCGCTTCCTGCTGTTCTTCATCGCCGAGTTCGCCACCGCCGCGGTGTTCGCAGCTCTCGCCTCCACGCTGTTCCTCGGTGGCTGGGCCCTCCCGTTCGTGGACCTCAGCGAGAACTACATGAACGTGGTGGGGCCGCTGGTGCTCGTGGCCAAGATGATGATCGTCGGCACGCTCATCTTCTGGGCTCGCTTCACGTTCCCCCGCTTCCGTGAGGATCAGCTGCAGGCCTTCGCCTGGAAGGCGCTCATCCCCATCTCGTTGGTCAACATCCTGGCCACGATGGTCCTGAAGGTGGCCTTCTGATGTCGTCGTTGCTCGCCTTCGGCGACCTCCTCCGAGCTGAGCGGTGCGCCTTCGGCGCACTGATCGTCGGCTCAGGGGTCGGCGGAGCCGCCCCTTCGCAGGCGGAGGGCTCCGGCGGAGCCTCTGCCCCCCGCGCCCCCCGCCAAACCGCGGAGGTGGCGTTCTGATGCCGCGTCCCACGCCGAAGATGCCGCTGCGCGGCCTTGTCAAGGGCATGAAGATCACGATGGGGATCTTCCTCAAGACGATGTTCCCCAAGCGCGGGATCAAGACGCTCCTTCCCGCGCCCACGCTTGGCGCGGTGACGGTCCAGTACCCCTACAAGAGCCCCCCCGAGGTGCCGGCGCCGCGCGCTCGCGGTGTCATCGCGCTGAAGGAGGAGAACTGCACCGTCTGCATGCTGTGCTCGCGCAGCTGCCCCGACTGGTGCATCTACATCGAAGGCCACAAGACGAAGGCCCCGCCGCGACGCCCCGGCGGCAAGGAGCGCACGGTCAGCGCGCTCGACCGCTTCGACATCGACTACGCGCTGTGCATGTACTGCGGGATCTGCGTCGAGGTCTGCCCGTTCGATGCGCTCTTCTGGAGCCCCGAGTTCGAGTACTCCGAGCCACGGCTCGCCGACCTCCTCCACGACATGGACCGACTCGGGGAGTGGATGGAGACCGTGCCTGACTTCGAGGCCTACGAGGCCGGCTCCGATGCCAAGGTCCGGAAGGTGCCGCGCTGATGGTCGCGCAGAACATCTTCTTCTATGCCATCGCGGGCGGCATCGTGTTCAGCGCGCTTCGAGTGGTCACCACGCGCAACGTCGTGCACGCCGCCCTCTACCTCGTAGCCGTCCTCGCCGGCGTTGGCGCCCAGTACGTGCTGCTCGCCGCCGAGTTCGTCGCCGCCACGCAGGTGCTCGTCTACATCGGCGCCATCGTGGTGCTGTTCCTCTTCGGCATCATGCTCACCCGCGCCCAGATCGGTCGCGCGCAAGACCTCACGCACAAGCACTGGACGAGCGCGGCGGCCACCGCGCTGCTGCTGTTCGGCGTGATGGCCTACGCCCTGATCGACCAGTACGGCTGGACGCGCACGCCGCTTCCCCCCGACACGCGCATCGCGTCCCTCCACGGGTCCAACACCGCCACGGTGAGCGACTCGATCTTCAGCCAGTACCTCGTGCCGTTCGAGGTCGTCTCCGTCCTGCTCCTCGCTGCCCTCGTGGGCGCGATCGTCCTCGCCCGGAAGGAATGAGCATGGACGACCTGCTGCTCAACCAGTTCCTGCTCCTCGGCGCAGTCCTGTTCTGCGTCGGCGTGTACGGCGCGCTCGCACGACGCAACGCGGTGCTCGTCCTGATGTCGATCGAGCTCATCCTGAACTCCGTGAACATCAACCTCGTGGCCTTCGGCGCGATGCACGGCTCGCCCGGCGGTTCGGTGTTCGCGCTGTTCGTGATCGCGATCGCGGCGGCGGAGGTCGGCGTCGGGCTCGCGATCGTCCTTCTGATCTACCGCAACCGCAAGAGCGTCGACCTTGACGACGTGGCGGAGATGAAGGGCTGATGGGCTGGTTCCTCGAGCACGCGTACGTCATCCCGCTCATCCCGGCGGCGTCGTTCTTCCTGATCCTGTTCTTCGGCAAGCGCATGCCGAAGCAGGGGTCCGAGATCGGCATCGCTGCGCTCGGCATCGCGTTCGCCCTCGCGCTCGCCACCAACTTCCAGTGGTTCCCGCACGTCAACGAGGCGGAGCATGCCGCCGAGTCGACGCCCGCGGCGAGCGAGCACGGCGCGGCCACCCCGGAGCCCGAGGGTGGCGAGCACGCCGCGACCACCCCAGAGCCCTCGGCCAGCGAGCACGGCACCGCCACCCCGGAACCTGAGGGCGGCGAAGCACCAGCGCACACCGAGTTCACCGTCGAGCCGGTCCAGCGGTCGTGGACGTGGTGGTCGAGCGGCGGGGTCGACTTCAGCGCAGGCATGCTCCTCGACGGCCCGGCGGTGATGATGCTCTTCGTCGTCACCCTCATCTCGCTGCTCGTGCACGTGTACAGCACCGACTACGTCAACGGCGACCGTCGCTACACCCACTACTTCGCGTTCCTCTCCCTCTTCAGCGCCTCGATGCTCGGGCTCATCATGAGCGAGAGCACGCTGCAGCTCCTCACGTGCTGGGAGCTCGTGGGACTGTGCTCGTTTGCGCTCATCGGCCACTGGTGGGAGGAGAAGCCCAACTCGGACGCCGCCCTCAAGGCGTTCCTCACGAACCGCGTCGGCGACGTCGGGCTGATCTGCGGCGTGATCGTCCTGTACTTCGCCGCCGGCACGTTCGACATCCGCACGATCAACGAGCTGGCGGTGTCGGGCGACATCAGCTCCCTCGTGCTGCTGGTGGCGTCGTGCTCGCTGCTCGCGGCCGTCATGTCGAAGTCAGGCCAGTTCATCCTCCACACCTGGCTGCCGGACGCGATGGCCGGTCCCACCCCGGTGTCGGCCCTCATCCACGCCGCCACGATGGTCGTGGCCGGCATCTACATGGTCGGACGGCTCTACGGCGTGTTCTTCCAGGGCCTGTCGATCGGGGTGTCGAGCGTGAACCTCCTCGCCGTGGTCGGCGGCGTCACCGTCCTCGGGGGAGCGGGGCTCGCCTTCGTGCAGAACGACATCAAGAAGGTCCTCGCCTACTCCACTGTCTCCCAGCTCGGCTACATGGTGATGGCCCTCGGCGTGGGCGCGTGGACCGCCGCCTTCTTCCACCTCTTCACGCACGCGATGTTCAAGGCCGGCCTCTTCCTCGGCTCCGGCTCCGTGGCCCACTCCGTGCACTCCTTCGACATGAAGCAGGACATGGGCGGCATGACGCGCTTCAGGCCGAGGACCTACTGGACCTTCGTGATCTGCACCGCTGCCCTCATCGGGCTCTTCCCGCTGGCGGGCTTCTGGTCGAAGGACGAGATCCTGGCGGGGGCATCACAGCTCGGTGGCAGCGGGAGCTACACGGCGTTCCTGGTGGTGGGGGTGCTCGGCGCGCTCATGACGGCCGCCTACATGACGCGCTGCGTCTACCTCACCTTCCACGGCGAGCCACGCGGGCACGCGGCGGATCCGCATCACCCGCCGCACGAGTCCGGCCCGCGGATCGTCGTGCCGCTGTACATCCTGAGCGGGCTCGCGATCCTGGCGGGCCTCGTCAACCTGCCGAACAGCGGCGTCGTGGGCAACGTCGTCCCCGACTCGTGGACGCTTCGCTTCGAGCACTTCTACGAACCGAAGGGCGAGTACTTCCCCTCCGTGCTCTCCACGTTCAGCCATCCCGAGTTCAATGGCTACATCGCCCTCGTGTCGACGGTCATCGGCGTGCTCGGCATCGGCCTCGCCTACGCCTGGTACTTCCGGGGCCTCGGACCCCACGGCATCACCGAGCGCAACAAGATCGCGCGCGCCGGACACCGCGTGCTCGTCGAGAAGTACTACTTCGACCGCCTCTACACCGACGTCATCGTCGGCGCCGTGAAGGGCCCCATCGCGAAGGGCGCCTACTGGTTCAACCAGAAGGGCATCGACGGCGTCGTCAACGCTGCAGGCAGCGGCGCGGTGGCCGGCGGCCGCTGGATCTACGACCGCATCGACCAGGGCGTCATCGACGGCGCCGTCAACGGCTCAGGGGCTGCTGCGGAGCACAGCGGCCAGGGCCTCCGCCGAATGCAGACCGGGCGCGTGCAGCAGTACGCCGCCCTCCTCTTCGCCGGCGCGGCGCTCCTCGCCGGCATCTTCATCGTCGTCATCTGATCGCAGGACCGAGACGGGACCATGGACAACAACCAATTCCTCACCGACTGGGGCCTGAGCCTCATCGTGTTCCTCCCACTGGTGGGCGTCCTCGTGATGATGCTCATCCCCAAGGCGGAGGAGCAGCTCCACAAGGTCGTCGCACTGGTGGCGTCGCTCGCATCCGCCGGCGTCGGCATCGCGGTGTTCGCCGACTTCGACTACGACCACGCCGACAAGCTGCAGTTCCTCGTCGACAAGCCGTGGATCGAGGTCATCAGCTCGCGCTACCTCATGGCGCTCGACGGCCTGTCGCTCCCGCTGGTCGCGCTCACGCTGCTGATCACGCCGCTCGTCATCATCTACAGCTGGAACCACTTCCCGGAGCCGCACAACCCAAAGGCGTTCCTGATCCTCACCCTCGTGCTGCACACGGGCATGCTCGGGAGCTTCCTCGCCCAGGACCTCATCCTGTTCTTCGTCTTCTTCGAGCTCGTCCTGCTGCCGATGTACTTCATGATCGGCGTGTGGGGCGGCGAGAACCGCCAGTACGCGGCCATCAAGTTCTTCCTGTTCACGCTCTTCGGCTCGGCGCTCATGATCGTGAGCTTCCTCGCGGTGTTCTTCGTCACCGGGGGGGAGAGCTTCTCGATGGTCGAGCTCGCGCGCGGCGTCGCAGAGCGGAACGCGTCCGGCGACCTCGCGATGTCGACGCAGGTGCTCATCTTCGGCGGCATGTTCATGGGCTTCGGCATCAAGGTGCCGATGTTCCCGTTCCACACCTGGCTGCCCGACGCGCACACTCAGGCGCCAACGCAGGGCTCGGTGATCCTTGCCGCTGTGCTCCTGAAGCTCGGCACCTACGGCTTCATCCGGGTCGCGCTGTTCATCCTGCCCGAGGCCGCGGTGAAGTGGGCGCCGTACATCGGTCTGCTCGCGGTGATCGGCATCATCTACGGCGCGCTCGGCTGCCTCGCGCAGACCGACATGAAGCGACTCATCGCCTTCTCCTCGGTGGCCCACATGGGCTTCGTGATGCTCGGCATCGCAACGCTCACCGACTTCGGTCTCAACGCGGCCGTGTTCGGCATGGTGGCGCACGGCCTGATCACCGGCATGCTCTTCTTCGTGGCGGGCTCCGTGAAGGAGCGCTACCACACGCTCGAGATCAAGCGACTCGGGGGCATGTTGCTGAAGGCGCCCAAGCTCGGTTGGATCCTCGGGTTCTGCACGATGGCGTCGCTCGGCCTGCCGGGCCTCGCAGGGTTCTGGGGCGAGTTCCCGGCGATCCTCTCCGCGTACAACCCCGGCGCCGGCCTTCCCGAGGAGACGTTCCGCACGTACATGGTCGTCGCAGCGTTCGGCACCGTCCTCGCGGCGGGCTACCTCCTCTGGCTGTTCCAGCGCACGTCGTTCGGCACCACGAGCGAGGAGTTCGAGGACGCGCACATCCACGACGTCCACCTCACCGAGTGGCTCGCGTGGGCCCCGATGCTCGTGCTGATCCTCGTGCTCGGCGTGTACCCGAACCTCGTGTTCAAGATCACCGATCCCGCCCTCTCGGCGATGGGCCAGACCTTCGCGGCGTTGGGCAAGTAGCACCCGATGCTCGCCTCGCTCCTGCACGGGGAGACCCCGTTCCTCCAGCCCCACGTGGACTGGCACGCGTTCGCTCCAGAGGTCGTGCTCGTCGGCGCGCTCGTCATCGTGCTGCTCGTCGACCTCTTCACGCGCGACGGGGCACGTGGGATCGTCCCTCAGGTGGCCGGGATCGGGCTGCTCGCCGCCTTCGTGCCGGTCCTCACCCTCGCGCTCGACGGCACCGACCGAGCGATGTTCGGCGGCGCGTACGCAGTCGACAACTTCTCGCTCGTGCTGAAGGGCCTGTTCCTCCTCGCCGGCTACGTCGTCGTGCTGCTCTCGACGAACTACGTCGCCGAGGGCGACTACGCGGAGGGCGAGTACTACTTCCTGCTGCTCAGCTCGATCCTCGGGATGACCGTCATGGCGTCGTCGCGCGACCTCGTGTCGATCTTCGTCGCCCTCGAGCTGCTCTCGATCCCCGCCTACATGCTCGCCGGGTGGCGCAAGCGCGACCTCCACGGCAACGAAGCGGGCGTGAAGTACTACCTCATGGGCGTGTTCGCATCGGCCGTGATGCTCTACGGCATGTCCCTGCTCTACGGCCTGGCGGGGAGCACGCTGCTGAGCGACATCGGCGCCGTCCTGAGCGCCGGCGACACGCGACCCTTCATCACGCTCGGTGTGGTGCTCGTGGTCGTCGGCTTCGCGTTCAAGGTCTCCGCTGTGCCCTTCCACACCTGGGCGCCCGACACCTATGAGGGAGCGCCGACCCCGATCACGGCGTTCCTCGCGGTGAGCTCGAAGGCGGCCGGGTTCGTGGCGCTGCTCCAGCTCGTGCTCATCGCGTTCATCGGGCGCGACGACGTCGTGGGTCCGCTCATGTGGGTGCTCGCCGCGATCACGATGACCGTCGGCAACCTCATCGCGCTCCGGCAGACGAACATCATCCGGCTGCTCGCGTACTCCGGCGTCGCCCAGGCCGGCTTCATGCTCGCCCCGCTTGCGGTCGTCGGCTCCAACCCGGGCGGCGCGCTCCGCGCCGTGGTCACCTACCTGCTCATCTACGCGGCGATGAACCTCGGCGCCTTCGCGGTGGTGCTCGCAGTCGCACGCAAGACCCGCAGCGCGGAGATCGAGTCGTGGGGCGGGCTCTTCGAGTATGCGCCGGGCCTCACCGTGCTGATGACCCTCTTCCTCTTCAGCCTCGCCGGCATCCCGCCGCTCGGCGGCTGGCTCGCCAAGTTCGTGGTGTTCCGCGCGCTGATCCAACCCGACCTGACGGCCGGAGGTGTGACGCTCGCCGTGATCGTCGGCGTCAACTCGGTGATCGCGCTCTACTACTACGCCAACATCGCCCGCGAGATGTGGATGAGGCCGGTGCCCGACGGCGACCGAACTGCCGTCCGGGTGCCGTTCTCGCTGACTGCCGCGCTGGCGCTGTCGGTCGTCATCACCGTCGCGTTCGGCGTGTCGAACTTGGCCACCCGCCTCGGCGATCTCGCGAGCTTCCTCCCGGCGTAGGGCAGCGTTCTCGGGCGATCGCTCCGTCGCCGGCACGGACAAGCCGCCCGAGAACCAGGTTGGCCGGACGCGACAGCGCCCCGGGTCCCCCCGGGGCGCTGATCACTGTGGCTGGTCGACCGGCTCAGTCGTGATCCGGACCGTCGTCGCTTGCGCTTCCGCTGTCGTCGTCGCTGTCGGAGCCTGAGCTGTCGTCGCTGTCGTGGCCGCTGCTGTCGTCGTCGTCGTCGTGGTCGTCGCGGACGACGACCCCGTCCTCCGTCTCGACCCGCTCGTCGGTGGCGTCGTTGCGCGTGCGCACCCGCTCACGGACCTCGCCGTCCTCGAGCTCCACGTTCACGTCGACCCGCAGGCTTCCGGACCGGAAGGAGACCTCCACCTCGTGGCCGGCGGCGTGCTCCACCTCGACCTGCCACCCCTGGTTGGGGCTCGCCGCGAGGAGTCGGAGCTGCGCACCCTCGACGGCGACGATGATCGAGCCGGCGTCGCCAGCGCTGACCGTGCGCACCTCGTTCGGCGCCGGATCCGTCACGGTCGTCGAGGTGGTGGAACCGTCGTCGCCGGTCGTGCTGGTCGTGGAGGTGGTCGAGTCGTCCTCGGCGCGCGGGCTTTGCAACGCAGCCGTGCAGCCCGGGTCGCTCGCGTGCTCGGCCTCGTCGCAGTTCCCACGAACGTCCTCCGACGCTCCGGTGAGCTGGAGGATCGAGGGGGCCGGGCCGGCGCCGGTTGCGGCGATCAGCGCGACGGACACGCCGAGGATGCCGGCGGCGGCGCCGAGTCGGGTGCGGGATCGGGGGAGTGAAGGCGACATGAGGTGGTCCTTGTCTGCTGGGTGGTGAGCCGGTCGGCTGATGCACCCACCATCCCCCGTTCCCGTCTAAGGCGTCCTCGGGAGCACCTCAAGAGCAGGTGAAGGTCTCAGTCCTCCTCGCGCACCTCGTCCTGCGGTCCGCCGTCCCACCATGCCTCGACGCGACTGCGATGCGTCTCGCTGCTGAACTCCACCTGCACGCCGGTGTCGTGCGTCTGCTCCACCTCGACCGAGAAGCCGTCGGCGGGGCTCGCAACGACGACGCGCACGCCGTCGGGGGAGAACCGCAGCGTCGCAGTGCCCCCTTCGAGGGTGTAGGTGCGCGTGACAGACGCAGGTGCAGTCGTCGTCGTCGGCGGCGGTGGGAGCGAAGAGACCGTCGTGGTGGTGGTGCTCGTCGCCGGGCTCGACCCGGGTTGGGTGCTCGAGCCGGGCTGGGTCGTGGGAGCACCCTGCCCAGGCAACGTGGTGGTCGTGGTCCCGTCGCCCTCCAGCTCCGTGCGCACCTCGCCTGCGCTGAGCGGCGCGGCGCGGTCTCCCGTGACCTGGTTCCCCACCAGCGAGACGGCGGAGGTCGCGAGCGTCAGCGCCGCCGCGCCGGCCACCAGCCAGGCCGCGAGGTACGTGAACGACTTGCGCACCTCGCCATCTTGGTCCGGGCCGGGTTGTCCAGGGCACAAGTCCGCCCTAAGGAACGGTTAACCGAGCCCGAACGGAGAACCCGCGCCGAGCCGACGCCCTAGCGTCCTCGCGGTGGCATCGGTGCTCGTGATCGAGGACGACCAGCGGATCCGTGAAGCCGTGGCGAGCGCGCTTGCCGCGTCCGGTCACGCGGTGCGGACCGAGTCACGCGGCGCTGACGCCCTGAGCGCGTTGGTCGACTGGGCGCCTGAGGTGGTGGTCCTCGACCTCGGCCTGCCGGACCTCGATGGGGCCGACGTGCTCCGGATGCTGCGCGGCGTGTCGAGCGTGCCGGTGATCGTGGCGACCGCACGGGACGACGATGCCGAGGTCGTGCGACTGCTCGACGCGGGCGCTGACGACTACGTGGTCAAGCCGTACGCGGTCTCCCAGCTCGACGCCCGGATCCGAGCGGTCATCCGTCGTTCGCGCCCAGCGGTGCCCGCGACGAGCGCGACGACGGTCGGGGGGCTCACCATCGACTCCCAGCGGCGAACGGCCTCCCTCGACGGCAAGGAGCTCGATCTCTCCCGGCTCGAGTTCGACCTGCTCGCGCACCTGGTACGTCGGTCTCCGGAGGTGGTGACCCGCCGCGAGCTGCTCGCCGAGGTGTGGCGGCAGCCACACGGCGGCGCGGACAAGACGATCGACGTGCACCTCTCCTGGCTTCGCCGCAAGCTCGGCGAGTCGGCCGGCTCCCCCCGGTACCTGCGCACGGTTCGGGGCGTCGGTGTCAAGCTCGAGCCTCCGACCGCCTGATCACCGATGCGCCGTCGCTTGCTCCTCGTCACCCTCGGAGTGACCAGCCTCTTGATCGCCGCATTCGCGGTGCCGTTGGGCTCGCTCGTCGCGCAAGTCGCGCATGACCGAGCGATCACCGACGCCGAGCGTGACATGGCGTCTCTCGCGCCGGTGCTCGCGGCCGCACCCGAGCCGGCGCTGCTCGAGGTGGCGATCGAACAGACCAGGTCCGGCGCCGACGGGCGGTTGAGCCTGCGGCTCGCCGACGGCACCTCGCTCGGCGACGCATCGCGCGCAGATCCTGAGGCCCTTGCCCTGGCGCGGGAGCGGCACCTCGCGTTCTCGCGCTCGACATCGTCGGGCGTGGACGTGTACACGCCGGTGGTCACCGGCATCGACGAGGTCGCCGTGCTCCGCGTCCGCGTGCCGAGGTCGTTGCTCCAGGCTGGCGTCGGATCGGCTCGGGCGATCCTCGCCGCGCTCGCTGCCGGTCTTCTCGCGGTTGCCGTACTCGTCACCGACCGACTGGCACGCTCGGTGACCAAGCCCGCCGCCGACCTCGCCGCGACGAGCCGCGCGCTCGCGCACGGCGACACGGCGGCTCGTGCCGCGCCTGGTGGTCCGCCGGAGATCGCGGAGGTCGGGGCCGCACTGAACCTGCTCGCTGACCGCATCGACGAGCTCTTGGTGACGGAGCGCGAGCGCGTGGCAGACCTGTCGCATCGACTGCGCACGCCGTTGACCGCGCTCCGCTTGGACGCGGAGAGCCGCGGCGATGCCGCCATCGCGGCCGATGTCGACCGGCTCGAGGCGGAGGTCAGCGCGCTCATCAGGTCCGCGAGACGGCCGCTGCACGATTCGGTTGCCGCGCGCTGCGACCTGGCCGCCGTCGCCGAAGCGCGAGCAGCGTTCTGGGGTGCGCTCGCAGACGACGACGGTCGCGCGTGGTCCTGCGAGATCCGGCCGGCGGGCTCTCACCTCGTTCGCTGCGAGGCGAGCGACGCGGCCGCCGCGATCGACGTGCTGATCGGGAACGTGTTCGCCCACACGCCGGTTGGCGTTGGCTATCGCGTCAGCGTCGCTCGCGCCGGCGCGCGGGTCCTCCTCTCGGTCGACGACGGTGGCCCCGGGATCGACGACGCGGCCTCGGTCGTGGGCCGAGGGGCGAGCAAGGTCGGATCGACAGGGCTCGGGCTCGACATCGCGCGGACCTGCGCGACCGCCGCCGGAGGCGAGCTGCGCATCGAACCATCCGACCTGGGAGGCGCCCGGGTCACCGTCGATCTGCCAGCGATCGAGGGCTCACCGTGACCACGGTCGACGACTTCGTCCGGGCGATGGTCGCCCGTCGCGGACCCGTCGGCTTCGATGCGGTCGTCGAAGCGGCGCTCTATGACTCCGCCGGAGGCTTCTACATGACGGCCGGTCGCGCCGGTCGGACCGGTGACTTCATCACCAGTCCCGAGGTCGGTGCACTCTTCGGGCTGCTCGTCGCGCGCGCGCTCGACGCGTGGTGGACCGAAGCGGGCGAGCCAGCCGTGTTCACCGTCGTGGAGGCGGGCGCCGGACCCGGGACGCTGGCGCATGCGATCCTGCGGGCGAACCCGTCGTGTGCCGGGTCCCTGCGCTATGTGCTCGTCGAACGCTCCGAGGCGCAGCGCGGGCTGCAAGCTGCGCGGCTCGCCTTGGAGGACCCCGCGGCCGTGCTGGTCCCGCTCGAGGACCCTGAGGACCCGCGTTCGCGCCGCGTGGGCCCGGGCGGACCGGCGGTCGTCAGCCTCGCCGCCCTCCCGCGCCTGGCTCCTCCCTGCGTCGTGCTCGCCAACGAGCTGCTCGACAACCTGCCGTTCCGGCTGGCCGAGCGTCGGAACGGAGCCTGGCTCGAGGTTCGAGTCGGCGTCGATGGTCCGGATCTGGTGGAGGTGCTGGTGCCGCTGTCGTCCCGCGACGCGTTGCGTCTCGAGCGCCTGGCGCCGTCGGCCCTCGACGGCGCTCGCGCTCCGATCGTCGACGCAGCGGCCGGATGGGTTCGCAGCGCGCGGCAGCTCGCTGGTGCGGAGGGTCGCGTCGTGGCGATCGACTACGCGTGCGACACCACCGACGAGCTCGCATCGCGCCCGGCGGCCGAGTGGCTGCGCACCTATCGCCTGCACGAGCGTGGAGGGGTGCCGCTCGCGCTGCTCGGCTCGCAGGACATCACGGTGGAGGTCCCCGTCGATCAGCTCGGCGCGCGTCCGACCTCCTCGACGCGCCAGGCCGAGTGGTTGAGACAGCTCGGTCTCGACGACGTCGTGGCGAAGGCTCGCCGACAGTGGCGTGAGCGCGCTGGTGTGGGCGACCTCGACGCGGTCCGTGCCCGCAGTCAGGTCTCGGAGGCTGCCGCTCTCACCGACCCAGCGGGACTCGGCGCGTTCCGAGTGCTCGAGTGGTCGCCGCGGTCCGGTCGGCAAGCGCGCGCGTGACCGCCGCCACCGCGCCGCTGGCGATCGCAGATGGCGAGCCCCAGATCGATGCGGTGGCGCGTCAGGCCTCGGGGAACATCCCGCGCCGCGGTTCGTCCGTGTAGCTCGGCTCACGTCCCGCGTCGAAGGCGCGGATCGCTTCGGGCAGGTTCTCCGTGAACCCGAGCATCAGCTGGTTGCGGTCCTCGAGCTCGACGGCCGCCTCGAGGCTTGCCACCTCCAGGTTGGCCCACAGCACGTCCTTGGTCATCGAGAGCCCATAGGGGCTGAAGCGCGTCATCCCCTCAGCGACGTCGAGGCACGCGTCGAGCAGGTCCTCATCTGGGAGTACCCGAGAGACCAACCCCATCTGCAGCGCCTCGTTCGCGTCGACGACCCGGCCGGTGAGGAGCATGTCGTTGGATCGCGCGACGCCGATCAGCCGGGGCAGGAGCCACGAGACACCCAGCTCGGTGGAGGTGAGGCCGTTGACGATGCCGGTGCTGTTGAACGCGGCCGACGCGGCGGCGAATCGGAGGTCGGCACCGAGCGCGAGGCACATGCCCCCGCCGTACGCGGGTCCGTTGACCGCCGCGATGATCGGCTGCGGCATGCGGCGCATCTGCGGCACGAGCCGCGAGTAGTGCCGCATCGCGCGCTGGGCGATTCGGCCGACCTGCAGGCCGTCGATGTTCGGGACGATCCCCGTGTCCTTCAGGTCGAGTCCTGACGAGAAGCCTCGTCCTGCTCCGGTGAGCACGACGACCCAGGTGTCGTTGTCGTCCGCGATCGTGACGAGGGCGTCGTGCAGCTCGGACACGAGCTCGATCGACATCGCGTTGAGGCGATCAGGGCGGTTCAACCGCACCGTCGCAACGTGCGCGCGAGGGCGGTCGACGAGCACCAGCGGTGAGGTGGCGGGCATAGCCCGGGACCGTAGCGGTCCGCGTAGGGTGGGCACGCTTCGCCGATCAGCACACCAGGGGGATCATCAGTCATGGCCGACGAGCACCCGCACGGGGCAGCCATCGAGGACTACCTGATCGAGGACCGCAGGTTCCCGCCCCCGTCGGCGTTCGTGGAGCGCACGCTTGCGGCGTCGCCGTTCCTCTACGACGAGGCCGATGAGGACTACCAGGGCTTCTGGGCGAAGCAGGCGGCAGCGCTCGTCGACTGGGACGAGGAGTGGCACACGATCCTCGAATGGGATCTCCCGTACGCGCGATGGTTCGTGGGCGGACGGCTCAACGTGTGCCACAACGCCGTCGACCGTCACGTGCGGGCCGGTCTGGGGGACCGGGTGGCCTACCACTGGGAGGGCGAGCCGGGCGACACTCGCACGATCACCTATGCCGACCTGCATGCCGAGGTGCAGCGGTTCGCGAACGTGCTGAAGGGCCTCGGCGTGGCGAAGGGCGATCGCGTCTGCATCTACATGCCGATGATCCCGGAGCTGCCCGTCGCGATGCTCGCGTGCGCACGGATCGGGGCGCCTCACTCGGTGGTGTTCGGGGGCTTCAGCCCCGACTCGCTGATCGATCGCATCAACGACGCTGCCTGCAAGGTCGTGATCACCGCAGACGGCGGCTTCCGTCGCGGCGTGCCTTCGATGCTGAAGCCCAACGTCGATGCGGCGTTGGCGTCGACACCGTCGGTGGAGCACGTCGTGGTGGTGGCTCGCGTCGAGGAGCCGGTCGACATGGTGGCTGGTCGCGATGCGTGGTGGCACGACCTGATGGCGGCAGCCGACCCGGTGTGCCCGTGTGAGCCGATGGACAGCGAAGACCTGCTGTACCTCCTGTACACGTCGGGCACCACGGCGAAGCCGAAGGGGATCATGCACACGACCGGCGGGTACCTCACCCAGGTCGCCTTCACGCACAAGTACGTGTTCGACCTGCACCCTGAATCAGACGTGTACTGGTGTGCTGCCGACATCGGGTGGGTGACCGGGCACAGCTACATCGTGTACGGGCCGCTCACGAACGGCGCGACCTCCGTGATGTACGAGGGCACACCCGACACGCCCGGGCGCGACCGCCTCTGGGACATCGCCGAGCGCTACGGCGTCACGATCCTCTACACCGCGCCCACGGCCATCCGGACGTTCATGAAGTGGGGCGCACAGGAACCCGAGGGCCACGACCTCTCGCGCCTGCGACTGCTCGGGAGCGTGGGCGAGCCCATCAACCCCGAGGCCTGGATGTGGTACCACGAGCACATCGGGGGCGGGCGCTGCCCGATCGTGGACACGTGGTGGCAGACCGAGACCGGCGCGATCATGATCAGCCCGCTCCCCGGTGCCACCGTGCTGAAGCCCGGGTCCGCGACGTTCCCGCTGCCGGGGATCGGGGCCGAAGTCGTCGACGACACCGGGCAGCGAGTCGAGCGAGGCGGCGGCTACCTCACGCTCACCCGACCCTGGCCGTCGATGCTCCGCGGGATCTACGGCGATCCCGAGCGCTACCAGGACACGTACTGGAGCCGGTTCGAGGGCCGCTACTTCGCGGGAGACGGCTGCAAGCTCGACGACGACGGCTACCTGTGGCTGCTCGGTCGTGTCGACGACGTGATGAACGTGTCCGGACACCGGATCTCCACCGCCGAGGTGGAGTCGGCGCTCGTCGATCACCCGGCGGTGGCCGAAGCGGCGGTGGTCGGCGCGAACGACGCGCTCTCCGGCCAGGCGATCATGGCCTACGTCATCGCGCGCGGGTCGGTCACGGTCAGCGCCGAGCTCGGCGAGGAGGTCCGCCAGCACGTGGCGACGAAGCTGGGCCCGATCGCTCGGCCCAAGACGCTGATCTTCACCGACGAGCTGCCCAAGACGCGGTCGGGGAAGATCATGCGGCGATTGCTGCGAGACGTCGCCGAGGGGCGCTCGCTCGGCGACACCACGACCCTCGCCGACCCGAGCGTGGTCGAGGAGATCAAGCGACGGGCCACCGAGGCGCCCGAGGAGTAGGGGTCAGTCCGCGATCGCCGCGTCGATCGCCGCCAGGAACGTCGCCTCCTCGAGCGGCTTCGCGATCACCGCACGGCAGCCGAGCTGGGTCATGCGACGCACCCGGAGGGGGCTGGCTGCTGCGGTCGCCATCACGATCGGGATGTCTCGGAGGTCGGGGTCTGCCTGGAGCGCCTCCACGAGCTCGTCGCCGGTCATCACCGGCATGAGGGCGTCGGTCACGACCAGGTCGGGTCGCTCGGCCCGCACCAGATCGAGGCCGGCCGCTCCATCGGAGGCCAGCAGGACGTCGAACCCGGCGTCTTCGAGCCAGAAGGCTACGAGGCGCTGCACCGCCGGTTCGTCCTCGATGTACGCAACCGTCCGCTTCCGCCGACCCATGGCCGCACAGTCTGCCCGCCTCGGGAGGAGAACCGCGGGCCGGAGCCGAACCTGCCACGGTGGACCCGTCCCGTGCACGAGCGACCCGAGGCCTGCTTCTCGTGGGTGCCCTCGTGGCGGCCGCGCTCGCAGGAGGACGAGCGTCCGAGGCGCAGGTGCCTCCCCCGACGACGGAGAGCAGCACCACCACGTCCACGTCGTCTCCGCGGTCCACCACGACGACCACCGCGGCGCCGACTGGAAGCGACCTCTCGAGCGGTTCGAACGAGGCGCCTGCGGGAGCGCAGGACAGCGGAGGCGACGGCGCGGCCGAGCCGTCCGAGGGGATCGTCGTGCCGCCCGAGGCGCAACGGATCATCGACTCCGTGCGGCGCAGCCGACCGAACAACGACAGCCGTCTGCTCGCGATGCTTCCTCAGCTCCAGCAGCTCGGTCTCTCGGAGGCCGAGGCGTATCGAATCGGGATGGGCCGCTTCCCGATCGCCGGACCCGCCAGCTACAGCCACGACTGGCTCTACCCGCGCTACGGCCCAGGGTTCCGCTTCCACCTCGGCACCGACGTGTTCGCGCCGTACGGCACCGCGGTCCGCGCCCCGGTCGACGGGATCGCGGTGAGCGCGAACGGCGGTCTCGGTGGGCTCACGGTGAAGGTCGTGATGCCCGATCGCACCTACTTCTACCTCGCGCACCTCTCCGCACTGGCCGATGGGTTCGTCGACGGGATGCCGGTGTCGACCGGCGACATCGTGGGCTACGTGGGCGACTCTGGAAACGCGCGCGGCAGCGCGCCGCACCTCCACCTCGGCATCTACCCGCGTGGCGGCGCGCCGATCGACCCCAAGCCGATCCTCGACCACTTCCTCGCGGAGGCGGAGGCCCGCATCCCCGAGGTGGTTGCGTCGCTCCGCGCAGCACAGCCTGCCAGTGCGGATGCGGATGCGGCGGCGGCGCAGCCCGCAGTCGGCCGTCTGCTCCGTCCGATGCTCGCGACCGACGTGCTGCACCCGCTCGCCGCGGGTGGGGCGCGACTGCCGGCGGAGCTCCTCTACCTGCTCGGCGCGAACCCCGTCGACGGGCCCCGCGCGCTGGTCGACCTCGCGCTCGGGGACCTGATCGACGAGATCGACTGGTCGGCCCGCTGACGCCGCCGATCGAGCGTCGTGGTCAGTCTCGGAAGTTGGTGAACTGGACCGGGATCCCGAAGTCCTGCTCCTTGAGCGCCGCGATCACAGCCTGGAGGTCGTCGCGCTTCTTCCCGGTGACACGAAGCTGCTCGCCCTGCGTCTGGGACTGGATCCCCTTGAGGTTCAACGACTTGATGTGCTTGTTGAGCTCGGTGGCCTTGTCCTTCGAGATGCCGGCGACGAGCTTCACGAGCTGCCGCGCCGTGGCCCCCGAGGCCTCCTCCACCTTCTGGTAGTCGAGCGCCTTCAGGGACACCTTGCGCTTGACGAGCTTCTCCTCGAGCAGCTGGCGCAGCGCCGCGAGCCGGTCCTCGCTCGAGGAGTGGAGCTTGATCTCCGTCGCGCTCAGCTCGATGGTGGTGTTGGTCCCCTTGAAGTCGTAGCGGGTGCCGACCTCGCGCGACGCCTGGTCGACGGCGTTGCGGATCTCCTGCTGGTCGATCTCCGAGACCACGTCGAAGCTGGGCATGCCGAAACGCTAGTGGTCCGCCGCCGGGCGAACGATTGCGGCCAGATCCGGAGCGACCGCTATCGTCGTACGCCCGAGGGTCCGTGCCCGAGTGGCCAAAGGGAACTGGCTGTAAACCAGTCGGCATTGCCTACGGAGGTTCAA
>JBQTHC010000113.1:0-22731 GCA_052390255.1 Microthrixaceae bacterium
AGCACCGCCACCTCGAGCTCTGCCGGCGCGATCGTGCGATCGGGTCCGGCGAGCGCCGCGACGGCCGCGTTCAGCGCACCAGCGAGGTCGAGGTCGGAGCGGTACGCCTCCTCGAGGCGGGCGCCGATCGCCTCCGCGTCACCGCCGATCACGCTGAAGCGATCCTCGTCGACCACCGAGCCGTCGTACACGATGTGGAAGATCTGGTCGTCCTCTGCGGTGGCGCCGACCTCGGCCACGAGGATCTCGACCTCCATCGGCTTCATCTCATGCGTGAAGATCTGCCCGAGCATCTGCGCGTAGGCGTTGGCGAGGCTGCGCGCGTCGACGTCCTCGCGGCTGTAGCTGTAGCCCTTGAGATCGGCATGCCGCACGCCAGCGATGCGGAGCTGGTCGAACTCGTTGTACTTCCCGACGCCAGCGAAGGCGATCCGGTCGTAGATCTCGCTCACCTTGTGGAGCGTGCCCGAGGTGTTCTCGGCGGCGATCAGGATGCCGTCCGCGTAGAGGATCGCCGCCGCGCTCCGACCACGCGCGATGCCCTTGCGGGCGTAGTCCGCCCGGTCCTTCATCACCTGCTCGGGGGCCACGTAGAAGGGCATGCTCATCGCGCCGCACCTCCCGCGACAAGCGCCTCGACCCTCGTGCGCAGCTCGTCGTCGTCGACGCGGCTGTAGCCCTCCGCCGTGATCGTGGCGACCACGGGGAAGATGCCGCGGATCAGGTCGGGGCCTCCGGTCGCGGAGTCCGCGTCGGCGGCTTGGTAGAGCGCGTTGACCGCGAGGTCGATGGTCTCCTCACGCGAGAGCGCGTCGCGGAAGCCGAGCTTCACGACGGTGCCGGCGTGAAGGCTGCCCGAGCCGGATGCCACGTGGTCGAGCTCCTCATAGCGGCCGCCGGTGACGTCGTAGCTGAAGAGGCGGCCGACCTGCCGGCGCAGGTCGAACCCGGCGAAGAGCGGCACCACCGCGAGTCCCTGCATCGCAGCCGGCAGGTGGTTGCGCACCATCGCGCTGAGCTGGTTGGCCTTGCCTTCGAGGCTGAGGACCTGCCCCTCCACCTTCTCGTAGTGCTCGAGCTGCAGCTGGAACAGCTTGACCATCTCCACGGCCGGGCCCGCGGCGCCGGCGATCGCGACCCCGCTGTAGCGATCGGCGGGGAACACCTTCTCCATCGTCTTGTGGGAGATGAGGTTGCCCGAGGTGGCGCGTCGGTCACCGGCCATGACGACCCCGTCGGCATAGCGGACGCCGAGCACCGTGGTGCCGTGCGTGACGGCGAGCGGCTCGGTGCCCTCCGGGAGGGGCGCCTGCGGGCGAACTCGCTGGAGGAGCTCCGCGAAGGACGGGCCCGGGTCGTCGGAGGCCGAGAAGATCGGAAGGGTCATACGGTGACGGAGGCTAGCGACAACGGTCGGCTACGTGGTCGAGCCCGCCACCGGGTAGACCATGGCGATGATCGAGGGCTCCGCCAGCACCGTCATCAACCGTCCCGCGACTGAGGTGTTCGCGGCGATCGCCGACATCACCCGCATGGGCGAGTGGAGCCCCGAGTGTGTGAGCGGGCGCTGGGTGGCGCCGGCCACCGAGGCCGCCGTCGGCGCGAGGTTCAGTGGGGACAACGAGGTGCGGCTCGGGCCGATCTCCCTCAAGAAGTGGACCACCACCTCCGAGGTCACCGAGTGCGTCCCCGGCAAGGTCTTCGAGTTCGTCGCGGAGGGCTACACCACGTGGCGCTACGAGCTCACCGAGAACGCGGGCGTCACCACCGTCACCGAGTCGTACTCCCACAAGGTCCCCGAAGGCACGCAGAAGCTGCTGTACGTGATCGGTCGCCGCTCGACCGGCCTGGTCAAGGGCGTCGAGCGCACGCTCGCCCGTCTGAAGGCCGCGCTCGAAGCCTGAAGCAGCAGCCTCATTCGCCGGCGCCGCCGCTAGCTCGGGATGGTTCGCTGAGCGCCGTCGCATCGAAGAACGGCGACCAGAACGGGAAGCGCTGCGCGCGAAGCGCCGATAGCTCGTGTCACGAGGCCCGCGCGATCGGGTGATCGGCTGCAGCGATATCTGGTGCCCGGAGAGTGTGGTCGGTCAATAGCGTCGGCTCTGTGTTCACCCGACCGGCCACGATCTCTGACCCGACGATCCTGGAGTTCGTCACCGATCAATGGTCGATCGATGCCGACCGGGCGGAGTACTCACCGGTTGGGTTCGGATCACATCATTGGCTGCTCGGCACCCGGCACGGTTGGAAGTGCTTCGTCACCGTCGACGACCTGGTCGCCAAGAGGCGAAGTCCACTGGAGCCCTTGGAGGGCACCTTCGAGCGCCTCCAGGCCGCATTCACGACGGCGCGAGACCTCGCGGATGCTGGGCACGACTTCGTGCTTGCCCCCGATCGCAGCCGACACGGCGAGATCATCCACCGCGTCGACGAGCGCTTCACGGTTGCCTGTTTCGATTGGGTGGACGGCCTCGCGGGCGACTACGGCCAGTATCACTCAGAGACGACCCGAGAGACGGTCGCCGGCCACCTCGTCGTCTTGCACGACGTCGGACTCGGGTTTGTGCCGCGGTGTCGTTTCGAGGACTTCGAGGTCTCGAATCGAGGCGAGTTCGACACTGCCTGGACGCGGATGGACGAGGTGTGGGACACCGGGCCTCATGCTGACACTGCACGCGAGTTGCTCCGCGTCAACGCCGACACCGTGGCGGAACGGTTCGAGAGGTACGACGACCTTGTCGTGTCAGCGCTTGCTGCCCGGGACCAGTGGGTGGTCACCCATGGGGAGCCTCACGGATCAAACGTCCTGACGACAGGCCACGGCACTCGGTTGATCGACTGGGACACTGCGCTGATCGCGCCGCGAGAACGGGACATCTGGCATCTGGACTCCGACGCTGCGTCGGCAGCCTCGATCTACTCCGCGGCCGGCGGGCCACAGGCCGACGCCGGGCTCCTCGACATGTATCGACTCCAGTGGGACCTGATGGAGATTGCTGACTACATCGCGCTGTTCTGCGACGCCCACGAGGACACCGAAGACGCACGCGAGTCCCTCCGGAATCTGCGCCACTACATCGCACCAAGGCTGTAGCACCGCGAACAACGCGCCGATCGGGGCGGGCGAGACGAGCGGCTCGTCGTTCGACCTATCGAAGTCATCGCCGGGAGTCGAACGCTGGGACGGGCGGGTTACCTACTCGCCGCGGCCTCGGCCGCTCGTTCGATCTCGTCGTAGAGGCGGGCCCGCTCCGCCGGGTCGCCAACCCTGAGATTGTCGAATCCGTTCAGCAGGCCAGCCGATCCGTCGATCAGCTCGCGGACGATGTCGGCGTGACCAGCATGGCGCTGCGTCTCAGCGGTGAGGTGCACGACGACACGTTCGATCGTCACCGGGTCATCACCCCACCACGGGACGCGTCCGAACGCGTCGCTGGGAAGCTCCATGACCGTTTCGTCCGCGAGCTGCCAACTCCGGCGATACGCGGCGACGATGTCGTCGGTCGACTCGTCGTGCTTTGCCCACATGTCGGACCCCGGCGTCACATCCGACAGCCACCGGAGCGAAGGATCCTGTGGTCGATCGAACACGTCGCAGAAGTACATGAGGTGCGAGCGGGCGCTGTGCTTGACCAGACCAAGCAGGTTCGTGCCGGTCGGCGTCATCGGGCGGCGGGAGTCGTACTCGCCGAGTCCGTCGAGCTTCCACAGCAGGGTCTCGCGGGCACCCTGCAGGTACGAGTACAGATCACCGTTCACGTCCATGCGCCCTCCGAGTCAGCCCAACAATGCCTACACGGCCAGCTTCGAGAGATGCGCCGATCGGTCCGGCTTCGTCGGGAGCACCACGCGATGTTCGGTGCGGGCGATATCTGATGACCTGCCAGCGGCAGATTGGGCAGGCGTTGCCAGGCAGACCTTGAACCATCCCTGCACGTCATCTGGCTTCCGGGACGACGAGCGCCTCTACGCTGCGCCGGTGCAGGGGGTGCCGCTACTCGACGAACTCATGGCCAACGCTTGGCCTCCAGCGGTCGTGGAGACTCACAGCGGGTGGCGCTACCGATGGGCCGACGGGGTGACTCGCCGAGCAAACTCCGCGCTTGCGCTGGAGACCAACGACAGCGTCGGAGAACTGGTCGCCGGAGCCGAGGCGTTCTATGAGGAGCGCGGTGCGCCGGCGCTGATTCAGGTGAGCACGGCCTCGGCGCCGCCGAGTTTGGCGGGCTACCTCCACGCTCGCGGCTACCGCTCCACGGCCCGGACACTGGTAGAGGAGGCGAGCACGCGGGACGTTGTCGACAGGACCCGGACAGCCTCTTGCGAGCTTGAGATCGAGATCAGCGAGGCGCCGAGCGACGGCTGGTTCAACAGTTACTGGTCCGTCGAAGCCATGCGCGGCCGAAGCGCTGCCGACATGGACGTGTGCCGACGCGTCCTGCTCGCCCCGGGCCTGCCCACGGCGTTCGCGACAGCACGACGCGGGTCTGAAGTGATCGGCGTGGGGCAGCTCGTGATCGAGCAGGGCTGGGGTGGCATTCAATGCATGGCCACCGATCCCGCTCATCGTCGATTGGGAGTCGCCGGGGCCGTCCTGAAGGGACTGGCCGAGGAAGCCCTTCACCGCGACGCCACACGGATGTACCTCGCTGTCATGGCGGACAATGACCGTGCCTTCGCGCTCTACGAGAGCGCCGGGTTCAGAGTTGTCCACGAGTACAGCTACTTCGCAGGCCAGACCCACTGACCGACGCCGCCCCTGATCGCCGGCTACGGGGGCGCTCAACTAAGCGCCGATCGGTGCGGTGGCGGATGGCCCGAGTGTCGTGGTTCGGTGCGTGCGATATGCGCGTGTGCACAGTGTCGGCGCGGGAGCAGCCACATCGGGTGTGCGATCGGTGCGGCGGGGTGGCAGCAGGTTGAACGTGCTCGTCGATACGGTTCTTGCCATGCAGGAGTTGGTAGTGATCGCCGGTCCGATTGGATCGGGCAAGACGACCGTGGCCGATCTCCTCGCGCGCCGATACGCCTCTGCGAGTCGCTCCGTTGCGGTCGCCGACCTCGATGACGTCGCCTTCATGCAGCAAGGCGTCCACGACATACCCGAGTTCTGGCGTCGGGCCGGCATCGCACACACTGCCCTCGTCCTCGGCTGGTTGGACGCCGGCAGCGACGTGGTCATCGCACACGGGCCGTTCTTCGAGTCCCGCAGTTACGACTCTCTGCTCGCCGCAGCGCGAGCTGGTTCCCGGACGCATCACGTCTTGCTCAGCGTTCCGTTCGACATCGCTCTACAGCGAGTGACCGCCGATCCAGAACGAGGGTCCTCGGCTCTGTCGAAGAACCCAGACTTTCTTCGGTTCACGCACGACGCCTTCGCCGAGCTGGAGCTCCCGCCAGCCGATTACACGTTCGACACGTCTAGCATGACCGCCGCAGAGATCGTCGAGCGACTCGCCCCACTTCTCCTTGAGAGCCGCGCAGCTAGCCAACCTCGCACTACGCCGGAGTGAGCTCGTCGACCAGGCGAAGGCCTTGGTCGCAGCGCCAACTACGCGCCGGTATGCGCGGCTGGGTCGGGGGCATCGACGAGCGTTCGGTGCGCGCGATAGGGCGCGCTCCTTTGCGGTCGGGGCATGCTGGCGCCGCCCTGGTCAGGGCTCAGGCAGGTCGAACTCGCCGTGTTCGAGTTGGGCTTTGAGATCTTGTGTCCAGTTCAGCTCTGCTTCGAGAAGCTCGATGCCGTGGGCGAAGTGGGCCTGCTGGAGTCGGCGGAGCGGATCTACGTCAGTCTTGTCCGTCCACTCTTCGCCGACCCCGCGGAGCCGTTCGATGCCGCTGGCCAGCTCGGCGATGCGTTCATGGAGCAGCTCGACGACTTCGTCTCGGTCGAGGATGGCCTGTCCGACCCAGTCATAGCCCAGGTACATCAGGGGAAGGTCGATGTGCAGTGACCATTGGGGTCCGTCGGACCATGCTCGTCGCGTGAGGTTCCGCAGTTCCTCCTCACCCTTGACTCTGAGCTGGTAAACGGTTCTCGACGGCCCCTTCGCGTGCTCGACCGCCGCGACCTCGACATGGCCGCTGGCGGCCAGCCGCTTCAGAGACGCATAGATCGCCCCGTACTTCACGTCCAGCCACCGGTGGATCTCCCAGCTCTCCAGCACGGCACGGAGTCCATAGCCGTGGTTCGGGCCCAGCTTGAGGAGACCAAGCACCGCGAGGTTGGTGATCTCGGTCTGCGTCAGCTTGTCCTCACTTCGCCACGACTGACTACTCACAGTTGACTAGCCTAGCTATTCACGATTGAATAGATACGTGGATGCAACGATCGACCCGCCCGGTCTTCAACCTGCTGCTCGAGCGGATCTCCGCCGCCACATACGCCTCCTGCTGCTCGCGTTCCCGCTGCTGTACCTGGCCCACAGTTTCGCCCCCCACACCCGAGCGCTCTTCGTCGACGACGACCACACCCGCTTCTGGGCATTCTGGACCGTCGCCGCCGCGCTCCACTGGACCAGCGCAGTCCTCTCATGGCGCATCATGCGCCGCCACGGGCTCTCACTCGCCTTGATCGGCATCCACGAGTCACGCCGCCAACTCCAGCGACTGCTCATGGTGCTCGTCGCGGTTGGCCTCGCCGCTGTTGCCATCCGAACCGGCCTCGGCCGCATCGACCTCCTCGGCGATGAGACACCCGTCTTCGGGATCGCCGGACCCGCCACCACCATCGAACGCCTCGCCTGGATCGCCATCGCCCTCACCGCAGGAATCTGCGAGGAGTTCGTCTACCGCGGCCTCGGCCTCGGCGCCCACCGACACGCCGGCGTCACCCTCGCCGTCGGACTCACCTGGTCAACCCTCGCGTTCATCGTCCTCCACGGCCTGTCCGCCTTCTTCGCCTTTCCCATCTACGCCGCCATGGGACTCGCCATGGCCTTTGTCTACCTGCGCACCGGCAAACTCACCGCAGCGATCGCCACCCACGCCACCATCGACATCCTCGTCATCCTCGTCAGCTGACGAAGGCAGCCCGTACGCGCTGCCGGCAGGTCCCGCTGATCCGAGGCATGACGCCGATCTTCGGAGCGGCCGATTGGTGCGCATCAGCGCTGCCAAGATTGACCGTGTGAGGGTCTTGCTGGGTGCGGTGCAGTGCGAGAAGGGCGACCTGTCCGGCAACCTGGCGCGCCACGTGGCCCTGATGAAGGAGGCTCATCACTCGGGCTGCGACCTGGCGGTCTTCCCTGAGTTCAGCCTCACCGGATCAGTCGATCCGCTGGCACACCCCGAACATGCACTGGCCCTCGAGCATCCCGCCGTCGAGGAGCTGGTCGATGCAACCGCCGCTGTCGGTGTCGGTGTGGTGTTCGGGCTCGCCGAACACCGAGACGGCCACTTCTTCATCACGCAGGCGTACGCAGTACGCGGAGAGCTCCTCGGCGTGCAGCGCAAGCGCCATCTCGGAGAAGGCGAGGAGGCATACACGACGTCGTCGGAGACGGCAGCGTTCGAGTTCGGCTCAGCACGGTTCGGTTCAATCATCTGTGCGGAGTCAGGAGTGGACTTCACCTGGGACGCCACCGTGGCCACCGGAGCGCAACTCGTCTTCATGACATCCGCACCCGGGCTCCACGGACGCCGAGTGTCCGAGGCCGAATGGCGCGCCGGTTTCGAGTGGTGGGAGAGCTGCGGACTCGCAGACGCCCGCCACCACGCTGCCCGCCTTGGCGTGTGGGTCGCGATGGCGACCCAAGCCGGCTCGACCGTCGACGAAGACTTCCCCGGGATCGCTGCGTTGATCGGCCCGAACGGTGACGTGGTGGAACGGCAGCCCGACTGGCGGCCCGGTCACCTGATCGTTGATGTGTCGGTCGCCGTCGAAGTCGATCCAGTTCGCTGGTCAATCCGCGTGCTCCTCATCGACGAAGCGGGGCGCACCCTGCTCGCCCAGTTCGGCGACGACCGGACAGGGAAGCGCTGGTGGGTCCCTCCCGGCGGCGGCATCGAAGAGGGGGAAGACGACCTCGCCTGCGCCCGCCGCGAACTGCTCGAGGAGGTGGGTCGCGACGACCTGCCCATCGGTCCCTGCATCGGCCGCCGAGGAGGGACCTTTCCCATGCGGGGCGAGTGGTTCACCCAGTACGAGCGGTGGTACCTGAGCCGTTGCCAGCACTTCGAGGTCGACCGCTACCTCGTCGCCAGCCTGCGCCAGGAAGGCATTCGTGACATGCGGTGGTGGTCGCTGGAAGAGATCGAAACCGAACAGATCCAGACTGGTCCACGAAACCTCGCCGGTCTCCTCAGACGGGTTCAGGAAGGGCATCTTCCGGACGCGACCACAGACCTCGGCTTCTGATCCGCCCCTTTGCTAAGCGCCGATAGGGACGGCGGTCGAAGCGAGCAGGTCGCGAGATCGAGCGTGCGTTAGGTGTGATCTCAGGCGTCAGGTCAGACGGTTGCCCGCGGACCGCAGGTCCTCGCACGCCTGCACAACGCGGGCCGCCATCGAGGTCTCGGCGGTCCTGCCATACGAGCGCGGGTCGTACGCCTTCTTGTCGCCGACGTCGCCGTCGACCTTCAGGACGCCGTCGTAGTTGGCGAACATGTGCGCAGCGATCGGCCGCGTGAACGCGTACTGGGTGTCCGTGTCGACGTTCATCTTGACGACGCCGTAGTCGAGCGTCTCCCGAATCTCCGACAGCAACGAACCGGACCCACCGTGAAAGACGAGGTCGAAGGGTCGTTCACGGCCGACCCTCGCGCCGACGGCGTCCTGGATCTCCTTGAGAATCTCCGGGCGCAACTTGACATTGCCCGGCCTGTAGACGCCGTGAACGTTGCCGAACGTCGCGGCCAACAGGTACCGACCACGCTCGCCGGCGCCCAGAACCTCGACCGTCCTCAAAGCATCCTCTGGAGTCGTATACAGCTTGTCGTTGATCGCGTTGTCCACGCCGTCCTCCTCGCCCCCGACCACGCCGATCTCGAGCTCCATGACAATCCGCGCCTCGGCGCACGCGCCGAGGAGTTCGTCGGCTATCCGTAGGTTCGCGTCGAGATCGATCGCAGAGCCGTCCCACATGTGCGACTGAAACAACGGCTCCTTCCCGGCATCGACTCGTTCCTGGGAAATCGCGATGAGTGGCCGCACGAAGTCGTCCAGCTTGTCGGCCGGACAGTGATCAGTGTGCAACGCAACCTGGACGTCGAACGCCTCCGCGACGTGGTGCGCGTACTCCGCGAGCGCCTGGGCGCCCAGCGCCATGTTCTTGACGCTCGTCCCGGACAGGAACTCTGCGCCGCCGGTCGATACCTGCACGATGCCGTCGCTCTCGGCTTCGGCGAAACCGCGGAGCGCGGCGTTGAGGGTCTGTGACGAACTGACGTTGATCGCGGGATACGCGAACCGCCCCTCCTTGGCGCGATCGAGCATCGCTGCATATGAATCCGACGTCGCGATCGGCATCCCGGCCCTCCTGCATCTCAGCTGGCAGGGAGAGATGGTGCCACGACCGCGGCATCGCCCCGCCCACGAAAGCCGATCGTGACGCACCCGCCGCCCGCGAAGCGCCGTTATCTTCTGTCTCTCTGCGGCGGAGGCGGCGTGTTATCGGGCGCGCGCTCTGTTGCACGTCGACGAACCGGAACCGTCGATCTGTGCGTTCTGCTCGGTGCTGACGGCTGCGCGTTCCCATGAGGGCGCGGCTCAGTCGCACTGCGAACACCACGCTGCGATGATCTCTTCACCATGTCGGGCGAAGCCGGTGGCCACGGGCCCGTCGACGTCTGGCAGGAGGCCGGTGGTGAGTCGAGGGTGAAGGAACCGAGCATGCCGAATCGACCGCTGAGCGCGTCAACGGAGGTCACCATTGCCGCGTCTGCTGGGGACATCTTCGACTGGTTGTCCGATCTGCCGCGCATGGCGAGGTTCAGCCGGGAGTGTCAGCGGTGCGAGTGGGTCACCGCTCCGCCCGGGGAGGTCGGAGCAACCTTTCACGGCTACAACCGGCTCGGTCCGTACCGATGGTGGACCCAAGGCTGGATTACCACGGCGGACCGACCTCGAGCGTTCGCCTTCCGCACCTCCGCTGGGTTCGAGCCCCGCGACTACCCCGTCACCGAGTGGAGTTACGCACTCGAAGCAGTCGCCGGAGGAACGAGGGTGAAGCAGCGGGTCACCCTGCTGAGACGTGTACGCCTCGCACGCGTGGCTCCGTTTCTGGCAAAGCTTCGTATGCGGCAGCTGCGCAACGGCATGGCGGCCACACTCGAAATGCTCCGACGGGAGATCGAGGCGACGTCTGCCGGCTCAACCTGAATCGAATCAGGCTGCGAAGAGGGCTTCGCTGATTCCGTGGCATGCAATCCGGAGCCCGACCGAATCGGCGATCTGATGCTCCCGCGCCTCGCACCTAACGACGCGTCCGCGCCGGCGCGCGGGCAGCGCAGAGCCGGCGATCTCTGGCGTGCGCCGACCGTCCTGCAAACCAGGAGGACCGCAGCATCGTCGACGTGCGGTTCGATGGCGGATCCGCGGTCGCTTCGTGGCGACCGATCGCGCAGTCGCCAGGTGCGGGCGTCCACAACCCCGCGTACGCCGGGCGAACTTCTCGTTCAAGCAGAGCGGCGTTGACGGAGGTAGACGATCGCCCGGAGAAGGATCTCGGGGTCGTCGCGGAACTGGCCGAGGCCCTGGTTGCAGCTCAGGCAGAGCAGGCCTCGCAGGTGGCCATGCGCGTGGTCGTGGTCGACGTGCATCGAGGCAAGCCGCTCCGGCTTCTCACCGCAGATCGCACACCCACCGTTCTGGGAATCGAGCATCTCGTCGACGTCGTCGGCTCCGATCCCATAGGTACGCCGGTAGTAAGCGTCCCGCTGCTTGCGCTTGATCTCCGGGAGCGCATTGCGGTTGCGGCGGTACTCGTTGAGCCTCGAGGCGTTGGCCTGCTGCCAGCGCTTGACCGCCGCGATGCTCTTGGCCGGGTCTCGTCGGTAGCGAGCGCGGGCCAACTCCCGAAAGCACTCACGGCACTCGTTGCGGTGGCCGTCTCGCATGCCGGCCATCGCATGAAATTCGCTCGACGCCTTGGTCGACCCGCAGACTCGACACCGCTTCATGCGGTGGATCCTACGAACCCCCTGTGACAGCGCCGAGGCCGGATGGGCCCGCTACTGTCCGCCCTTCTGGACATAACTTTTAACGAAATCCTCGGCGTTCGACTCGAGGACCTCGTCGATGTCGTCGAGGATGTCATCGAGCTCGGCCTTGATCTTCTCGCCCTGCTCGGACTTCGCGGGGACGTCCTCGACGACCTCGTCGGTCTTGGTCGGCGCTTGCTTCTTCTTCTGCTCACGTTCGGCCATGTCAGTTCCTCGGTCTATTGCCCCAGCTTCTGGAGCAGATCTGCGGCGCTTGCGCACCCATCGATGAGGCTACCCACATGGGCCTTGGTTCCACGCAAGGGCTCCATCATCGGCACGCGGCGCAGCGGATCGCCACCGACATCGAACACGAGCGAGTCCCAGTTGGCCGCCACGATGCTCTCCGGCCAGCGCTGCAGGCAGCGACCCCGAAAGAACGCGCGTGTGTCCGGCGGCGGCTCGGTGACCGCCACGTCGATCTCCGCGTCGCTCACGATGCGCTCGAGCCCCACCCGCGCGGCCAGTGACTTCGACGGGCGCAGGTCGTGGTACTGGAGATCCATCGCCGCGAGCCGGGCGTCGTCCCAGCGCAGGTCGTGGCGGTCGCGGTACCCGTCGATCACGCGGTGCTTCGCCACCCAGTCGATCTGGTCGGCCACCCGACTCGGATCGGTCTCCAGGGCCGCGAGGACCGCCTCCCACCGCCGCAGCACGTCCTCGCCAACCTCCTCGCCGCCGACGCACTCGAGCCCGCGCTCGTCGGCGAACTTGCGCGCGCGGCCGTGCAGCTCCCACTGGGCGTCGAGCGCGGTGATCGAGGAGCCGTCGGCGAGCTCGATCGGACGAGCGAGCGTGAGGTCGTAGGACACCTGACGGAGCGCCTGCACGGGCCGGGCCGGCAACAGATCGCGGGTGAGCAGTCGTCCTCGATCATCGAGAGCACGAGCGCAGTGGTGCCCACCTTCAGGAACGTGGCCACCTCCGAGAGGTTGGCGTCACCGACGATCACGTGGAGTCGCCGATACTTCTGCGCGTCGGCGTGGGGTTCGTCGCGCGTGTTCACGATGGGACGCTTGAGCGTCGTCTCGAGACCGACCTCCTCCTCGAAGAAGTCGGCTCGCTGCGTCAGCTGGAACGGGACGTCTGCGCTCGTGAGCCCGGGAGCCTCGGTGCCGACCTTGCCGGCCCCCGTGAAGATCTGGCGGGTGATGAAGTGCGGCATCACGTGGGAGACGATCTTGGAGAACGGCACCTGGCGATCCATCAGGTAGTTCTCGTGGCAGCCGTAGCTGTTGCCCTTGCGATCCGAGTTGTTCTTGTAGACGACCACCTCCTGACCCGCCGGGAGCAGCGACGCGGCCGCCTCCATCGAGCGCTGCAGGATGCGCTCGGCGGCACGGTCGTACACCACGATCGAGCGCGGGTCCGCGCACTCGGGGGTGGAGAGCTCAGGGTGTGCGTGGTCGACGTAGTAGCGGGCACCGTTCGTGAGCACCGCGTTCACGAGGTGCGTCTCGACCTCTGGCGGCATCGCGCCGTCGGCGCTGAACCCCCGGGCGTCGTTGCCCGGCTGCTCGTCCTCGAAGTCCCAGCCGATCCGCGACGAGCCCGTGGCGGCTCCGGCGCGCGCAAGGTCCTGGACGTACGCGTTGATCAAGACCGAGGACGCCGCGATCGGGTTCGACTCACCCCCGCGGATGAGGATGCCGTACTCCGTCTCGACGCCGAGGACCTTGGGGATCGCCATGTCGTGCCCCTGGCCTACAGGTACTGGCCGGTGGCGACCCGTTCGATCGACCGACCGCCCTGCGGCTCGGTCTCGGCGCCGTGCTGGACGATCGTGCGCACGTAGACGATGCGCTCGCCCTTCTTGCCGGAGATCTTCGCCCAGTCGTCGGGGTTGGTCGTGTTGGGCAGGTCCTCGTGCTCCTTGTACTCCTGGTGGATCGACTCGATGAGGTCGTCGACCTGGATGCCCTTCGTGCCGCCGCCGAGCAGCCGCTTGATCGCGAGCTTCTTGGCACGTCGCACGATGTTCTCGACCATGGCACCGGACGCGAAGTCCTTGAAGTACATGATCTCCTTGTCGCCGTTCTGGTAGGTGACCTCGAGGAACTGGTTGGCCTCGTCGGTGCGGTACATCTCCGCGGCGGTGGCCTCGATCATCGCTTGCACGGCCTTGGCCGGGTCGCCGCCTCCCAGCGTCGCGACGGTGTCGCCGTCGAGCGGCAGGTCGGGCGTGAGGTAGCGGGCGAAGATCTGTGCAGCGGCCTCTTCCGTGGGGCGTTCGATCTTGATCTTCACGTCGAGCCGACCCGGCCGCAGGATCGCGGGATCGATCAGGTCCTCGCGGTTCGACGCGCCGATCACGATCACGTTCTTCAGCGACTCGACGCCGTCGATCTCCACGAGGAGCTGCGGCACGATGGTGGACTCCATGTCGGAGCTGATGCCGGTGCCGCGCGTCCGGAACATGGAGTCCATCTCGTCGAAGAAGATGATGACCGGCCAGCCCTCCTCCGACTTCTCGCGCGCTCGCTGGAACACGAGGCGGATCTGGCGCTCGGTCTCGCCCACGTACTTGTTGAGGAGCTCGGGGCCCTTGATGTTGAAGAAGTACGAGCGCGCCGTGTCGCCGGTGACCGCCGCGACCTTCTTGGCGAGGCTGTTGGCCACCGCCTTCGCGATGAGGGTCTTCCCGCAGCCCGGCGGACCGTAGAGGAGGATGCCCTTGGGGGCAGGCAGGTGGTGCTCCGCGAACAGGTCCTGGTGCAGGAACGGCAGCTCGACCGCGTCGGCGATCTGCTCGATCTGCTCGTCGAGTCCGCCGATGTCCTCGTAGTCGATGTCGGGGACCTCCTCGAGCGCGAGATCCTCCACCTCTGGCCGAGGCAGCTTCTCGAGCACCAACCCGGAGCGCGGGTCGAGGAGCAGGGTGTCGCCGTTGCGGAGCTTCTCGTCGTGAAGGGAGTCGACGAGCTCGACCACGCGCTCCTCGTCAGCGCGTCCGACGATCAGCACGCGATTGCCGTCGAGGCGCTCCTTCATGCTCACGACCTCGCCCGTCACGTCTGCCCCGCGCGAGAGCACGACGTTGAGCGACTCGTTGAGCACCACCTCCGCACCGCGCGGCAGCGGCTCGTCGCCGAGCTCGGGGTGCACCGCGACCCGTACCTTGCGGCCGCCGGTGAAGACGTCGACCGTGCCGTCCTCGTTCGCGCCGAGCAGCGTGCCGTACGCGGAGGGCGGTTGGGTGAGCTTGTCCACCTCTTCGCGCAATGCCGCGATGTGATCCCGCGCCTCACGCAGCGTGTAGGTGAGCTTCTCGTTCTGCGACACCGCTTGGGCCAGCTGACCCTTTGTCTCGAGCAGGCGCTCCTCGAGCGTGCGCACCCGCTTGGGGGCATCCTGCAGCCGGCGCCGCAGCGACAGGACCTCCTCCTCGAGCTCGAGCGTGCGCGCGTGCCCCTGGAGCTCGGTGGGCTCCTCCGGTGCCGCCTCTTCGTCGGACTCGGTGACGGGTACCACCTCCCTGGAATCGTGCCTGCGCGGGACCCTACACCCGCCCCTCTCCGGCGCAACGCCTGGGTTTCCCCCGTAGTTGCCGGGTTAATTCGGTTCCGCGCTAGGGTGGCGGCACACCGGATCCCAACACGAGGTAGCCCCACCATGAAGGTCTGGATCGACCAGGATCTCTGCACCGGCGACGGACTCTGCGAGGAGATCGCCCCCACCGTGTTCACGCTCCTCGACGACGGACTCGCCTACGTGAAGGACGGCGCGAAGGTCCTGTCGGACCCGGGCGGCGCCGAGGGGATCGCGCCCGTGCCCGCCGGGCAGGAAGAGGCCACGATCGAATCGGCCGAGGAGTGCCCCGGGGAGTGAATCTTCATCGAGGTCGACTGAGCTAGTCACGTGCAAGCGCGCTCCACAGGCGGCGCTGCTCTCGGCATGACGAGGATTGATCGGTGGGGTCCGAAGGGGCCCCACCGGCGCGTCTGGGGGTAGCGTGCTCGCCGTGCAGCGCCTCACCACGAACCCGTCGGGACGGCCCCCATGGCCCCCCGCCGCCTGCTGCCGGGCACAGACGCCCGCCAGGGCCTCGTCGCGCTTGCACTGAACTCCACCACCAGCCTCGCTGCCGGGGCGGTCCTCGGGTCCTTGACCCACACCTTCGAGCGACGGCCCGGCCTGCTGCTGCTCGTGCCGGCCGCGATCGGGTTGCGCGGCAACGTCTTCGGGTCGCTCGGCAACCGGGTGTCGACGTCGATCCACGCGGGCGAGCTCCACCTCCGCCTGCGCCGCTCCACGATGCTCGGACAGAACGTGCTCGCCGCCGGCGCGCTCACCCTCGGCATGTCGGTGGCCCTCGTCCTGCTCGCCGCACTCATCTCCGTAGGCCTCGGCCTCGGCCCCACGATCGGGTTCGCCGACCTCGCGCTCGTGTCCGTCGGCGGCGGGGCACTCGCGTCCCTGCCGGTGCTCGCGGCCACGTTGGGCCTGGCGGCGGGTGCGGTGCGGTTCGGATGGGACCTCGACAACGTCACGGCGCCGCTCGTGTCGACCCTCGGCGACGTGCTCACCCTGCCGGCACTGTGGCTGGCGACGGGCCTCCTCGGCTTCGGCCTGGTCACCTCGGGCCTCGGCTGGCTGGTGGCGGCCCTCGCGCTCGGTGCGCTCGTCGCGGGCGCGGTGACCTCGCTCCCGCAGGTGCGTCGAATCGTTCGAACCTCGATCCCGGTGCTGCTCGCGGCGGGCCTCGTGAGCAGCCTCGCGGGCGTCGCACTCGAGCGGCGGCTCGTGACGTTCTCGGCCCTGCCGGCACTCCTGATCCTGGTGCCCGCGCACCTCTCGAGCGCGGGCGCCCTCGGCGGGATCTTGTCGGGACGGCTGTCGAGCAAGCTCCTCCTCGGCCTCGCGCCACCGACCGCGATCCCCTCGCGCGCCGCCCGTGAGGACCTCGGCTTCGTCGCGGCGCTCAGCGTGCCGGTGTTCGTCGCGAACGGTGCGGGTGCGCACTTCGTGGCACGGCTGCTCGGCGAGGCCTCGCCCGGACTCGGTCATCTCGTGGCGGCGTCGCTGCTGGGTGGCGTGGCCGCGATGGCGGTGGTGCTCGTCATCGCCTACTACGGCTCGATCGCGGCCGTCCGCGCCGACATCGACCCCGACACCTACGGAATCCCGCTCGTGAGCTCCACGGTCGACCTCGTCGGCGCCCTCACCCTCATCGTCGCCATCACCGCGCTCGGTCTCACCTAGGCCGGGACGCAGTCCGGCGGGTCAGCGCAGGCAGGGGCCGGTGTCCACCGGGTGGCTCAGGTCTCCCGCGAGGACGGGACGGAGCTCGTCGACGTCGAGCGCGTAGGCGACGCCTGGCTTGTCGGGCGCGATCGCGAAGGCCACGCCGACAATCCTTCCCTGTGCGTCGACGAGACCCGCGCCGGAGTCGCCCGGAGCGAGGCTCGACGACAGGATCAGCACCTTTCGTTCGGTGCGCTCGCGGTCGTAGATGTCCGTCCCCGTCGCGTTGACGATGCGGCCGACCTTGAAGGGTGCCGCTCGGAGGGCGCCACCACCGGGGTGCCCGAACACCGCACCCACGGCCCCGTCGGCCACGTCGATGATCTGCAGCGGCTGACGTCCGAGGTCGGGCGCCCGCAGCACCGCGAGGTCGCGTCGAGGGTCGAACGCGACGACGGTGGCGCGCACCTGGGTGCCGTCGCTGCGCTGGATGACGGTCTCGCTCTCGCCGGCGACGACGTGCGCGTTCGTCACCACGAGCCCGTTCCCCGCGACGAACCCGCTCCCCTCTTGGATGCGACGGCACGCGACCCCCTCGACCTTCACGGTCGACGGGACCACCGCATCGACCACCGCCTGCGGGATGCCGGCCGCCGACGGCGGAGGGCCGACGTCGGGAGCGGCTTGGAGCGCGTCGAAGACGCGCGGGAACTGGTCGCCACCGACGAGTCGGCGCAGCGTCGCGATCGCGTCAGGCGGCGGCGGGAAGCGCTCGTCGACCCACCCGGTGATGGCCGAGGTGCGCGCCTGGAGCGCGAACCACCCGGGAACGTCGGCCATGAGCGGGAGCAGGAGCCAGAGTCCGACGAGCACGCCGACGACCCCCGCTGCGGCACCTGCTCCGCGATCGGCTGACCGCACGCTCGCACCGGGCAGGGCCAGGTGGAGGCGCCCGCCCACCCACAGCCCGAGCGCCTGACCGAGGAAGGAGGTCCCGAGCAAGACGCCCATCGTGATGAACAGCAGCTGCGCGTCCGAGGAGCTCTCCGCGGCTCGGAGCACCGGCGGGAGCAGGAGCGCACCGACGGCCAGGCCGGCGGCCATCCCCACCCAGGACGAGACGCGCGCGACGAACCCGAGCCGGTAGCCGCCGAACGCGGCACCGACCGCGGAGAGCAGGATGAGGAGGTCGAGGGAGTTCATGGAGGGCGTGGCCGCTAGGCGGGTGGTGGCGTCCCGAGCAGACGGGCATGGGTGAGGAAGCCGGTGTGGGCCACCATCCGGTGATCTGGCCGGACGGACTGCCCTTCGATGTGCCAGCCCCGGTGCAGCACCTCGACCGTCTCGGCCATGCCGAACGCACTCGCGTTGAGGGTCTCGCGCAGCTGCACGGCCTGCGTGATCTGCGGCGTGTACGCGAGGAAGATCCCGCCCGGGTGCAGGGCCCGTTCCGCGTGCTTCACGACCTGCCAGGGCTCGGGCAGATCGAGGACGATCCGGTCGAGGTCGGTCTCGTCGATGCCGTCGTAGCAGTCGCGCACCTCGATCCGATAGCGCTCGAGCGCCTCGTCGCCGAGGAAGGCCGCGACGTTCTTCGCAGCCCGGGCGGCGAAGTCCTCGCGCAGCTCGTAGCCGACGATCTCGGCGCCGTAGCGCAGCATCGTCATCGACAGCGCACCGGACCCGATGCCCGACTCGAGGACTCGGGCGCCGGGGAACACGTCGGCCAGGAGGAGCATCGGCCCGAGGTCCTTCGGGTAGATCACCTGTGCGCCACGCGGCATCTTCAGCACGAACTCGGCGAGCGTCGGACGGATGACCGTGTAGTACATCCCGTGGCTCGAGCGGAACGTGGTGCCCTCGGTGGTGCCGATGATCGCGGCGTGCGCCACCGTGCCCGAGTGCGAGTGGAACTCCTTGTCGGCGCTGAGCGTGATCAGGTAGCGGCGCTTCTTCGTGTCGATCAGCAGCACCTGCTCGCCGTCGGCGAAGGAGCGGCTCACGCGCGCCGCCCCAGCTCGACGGGCACAGCACGCGAGGAATCGCCTGTCGCTCGCGCGACGAGCTTGCAGAAGGCGCAGACCTCGCCCGTGGTGGGGGCGCCGCAGGTGGAGCACGCGCGCAGCTGCGCCTGCTCGGCGGCCGAGTCCGCCGCGAACTTGGAGGACGCCCGCGCGAGGAAGCCGAAGTAGAACTCGTGCTTCGTCCCCGGCGACGCCGCCTCGATCGCGTTGAGCGCCTCCTTGTACCCGAGGTGCTTGTTGCCCGCAGCCATCGGGCACTCCTCGACGATGTAGTCGATGCCGCGCAGCACGCAGTACGCAGCCATCTCGCGCTCACCGAGGCGCACGAGCGGCTTCACCTTGCGAGGGAACCCGTCGCGCGCCGGGAGCACCGGGAGCTGACGGCCGAGGTAGTCGGCGTTCCAGTGCAGGACGTTGCCGAACAGCACGGCGGCCTCGTCGTCGAGGTTGTGCCCCGTGACCACCACGTCGTACCCGCCGGTGCGCGCCGCGTCGTCGAACAGGTGCCGCTTGGAGAGACCACAAGCCGAGCACGGGACGCGCCGGGCCGCCTTGGAACCGGACGGGATGTCGAAGCCGTGATCGCCGGGGAGGTCGACCTCCCGGAGCCGCAGACCTCGCGACGCGGCGAAGGCTCTGGCGTGCTCGCCGGAGGCGTCGCTGTAGGCACCGATGCCGAGTCCGAGGTAGAGGCCGTCCGCGTCATACCCGAGCTCGACGAGGATGTCCCACACGGCGAGCGAGTCCTTGCCACCCGACACAGCCACCAGGACCCGATCGGTGGGTTCGATCATCGCGAAGTCCTTGATCGCCCGAGCCACTTGATCGCGGCAGAGCCGCAGGAAGTGCTCGGCGCAGAAGTTCGCGTTGTGACGTCGCACGTCGATGACCGCCGGGGCCTTGCAGACGGTGCACTTCACGTGGCACCACCCGAGATGACCGGCCGGATCTCCACCAGATCGGTGTCGTCGAGCAGCGCGTCGCCGGGCACGAGCGTGTCGCCGCGGATGACGAGGACGGTCTCGCGATCGATCTCGAGGCGGGCGAGGAGCGCATGGACCCGAACGGGTCCGGACACCTCGAGCTCGCGCTTCGGGTTGCGGAGGAGGACCCGCACCGCTCAGCCCCAGGTTTGGGTGGTGTGCGAGATGAGCAGGCCCTCGCCCGGGCGGAGCTCCTCCCGGAGCACCACCGCATCACGCTTCGACCGGCGCTGTGCTCGACGAAGCAGGAACACCGCGAGGCTGACCGCCGCCCACGCGGGATGCGCACCGGGGCGACGCCGCCGCCGGGCGAGCTTCTCGAGGATGCGCAGCAGCATCAGATGCGGCGGACCTCGACCACCGTGCTACGACGCCGACCGCGGCGGCGGCCCGCGAGGAACGCCAGCGCGACGACGCCGACGGCCACGACGGCGCCGACGGTGATGAGGACCGACGTGGCGGACTCGCGCGTGTCGGTGACGCCCCCTTGCAGCTCGCGGAGCTTGCCCTCGAGGTCGTCGCGGGTGATGGGGGTGGAGTGGGCGTGGGTGGCGGTCATGCGCCTGGCCCCTTTCGCTTGGTGACGCGTCGCAGCGCGAGCGCGATCAGCACGAGCCCGGCAGCAACGGCGATCAGATACGGCGCCCACGAGAGGTTCCCGGTGAACGCGGTGCTCGTCTCGGTCTGCATTGCGCGAAGCGCGGCGAGCAGCAGGAGCACCGAACCCACGCCGAGCAGGATCGCCCCGCCGACGCCGTAGCTCAGGAACCGTCCCAGGCCCTTGAGGGGATCGATCGTCTCCTGCTTCGCGTAGGCCTTGGCCATCTCGAACAGGTCGGTCGCGACCTCCGGGATGCTCTTGGGCTCGCCGCGCTTCGCGGAGCCAGCCGAAGGGCGAGACTTGGAGTCGGGTCGGGGGGCCACGGGAGGTGGACCCTACTACCCAACCGGAGCCGCTTCAGCGTCCGCTCGTGGGGTCACACGCCTCGCGCATGGAGGTGGCGCGCTCGTCGCCAGAGGTGGTCGAGCGCGACGACCGCACGGTTGGCAGACGAGTAGCAGAGCCGCCCCGACGCGCGCACGGCCGCAGGCCCGGCGTTGCCCGGATGGGTGACCGCGAGCTCGGTCGCCGTCAGGACTGGCTTGTCGTAGCGGTCAGCGGTCTGCGCGGCCGCGTCGGCGAACCGCGCGTCCTGACGCTCGTGGTAGTCGACGATGCGCTCGAGGCCGTGATCTGGGTAGAAGGGCCCCGACCGCATGAGGGCTGCCTGGTTCGACTGGATCCCGAGACCCAGGTAGATCACGGCGTCCACGTCGGGATGCCCCACGATCAGGTCGAGCACCTCCGGGATCGTGTCGCGCGTCTCGGCCCCCGCGAGGTCGACAGGGTTGTTGCGACTCCACCGCGGCGGAAGCTTCGCGTCGAGCGCGGCGCGCAGATCAGCCGGCAGCTCGCTGAGCACGAGCGACGAGCGCGAGATCGCGTCGGCGGTGACGACCCCCCAGCCGCCGGCGGTGGTGAGGACGACCACCCGATTGCCACGCGGGAGTGGCTGCGTCGCGAACGTGGCCGCGACTTCGAACGCCTCCTCGATCGTGGCGGCGCGGGTGATGCCAGCCTGGTGGCACATGCCGTCGAAGACCTGGTCGTCGGTCGCCAGCGAGCCGGTGTGCGAAGCCGCCGCTCGCTGACCGCCGGCGGTGGCGCCGCCTTTCACGACCACGAGCGGCATCGCAGAGGCGACCGCACGCGTGCGCTCGAAGAACGCCCGCCCATCGGGGATGCCCTCGACGTAGGCGAGCGCGACGCTGGTGGCCGGATCCTGCGCGTAGAAGTCGAGGTAGTCGGGGATCGACACCGCTGCGGCGTTGCCGGCCGACACCGCGCGGCTCACGCCGACGCCGGTCTGCACCGCGTAGTTCATGAACGAGGAGATGAAGTTGCCCGACTGGCTCGCGATGCCGATCCGGCCCTGCGGCGGGTACGGGGCGACGATCTGGGCGCAGAGGCGAGCTGGCGTCGACACCACCCCTTGCCCGTTTGGTCCGGCCACGAGCATCCCCAGGTCCTCGGCCAGCGCGACCAGCTCAGCCTGCATCCGCTCCCCTTCCGGGCCGGCCTCGCCGTACCCGGCAGACGCGATGAACGCCGCCCGAATCCCCTTCTTCGCGCAGGAGCGCAGGAGCTCGACGTTCGCGGCCGCGGGCGTGCAGACGAACACGAGGTCGATCTCACCGTCGGGCAGCGCGTCGATCGAGTCGACGACGGGGACGCCGAGCACCTCCCCTGCCTCACGGCTCGAGCCGAAGATCGCGCCCTCGTAGCCGGCAGCGAGGATGTTGTGGAGGCTCACGAAGCCGAACTTGCCGGGGTGCGTCGACACGCCGGCGACGAGCACGCCGCGCGGCTCGAAGAGCGCGCGGAAGGCGTCGAGCGGGATGGTCACGCCGTCACCTCGACGAGGGCATCGACCGCGAGCGGCAGGCCGTCGACCACGATGAGCGGGTTGAGATCCGCCGACACGAGCGTCGGCTCGGCCCGCGCCGCTGCGCTCAGCCCGACGAGCACGTCGATCAGCGCATCCCGGTCGACGGGCGGCTCGCCACGAAACCTTCCGAAGAGGCGCTGCGTCGCGAGATCGTCGATCATCTCCGCGGCGTCCTGGCGGGTGATGGGCACGAGCCGGAAGGTCACATCAGCCACCGCCTCCGCGAGCACACCGCCGACGCCGAGCATCACGGTCATGCCGAACTGCGCGTCGTGGTGGAGCCCGGCGATCAGCTCTCGGCTGCCCTGCAGCATGGGCGCCACGAGGAGATGGACCGCGCCGTCGTCGGGGCGCGCCGCCGTCAGAAGCTCCTCGGCCGCGGCGCGCACGGCGTCGTCGTCTCGCAGGGCGAGCCGCACGAGCCCCCGCTCGGTCTTGTGCGCGATGGCGCTGCCCCCGAGCTTCAGCACCACGGGGTGCCCGATCGCACGCGCCGCCTCTACCGCCGCGGCAGCGGACTCCACCACTCGCTCCGACGGGAAGACCACACCGTGGGCCGCGAGGAGCTCCTTGGAGTCGGCCTCGGACAGCGTGGGCATGGCGCTGGAGGCTACCTAGGGCACAACGCCGCTGCGCGGGTCACCGGGCGTCACCTTGCGGAAGAGACCGAGCGGGCATCACGCCCCGGCGCGAATCCGACGACGGTCTCCGGGCCCTGCCACCTCTGGGTCCGCGGTATCACGATCGACACCTTTACCGAGCCCTCGGGACGTGCTGTTCTGCCCAATCGGAGGCGAAGGTTGGAACCACGATCCAGGTCAGCAGCGGCGGTCATCCTCGCCCGTTCAC
>JBQTHC010000114.1:0-16818 GCA_052390255.1 Microthrixaceae bacterium
GTGGGCGAGGGGGGACTTGAACCCCCACGTCCTTTCGGACACTGGCACCTGAAGCCAGCGCGTCTGCCTATTCCGCCACTCGCCCGAGTGGAATGGCGATGGTAGCGCCGGGGACAAGGGGCACCCCAAGCGTTGGCGAAGGAGCACGCTCGCCGCGGATGGGTAGCCTCACCACCCGTGGGGATCCGTGGCTTCGAGCGTCGATTGGAGCGCCTCGTCGAGGGTGCGTTCGCCCGCGCGTTCAAGAGCGGCCTGCGGCCCGTCGAGCTCGGGCGGCGCCTCGTGCGCGAGATGGACGACAACCGGTCCGTGGGCGTGCGCGGCGGCACGGTCGTGCCGAACAGCTTCAACGTGGCGCTCTCCGCGAGTGATCTCGATCAGTTCGAGGGTGTCCAGGACAGCCTCAGTCGCGAGCTCGCGGACGCCGCCCGCGAGCATGCCCACGACGAGGGCTACTCGTTCATGGGCCCCGTCGAGGTCCACCTCGTCGGAGACGACCGGCTCCGCACCGGCGCGTTCCACATCGCCGGCCGCATGGTCGAGGGACCCGGCGGCTCGGGCGCAGGCTCGATCGTGCTCCCCGGCGGCGAGCGCTTCTCGCTCACCGAGTCGATCATCACGATCGGCCGCCACCCCGACTCCAACCTCGTGCTGGCCGACCCGAACGTCAGTCGCAACCACGCCGAGATCCGCCCGCAAAGCGATCGCTACGTGCTCGTCGACCTCGGGTCGACCAACGGCTCGCGCGTCAACGGCGTGCGGGTGAGCGAGCACACGCTCGACGACGGCGACGAGCTCACCTTCGGCAACACTCGCATGCGCTTCGAGGCATCGTGATCCACGTCCGCGTGCCCCTCCCGTCCGGTGCCTGAGGTCCACCTTGCCCGACCAGCTGCTCAACCTGCTCAAGGTGTTCCTCCTGCTCCTCATCTACCTCTTCTTCCTGCGCGTCCTGCGCGCGGTGTGGGCCGAGGTCAACCCACCCAAGCCGCGTGAGGATCGACGCCCGAAGCGCGACCGGCCGTCGAAGCGCCCGGTGGCGCGCAAGCACGGCCCGCCTGTGCTCCGACTCGTCGCCCCCGCTGAGCTCGCAGGTCGCACCTACGAGCTCGGCGAAGAGATCACGATCGGTCGCGCCGCCGGCTGCCAGGTGACCATCGACGACACCTACGCGTCGCAGCTGCACGCGCGCGTCTTCCAGCGCGACGGTCAGATCTTCGTCGAGGACATCGGCTCCACGAACGGCACCTACCTCAACCGCTCCAAGGTCACCGGTCCGATGGTGATCCAGCGCGGCGACCAGCTCCAGATCGGCAACACGATCCTCGAGCTCGAACGATGAGCGACAGCCGAGACCACCTCGCGCTGCGCGCGGCTGGCATGACCCACCGCGGGCGGCTGCGCTCGAACAACCAGGACAGCTACATGCTGCTCCCCGATCGCGGCATCTACGTCGTGGCCGACGGCATGGGCGGCGCGCACGGCGGCGAGGTGGCGTCGCGCATGGCCATCGAGACCATCGAGGAGCGCTACCTGGAGTCGGGTGCCGACTCGCTGAGCACCGTGATCGCGGAGGCCAACCACCGGATCCACGAGGCCGCCGGCACGCTGAACCTCCGCGGCATGGGCACCACCACGGTGATCCTCGCGGTCGTGCCCGGCAGCGACGACGAGACCGACGGCGAACCCGACGACGCCCCGGCGCAGCTGCTCGTGGCGAACGTGGGCGACAGCCGCGCCTACCTGTTCCGCGACGGAGGCCTCACCCAGCTCACCGACGACCACTCGGTCGTCGCCGAGCTCGTGCGAGACGGGCGCATCACCGCCACCGAGGCCGAGGCGCACCCGCAGCGCAACGTGATCACCCGCGTGCTCGGCGTGTACCCGCAGGTCACCCCCGACCTCTGGCCGGTCGACCCCGTGCGTGGCGACCGGTTCCTGCTCTGCTCGGACGGCCTGTTCAACGAGGTCAGCAAGGACCGCATGGCTGCCGTGCTCCGACGCCTCGCCGACCCGGCCGAGGCGGCCGCCGAGCTGGTCCGCGTGGCGAACGAGGGGGGCGGGCGCGACAACATCACGGTGATCGTCGTCGACGTCGTGGCCGACGACGACGTCGCGGAGCGTGCATCTGCGGCGCTGGCCGGGAGCGTCGGCGCGGAGTCGCGCGCGCTGCGCGACATCGCGGGGTTCAGCACCGCGTCCGCGCGCACCGCCACGGCGACCACGACGGGCAGACGCAAGCGACGCAGGGGCCGCGCCGAGGGACGCACGCAACGCCCGATCCGCACGCGGCTCACCTGGCGCGTCCTGCTCTTCACCGTGCTGCTCGCGGGCGTGATCGGCGGCGCCTTCGCCACGATCCAGTGGTACGGGACGAGCACCTACTACGTCGGCTTCCACGGTGACGAGGTGTCGATCTTCCGTGGTCGCCCCGGCGGCCTGCTGTGGATCGACCCGGTCCTCGAGAAGGACACCGCGATCAAGCGGTCAGAGGTCCCCGCGCGCTACCTGTCGGCGCTCACCGCTGGTCACCAGCACTCCTCGCTCGCTGACGCGCAGGCCTACGTGTCCAACATCGAGCGCGACATCATCGACCAGGTGCCGTCCACCACGACCACCACGACCACCACGACCGCGCCGCCGTCGACCGCCGCCCCGGCGAACTGACGATGTTGCGCGCCGTTCGCCGCAATACCGAGCTCGGGCTCATCGTCCTCGGCACCCTCGTCACCGTCGGCGCCTACCTGCTCGCGAGCTTGGCGCGCGACGCCACCATCCCCGCCAACATCGGGCCGTTCCTCGCGATCGTCCTCGGCTTGCAGCTCGTCGCCCACCTGGCGATCCGACGCCTCGCGCCCGACGCCGACGGCACGATCGTGCCCATCGCCGGGCTCCTCAACGGCCTCGGCTACGTGTTCATCGTCCGCATCGACGAGGCGAAGGCGAAGCCACAGGGCCTCGCCGGACTCCAGTCCGCGTGGATCGCCGTCGGGATCGTCGCGTTCGTCGCGACCCTGCTCGTGATCCGTCGGGTCCGCGACCTCGAGCGCTACCGCTGGACGATCGGCCTCGGCGGGGTCGTCCTGCTGCTCATGCCGCTCGTGCCGGGCGTCGGCCGGACGATCAACGGCGCCAAGATCTGGGTCGGGCTCGGCCCGGTGAGCTTCCAGCCCGGAGAGTTCGCCAAGATCCTCCTCGCGCTGTTCTTCGCGTCCTACCTCGTCGAGAAGCGCGAGCTCCTCGCGGTGAGCCGCCACCGGATCGGCCCCATCCACCTCCCTGACTTCAAGCACCTCGGTCCGGTGGTGCTCGCCTGGGGGGTGTCCCTCGTCGTGATGGTCTCCGAGAAGGACCTCGGCTCCTCGCTGCTGTTCTTCGCACTGTTCCTCGCCCTCTTGTGGGTGGCCACCGAGCGCGGCACGTACCTGTTGATCGGCCTCGTGCTGTTCGGCCTCGGCGCTGTGTTCGCGCACAGCCAGTTCACGCACGTCCAGGAGCGCGTCGCCATCTGGATCGACCCGTGGAAGGCCCGCGAGGGCGACGGCTACCAGATCGTCGAGTCGTCGTTCGCGTTCTCGGCGGGCGGCGTCACGGGCACGGGCATCAACCTCGGCTCGCCCACCCGTATCCCCTACGCCGAGACCGACTTCATCTTCGCGGCGATCGGCGAGGAGCTCGGACTGATCGGCGCGACTGGCGTGCTCGTCGCGTACCTGCTGATCATCGGGGCGGGACTGCGGATCGCGCTTCGCACCGAGGTACCGTTCGAACGACTCCTCGCCACGGGCCTGACGGTGCTGATCGGCGTGCAGTCCTTCATCATCATGGCGGGCGTCACGCGCGTGCTGCCGCTCACCGGTGTGACGCTGCCGTTCGTGTCATACGGGGGCTCCTCGCTCGTGGCGAACTACGTGCTCATCGCGCTGCTGCTGCGCATCTCCGATGGCACCAGCCACCGGGAGCGGGAGCGCCTCACATGACCCGCCAGATCCGCCTGCTCGGCGTCGCGCTCATGGTGTGCTTCGCGGTCCTGTTCGCGCAGCTCAACTGGCTGACGGTCTTCCATGCGAACTCTTTGAACGGCAGCCCCAGCAACACCCGCGAGGCGCTACGACTCGCCAGACAGCCGCGAGGCAGCATCGTCACGGCTGACGGCACTGTCATCGCGCGATCGGTTCCTTCGAACGACCGGTACGAGCGACAGCGGGCGTATCCGCAGGGCCCGCTCTTCGCACACGTGACGGGCTTCTTGAGCCTCTTCCTCGCTGACGAAGGCCGCCTCTCCTCCGCTGGGGTCGAGCGCGCGTACTACGACGAGCTGGTTGGAGGAACCGTAAGTGTCTCCGATCAACTCGGTGACCTGTTCGTCGATAAGGAGCGAACCGGGGACCTGAGCCTTACGGTGCGCGCCGACCTGCAACGCATCGCCTCCGACCAGCTCGGAGCTCGCGAGGGATCCGTCGTCGCGCTCGACCCGCGCACCGGCGCGATCCTCGCGATGGTCTCCTACCCGAGCTACGACCCGAACCTCCTGGCCAACCACGACACGAAGGCCGCCGCCGCCGCTGACACCCTGCTCGACGCGTCGCCCGAGAAGCCCCTCCGCTCGCGCTCGTATCAAGATCGCTTCTTCCCGGGCTCGACCTTCAAGGTCGTCACCGCCACCGCCGCACTCACGAGCGGCACGATCACCGCCGATGAACCCTCGTATCCAGTGCGTCGAGCGTTTCTAGTACCCAACCGCCCACCCCTGGACAACTTCGGCGGCTCCGCGTGCGGCGGCCGTCTCTTCGACGTGCTGCGCGTGTCGTGCAACAGCGCGTTCGCGCAGATGGGGGTCGACGCCGGCCCGGAGGCGATGACCACGACGGCCGAGCGGTTCGGCTTCAACCAGGACGTGCCGATCGACCTGCCGCTTCCTGCTCAGTCGGTCTTCCCCGGTGGCGACGTCCGCGAGTTTCGAAAGGAGAAGCGAGTTCAGGCCGGCTCGGCGATCGGCCAGAACGACGTCGCCGCGACGCCACTGCAGATGGCGATGGTCGCCGGCGCGATCGCGAACGACGGAACGGTGATGACGCCGCACGTTCTCTTCGACGTGCGCGACAACGACGGCAACGTCGTGCGCACCTACCGCCCGAAGCCCTGGACGACCGCGATGGACCGAGGCACCTCGGCGCTGCTGCGTGAGGCGATGGTCGGCGTCGCGGAGCGTGGGACCGCCACCCGGCTGCGTGTGCCGGGCTTCACGGTGGGCGGCAAGACGGGCACCGCGCAGCTCGGCACCGACCCGGCGAGGTCCCACGCGTGGATCATCGGGTTCGCCGGTCCCCCGAACGAGGCCCCCACGATCGCGGTCGCGGTGATCGTGGAGGGCCAGCCCGGAGCGAGCGAGCAGACCGGCGGGCGCGTGGCCGCGCCCATCGCCCAGGCCGTGCTCCAGGCGTACCTCACCACGCCTGGCCGGTAAGGAGATGCGCAGTTAGGAGGCCGCCGGACTCCGCGCCCGGATGGTGGCACTGTGCTGCTTGGTCACCTCGCCTACCGGCTCGGCTCCTAACAGCGTTCGCGCCCTCACTAGGCTCACGAGGACATGTCCGACCCCGGCTCCACCATCTTCAACGGGCGCTACGAGCTCCACCGCCGCCTCGGGCGCGGCGGGATGGCCGAGGTGTTCCTCGCGCGCGACCAGCTCCTCGACCGCCCCGTGGCCGTCAAGGTTCTGTTCCCGGAGTTCGCCACCGACCCGTCGTTCGTGGAGCGGTTCCGCCGCGAGGCCACCGCCGCCGCCAACCTCAGCCACCCGAACATCGTCGGCGTGTACGACTGGGGCGAGGCCGACAGCACCTACTTCATCGTGATGGAGTACGTCGACGGGCGCACGCTCTCGGACATCCTCCGCACGGAGGGGCCCCTGCACCCGGATCGCGTCGCCGACATCGGCGCCGACGTGGCGGCCGCGCTCGGGTTCGCGCACCGGAACGGGGTCGTGCACCGCGACGTGAAGCCCGGCAACGTGATCGTCACTGCGGCCGGCCTCGTCAAGGTTGCCGACTTCGGCATCGCGCGCGCGATCACCGCCACCTCCGACGAGAACCTCACGCAGGTCGGCACGGTCATGGGGACCGCCGCGTACTTCTCGCCGGAACAGGCGCGCGGCGACAACGTCGACCCGCGATCGGACATCTACTCGCTCGGCTGCGTCCTCTACGAGCTCGTCGTCGGGCGTCCGCCGTTCGCGGGCGACTCGCCCGTGGCGATCGCGTACAAGCACGTGCACGAGACGGTGGTCCCGCCGCGCCAGCACAGCGCAGCGATCCCCCCGGCGCTCGAGGCGATCATGCTCAAGTGCCTCGCGAAGAACCCCGCGAACCGCTACCCGTCGGCCGAGGATCTCCGCGCTGACCTCCGCCGCTTCCGCGAGGGCGGCCGCATCCTCGCCGAGCCGGTCATGGCGCCGCCGGTGGATCCGGGTGCCACCGGGATGCTGGCTGCGACCACAGCGGTCCCCGCCGCCACCACGGCCAACCCGGTCTACGAGGAAGATGACGACGACTACGACGACGAGCCCCGCCGCTCGGGCGCCTTCGTGGTGGCGCTCGTCGTGCTGCTCGCGATCCTCGGTGGCGTGCTGTTCCTGTTCGCGAACGCACTGGGCCTGGGAGGCAACGACACGCCGGCGGTGGAGCTCGTGGAGGTGCCCAACGTGCTCGGCAAGCCCGTCGCCGAGGCCACGTCGGTGCTGAAGGAGCTCGGCTTCAAGGTCGAGACGTCCAGGGAGGCGAACGAGGACCAAGCGGCAGGCAACGTGTTCGACCAGAACCCGGCGCGCGGCGAGAAGATCGAGAAGGGGTCCACCGTCAGCCTCAAGGTGAGCGCGGGCGCGGAGGCGATCCCCGTTCCCGACGTGCGGGGATCGCAGATCGACGATGCGCGCCGGCTGCTCTCGGGCCAGGGCTTCCTCGTGCGCGAGGAGCCGATCCCCGACGAGACCGCGCCGGTCGGCGAGGTGGTCGACCAGACACCCGCTCCCAACCAGGACGCGCCGAAGGGCTCCGAGGTGGTCCTGCAGGTGTCGAGCGGGCCTGAGCAGCGCCCCGTTCCCGACGTCACCGGGCGGACGCTGTCGGACGCGTCGAACCTGCTCGGACAGAACGGGTTCTCGGTGACGAGCGTCGAGGAGGCCTCAGCCGACGTGCCGAAGGGCAGCGTGATCCGCACCGAGCCCGCGGCGAACACGCTGCAGCCCAAGGGCACCACGATCAAGGTCGTCGTGTCGAGCGGTCCGGCCACGGCCACCGTGCCATCCGTCGTCGGGCTCAGCGAGGCCAACGCGATCAACACGCTGCAGTCGAAGGGCTTCAAGGTCAACGTCGTCGAGCAGGACACTGCCGACCCCGCCAAGAACAACCGGGTGATCTCCCAGGACCCCGCCGGCAACACCGATGCGCCCGAGGGCAGCACCGTCACGATCGTGGTGGGTCGCCTCGTGGGCGGCACCACGTCCACAACCGCCTAGCAACCAACGTCTGTGAACTCTCACGCCCGCATTGCGGCCGTAGGGGTTCACAGACGTTGGTTGGTGTGGTTGAGGAAGTTGCGCAGGAGGTCGTGGCCGCCGGTGGTCAGGATCGACTCCGGGTGGAACTGCACGCCCTCCACACCGAGCTCGCGGTGGCGCAGGCCCATCACGATGCCGTCGTCGGTCTCCGCGGTGATCTCGAGGACGGCAGGGACCGACGCCCGGTCGACGACGAGGCTGTGGTAGCGGGTGGCCTCGAGCGGATCCGGCAACCCGGCGAACACACCAACGCCACCGTGACGGATCAGCGAGGTCTTGCCGTGCATCACCTGCGGCGCCCGCACCACGGCGCCGCCGTACACCTGCCCGATGCACTGGTGACCCAAGCAGACGCCGAGCACCGGCACCTTGCCGGCGAACTCGCGGATCACGTCGTTCGACACGCCCGCGTCGTCGGGCGTGCCCGGACCCGGTGAGATGAGCACGGCATCCGGATCGAGCGCGATGATCTCTTCGATGGGGCGCTCATCGTTGCGCAAGACGACGGGATCGGTACCGAGCTCCCCCAGGTACTGCACGAGGTTGTAGACGAAGCTGTCGTAGTTGTCGATCACCAGGACACGTGTCGTCACAAGTCGAGGAGGGTAGCCGGATGCCTGAAGATCACCGACTGGGTTCGATCTCCCGGCGGCTCGCCGCGACCCAGCGCGTGATGGTCGTCGAGGACGAGCACGACATCGCCGACTTCCTGCGGGCCTACTTCCGGGCGTCCGGGTACGACCTCGTGCACATCGACCCCGACACGCCGCTCGCGGTCCTCGAGGCGCTCGACGCGCAAGACCCCGACTGCATCCTCCTCGACCTCAACCTCCGCGGCTTCAGCGGGGCGGAGGCGTACCGCCTGCTGCGCACCGACCCGCGCTACGCACTGCTGCCCGTCATCGTCGTGAGCGCCCGCCCCGATGCACAGGAGCTGGTGCCCGCCACCGGTGGGATCGACGCGTTCGTCACCAAGCCGTTCAACGTGAACACGCTGGCCGGCCTCGTGATGGAGCGCATCGAGAGCGCGGCGAAGCTGCGCGAGGCCGCCGCCGCGGACGACGTCACCGGACTCCTCGGGCACGACTACATCGAGGCGCGACTCGTCGATGAGCTCACCGTGGCCGGACCCGACGCTGCGACCGCGTTCGCGCTCGTTCGCCTCCGCTCGCTCCAGGAGATCCAGGCGATGGTGGGTCGTGAGGGATCCGACTACGTGACGCGGGAGCTGATCGACCGTGCCCGTGAGATCCTCCCCAAGGGGACCGTGCTGGGACGCACCCGCACCGACGAGCTGGCGATCGTGCTCCCCGGCGCCAACGCACAGGACGCGGCGCGGCTCCTGCAGACCCTCATCGACACGGTCGGCGAGTCCTTCCGGCTCCCCGGCGGCGCCGACGTGCCGCTGCGGTACTCGGCGGGCGTTGCCGCGTACCCCGAGCACGCGGCCGACGCCGACAGCCTCTACATGGCCGCGGACGACGCGCTCGCGCAGGCGGTGAGCGCCGAAGCCCCGCTCGTCGTGTCGATCTGACCACGCGATCCACGCTCAGGAGATGCGCCGATGGGGAGGCCGCCGGACTCCTCCGTGCCCGGGTAGTGACACCGTGCTGCCGGTCGCCTCGCCCATCGGCTCGGCTCCTCACACGATCTCGACGGGGACCTCCAGCGTCGCCTCGAGCAGCTCCTTGCCGGCGTTCGCCGCGTAGAGCTCGAGGCTGACGTCCGCGCCGTCGACGGGGATGGCCTGCACCACGACGCGGCTGGGCTTGTCACGAACCTCCACCGCGGCGACACGTCCCCCACGCGTGCGGTCGAGCCCGATGGCCACCCGAAGCAGCCCTGCGAGACACCGCACGAGCCGTTGGTCGGCATCGTCGAGCACGTCGAACTCGAGGTGCTTGCGACGCGGCTCGGACTTGCGGTGGTACCGAGCGACCAGCGCGATGAGCTCCACCTCGTGCTCGGTGAACCCGCTGAGCCGATCGGAGCTGCGGATCACGTAGTAGCTGTGCTTGTGGTGCTGGGCGTGCGAGAGGAAGCGCCCGACGTTGCACAGGAGCGCCGCCGCTTCGAGCAGCTCGCGGGCGTCGTCGCCGAGGCCGTGCCGCGAGCGGGTCCCGTCGAAGAGCTCGAGCGCGAGCGTCGCGACGTGCGCCGAGTGCTCCGGGTCCTCGTCCATCGCCTGACCGAGGTGGACCACGCTGCGCCGTCGCAGGTCCGAGAGGTGGTGCAGGGAGCCGCCGTGGCGACGCGACCACGCGTCGAGCAGCACGCCCTCCCGCAGCGCGAAGTCCGACACGACCACCTCGCTGATGTCGAGCTCCTGCACGACCTGCTCGAGGATGAGCGCCCCCGCGAGCACGATGTCGGCGCGCGCCGGATCCATGCCGGGGAGCGCACCGCGCGCCGTCACCGTCGGCGCGTCGACCAGGTCGGCGACCACGGCGTCGAGGTCCTCCCGCGCCAGCACGAGGTTTCGGACCGTCCGCGGTCGGGTGCCACCCGTTCGGACCGCGGCCATCTCGGCCAGTGTCGCGATCGTGCCCGACGAGCCGACCACCACCTCCACCCCGAGCGCGCGGATCCTGCGTGCGAACGGAGCGAGCACCGACCGAACGTGCCGACGGCACGCGTCGACCGCCCCCGGATGCAGGAGCTCGCCCTCGAAGAACCGCTTCGTGAGCCGGATGGCGCCGAGCTTGAGGGAGCGCGAGGCCAGCACCTCGCCTTGGAGGCCGACGAGCAGCTCGGTGCTCCCACCCCCGATGTCGCAGAGCAGGAGGCGCTGGTCGAACACCGGCACCGCCTGGAGGACACCGAGGTGGATGAGCCGCGCCTCCTCGGTTCCCGACACGACCTCGACGTGGATCTGCGCCTCGGCCGCGGCTCGCGCCACCAGCACGTCGCGGTTCTCCGCCTCGCGCACCGCGGAGGTCGCGACCGCGGTGATCGGTGCGCCGTGGCTTTCCGCCAACCGGCGGAACCGGTCGAGCGCGGCGATCGTGCGGTCGATCGCGTCGACGGTCAGCTCGCGGATGTCGCCTCCGCTCGAGCCGAGCCGCACCATCTCCTTCCAGCGCTCCACGATCTCGATGCGCGGACCGTGCTCGCCCCGGACCATGCGCGCCACCACGCCGTGCACGGAGTTCGTGCCGATGTCGAGCGCGGCCAGCACCTCGCCGTCGGCCTGCGCGTCCACGGCCACGGGATCAGTCCCCTCGCCCTCGCGGGTAGTGTCGCCCGCGATGGCAACCAAGCCCCCGAAGCGCAAGGTCACCGGAGGCCGCGTCACGCCCAAGGGCGGACCGCCGCAGAGCCAACGACCGGAGGCATCGAGCCGCTACACGCCGCCCGTGCCGCAGTCCTTCAAGGTGAGCCCGCGCTGGGTGCCGATCCTCATGTTCGCCCTGCTCGGCGTGGGTCTCGTGGTGATCTTCTGCAACTACCTGGGGATATTGCCGGGGGGCACGAAGAACAGCTACCTGCTCGTGGGACTGGGCGCGATCCTCGGCGGGATCGTCACCGCGACCCAGTATCGGTAGGCAAACGGCGGGCGACCGCAGGCTGGCCGGCAAGTTACATCTGTGTGACGCTCCCCAGGGTTGTCCACACCCTGTGGACAACTTCACAGGTCGTCGACCGGGGTCACGAGGTCCATCTCGTCCTGGCAGTGGCGGGGCGGATCGGGCATCTCGTCGTTCGCGACGGTCATGCGAACCTCGGTGCCGCAGATGCTGCAGCGGTACATGATCCGCACCTTGCGCAGCTCGCCCGCGGGCGGTGGGTCGGGCACGGGCTGCGACAGCCCGCCGAGCATCGCGAAGCCGACCTTGAAGGCGACGAACACCGCGGCGGCCGCGACGAACAGCGCGATGACCGACGCGGACGTGAGCAGCCACGCCGCGACCACGTACAGCCCGAGCAGCACGAGGGCAGTGCGCGAGATCGACAGGCGCTTCACGAGCTCAGGCTAGTGCTGCCTCCGGTGACGTTCGCCCTGGTCACGGCGAGTCCCGGACGCGGAACAGGCACCCATCGGGTGCCCGTTCGCTGGTTCAGTGACGCGGGAACGCCGCGGTGGCTCAGCCGAGGCGCTCGATGATCGTCGCGTTCGCGAGTCCGCCGCCCTCGCACATCGTCTGGAGGCCGTAGCGGCCGCCGGTGCGCTCGAGCTCGTTGAGGAGCGTCGCGAGGAGCTTCGTGCCCGAGCAGCCGAGCGGGTGGCCGAGCGCGATCGCCCCGCCGTTGACGTTCGTCTTGCCGAGGTCGGTGCCGAGCTCCTTCTGCCACGCGAGCACGACGGACGCGAACGCCTCGTTGACCTCGAACAGATCGATGTCGTCGACGCCGAGGCCCGCCTTCGCGAGCACCTTCTCCGTGGAGGGGATCGGGCCCGTGAGCATCGTGACGGGGTCGACGCCCGCCAGCGCGAACGTGTGGAAGCGGGCCCGCGGGGTGAGGCCGAGCTCCTTGGCCTTGTCCTCGCTCATGATGAGCGCGGCGGACGCACCATCGCTGATCTGGCTCGAGTTCCCAGCGGTGACGACGCCGTCGGGCTTGAACGCCGGCTTCAGGTTGGCGAGCGTCTCGGGCGTCGTGCCCGGACGGATCCCCTCGTCGGTGAGGACGAGCTCACCGGTCTCCATGACGTTGCCCGTCTCCTTGTCGAGTCGCTTCTCCGTGACGCCGACGATCTCGTTGTCGAAGCGACCCTCGGCCGTGGCCTGCTCCGCGCGCCGCTGCGACTCCGCACCGAACGCGTCGAGGTCCTCCCGGCTCAGGCCCCACTTCTCGGCGATCATCTCGGCGGAGATGCCCTGCGGGACGAGGTTCGGGTAGCGCGACAGCACCTTCGGGCCGAAGGGCATCGAACCGGGCGTCATCGACGCACCCATCGGCGTGGTGGTCATCACCTCGACGCCCGCGGCGATCGCGATGTCGTACGCCCCGGCGATCACGCCCTGCGCGGCGAAGTGCGCGGCCTGCTGTGACGAGCCGCACTGCCGGTCGACGGAGGTTGCGGGCACGGACTCGGGGAAGCCGGCGGCGAGCACCGCGTTGCGACCGATGTTGAGGCCCTGGCTGCCCACCTGCATGACGCAGCCCATGATCACGTCGTCGACGAGCGCCGGATCGAGCTGGTTGCGCTCGACGAGCTGGCGGAGCACCTCACCTGCGAGGTCAGCGGGATGCCACCCGGAGATCCTTCCGTTGCGCTTGCCACCGGCGGTGCGGACGGCGTCGACGATCACGGCGGTGGGCATGGGTGGCTCCTCGGGTTGGCGGGCAGCGCGGCTGGAAGCCGGCTCTTGACCGGTCGGTCAAGTCTGCCCACCGTCGACCCGATTCCGCAACCCCGCCCGCGCGGCTCCAGGGTCACGCCGCATGGGGGCATGATGGAGAGGTGGGGCGCCAGCTGGAGGACGTCGCAGAGGCAGTCGCCGCGCTCGCGCGCGCAACGTCGAGCGCGCTCGATCCGTCGTCGATCCTGACCCGCACGGTCACGGTGCTCGCTCCCCTCGTCGACCTCGGACGCGCCCCCTTGTGGCGCGAGCACGGCGACGAGCTCGTGCTGACCGCGTCCTACCCGTCTGCCCTACGAGACCTCCCCGCGCCAACCTTCGACGAGGCCGCCGCCGAGCCAGGCGCGCTGTCGCTGCCGCTCGAGGGTCGTGCGCACCCGATCGGTCGACTCGTGGCGCACAGCGCGACCGGCGCCCCGTTCGACGCGGCCGACCACGCGCTGCTCGAGCTCGCGGCGTTGCAGATCGCGGGCGCGCTCGAGCGGGCGCAGCTCTTCGGCGAGGTGATGGAGCTCGAGCGCCTCAAGTCCGACTTCATCTCACGTGTCTCCCACGAGCTGCGCACGCCGATCACGATCATCAACGGGTTCCTCGAGACGCTCATCGCGCACGAGTCCCGCCTCGACGGCGAGCAGCGCCTCCACATGCTGGAGCGCTCCCGTGCCGCCGCCGCCCGGCTCGCCGACCTGATCGAGGAGCTCCTCATCCTCAGCCGGATCGAGGGCGGCGTGCTCACACCACAACCGGAGGTCATCCTGGTCGCCGACCTCCTCGAGTCGGTGCGCGCCGCTGCAGTCGAGCCCGATCAGGTGCTCGTCGAAGCGCCGAGCTCGGAGTCGCTCGTCGCGGACCGCTCGCTCCTCGTCCGAGCGCTGGGGCTCCTCGTCGACAACGCCGTCAAGTACGGCGGCGCCGCCGAGGTCGCCGCTCGGGCCCACGGCCCGGGTTGGGTGATCGAGGTGCGAGACCGAGGTCCGGGGTTCCCCGACGACATCCGCGCCACGGCCTTCGAGATGTTCACCAGGTCCCAGACGAACGCGTCCGTCCCCGGGCTCGGTGTGGGCCTCGCGATCGCGCGCACCCTCGTCGAGGTGCTCGACGGGACCGTCGAGATCGACGAAGCACACGCCGGACCCGGCGCGCTCGTGCGGGTGCGCTTGCCGACCTGACGCGTTCCGCAGGCAGCCCGACCATCGTTCGACCACAATGGTCGACCGCGACAAGACCATGCTCGGAGGGACGAACAGTGGAGATCACGCGCGAAGAGCTCGATGCCGCCGTCGATGGGCAGACGATCGTGAGCCGATACCTCGACACGGTGGCGCTGCACCCCGACCAGGTCGCGCTGCGAGCGAAGCGCGACGACGACTCGTATGAGGAGTGGACCTACGCGGAGCACGCACGGCGGACCGCGGCGGCCGCTGCACACCTCCGGTCGCTCGGCGTCGGCCCCGGCGACCGTGTGGTGCTGATGATGCGCAACATCCCCGACTTCCACCCGATCGACCTGGGCGTGGCAGCGCTGGGCGCCACCGCGATCTCGATCTACAACTCCTCGTCAGCCGAGCAGGTGGAGTACCTCGTCGGGCACTGCAAGGCGAAGGTCGCGATCGTCGAGGACGACGGCTTCGAGGACCGCTTCACCAAGGTGCGCGACCAGCTCCCGGCCCTCGAGACCGTGGTCAACCTGGCCCATTCGGGCAGCCGCGACGCGATGTTCGGCGGAGCCGGCCTCGACCTGTCCGACGAGCTGGGCAACTGCACGCCCGACACGCTCGCGACCGTCATCTACACCTCGGGCACCACCGGTCCGCCCAAGGGCGTGATGCTCACGCACCGCAACGTGGTGTGGACGGCGGAGGGCTACCTGCGGATGCTCGACGTCGAGCCGGTCGGGTTCCGCGCGATCTCGTACCTCCCGATGGCTCACATCGCCGAGCGCATGTCGACGCACTACCTCGCGATCATGGGCGGCTACGAGGTCACCACCTGCCCCGACCCCGGACAGATCGCGGCGTACGCGCGGGAGGTGCACCCGCAGATCATGTTCGGGGTGCCGCGCGTGTGGGAGAAGATCCACGCCGGCGTGCAGGCCGCGCTCGGCGCCGACCCGACGAAGAAGCAGCAGTTCGACGACGCCATCGCCGCCGCGATCCCGATCATCGAGCGGCGCACCCTCGGCACCGCGTCGGAGGAGGACCTCGCCACGTGGGCGTTCCTCGACTCGGCCGCGTTCGCCAACGTGCGGTCGCTGATCGGACTCGACGCCGTCGAGTACGCGATCACCGGCGCCGCGCCGATCCCGGCGGAGCTCATCAGCTGGTACCGAGCGATCGGCGTGCCGCTCTCGGAGATCTACGGGATGTCCGAGTCGACCGGCCCGATGACATGGGAGCCCACGCGCGTGAAGGCCGGCACGGTCGGCCGCGCGTTCCCCGGCACGGAGTGCTTCCTCGCCGAGGACGGCGAGGTGTGCATGCGCGGCGGGAACGTGTTCGTCGGCTACCTCGACGATCCAGAGAAGACCGCCGAGGCGCTCGACGCGGACGGCACGCTCCACTCGGGCGACATCGGCGAGTTCGACGACGAGGGCTACCTGCGGATCATCGACCGCAAGAAGGAGCTCATCATCACCGCCGGCGGCAAGAACATCAGCCCGGCCAACCTCGAGACCGCCCTCAAGACGATCCCGCTGGTGGGCCAGGCGCTCGCGATCGGCGACCAGCGACCGTTCGTGTCCGCGCTGCTGGTCCTCGACGGCGAGGTCGCGCCGGTCTGGGCACGCGAGCAGGGCATCGACTTCGCGTCCACCGTCGAGCTCGCCGGTCACCCCGCCGTGATCGCGGAGGTGGAGCGCTGCCTCGAACAGGCGATGGCCGGCTTCAACAACGCGGAGCGGGTGAAGAAGGTGACCCTGCTCGGGGAGGAGTGGCTGCCCGACTCCGAGGAGCTCACCCCCACGTCAAAGCTGAAGCGCAAGGGCATCCACGCCAAGTACGCGGTGGAGATCGAGGCGATCTACGGCTGAGGCCGGACGCGCCGCCGCCCCCCGAGAACCGGGGGGCGGCGACAGCAACCTCAGGATCAGCCGACGACGCGGACGCCGGTGGCCTCATCCCCCTTGCGGCCGGGAGCGACCTCGAACTCCACTCGTTGCCCCTCCTCGAGTGACTTGAAGCCCTCACCCTCGATGTTGGAGAAGTGGACGAACACGTCCGGCCCGTTCTCCTGGGTGATGAACCCGTAGCCCTTGTCGTTGTTGAAGAACTTCACCGTGCCAGTGGCCATTGCCGTGCTTTCTTTGCTCGCAAGGCGTCCCACTGACCCCCTGCACCGCGGGACACAGTAGGCCCGAGGAGCGCCGCGGTCTATGGGTAGCGGCCTCCGGCCCGGTGGCCCGGCACGGGCCGTTCAGAGCCTGGGCGGTGCCTCAGGATGCGGCACCCCGAGCCCGGTGGCGAAGTCGCGCAGCGCGAGCCGAGCCAGCGGGAGGTCGACGTCGAGTGCGTCGGCGAGCTCCAACGCAAGCGTGAGGTCCTTCTCGCCGAGGTTGCGAGTGTGGCAGAGCACGTCGTACCAGTCGTCGTCCTCGGCGAGCGGCGCGGTGGTGTCACGCAGCATGATCGCCCCAGGCCCGCCGGTGACCGAGTCGCTGTGGCGCACGACGCGCGCGAGCTTGCGCAGGTCGAGCCCCGCCGCCTCCGCGAGGCGTTGTGCCTCGCCCGCACCCGTGTACGCGATGAAGTGCATGAGGTTGCGAGCGAGCTTGGTGCGCGTGCCCGCGCCGGCTGGTCCCATGTGCACGACGACGCTCGCCCACCGGGCGAACACGTCCTTGGCGCGCTCGTAGGCGTCGCGCTCGCCGCCCACCAACGCGGCGTGCGGTCCCACGTGCGCGCCGCCGAAGCCGCCGCTCACCGGCCCGGCGAGGGGGTCGCCACCGTGATCGCCAGC
>JBQTHC010000115.1:0-16229 GCA_052390255.1 Microthrixaceae bacterium
GGCCCCGGGGGGAGCGGGGGGGCGGGGGGTCCACCTCCGCCGTGCCCCGCGGCGCGCTCGGGCCGGGGCCGTGCCCGCCGCGGGGGGGGGCCCGGGCCGCGGCCCGGGCACCACCAGCTCAGCGGTCCGGACGGGTCAGCCGGCCTGCTCGTCGTCGCCGGCGATGGCGAGGACCTCCGCCACCTCCTGCGCGCCGATCGGCGTCTGCTCGTACCCCTGCGCCAGCCAGCCGGCGATGTCGTCGTCGTCAGCCTCGGATGAGTAGAACTCCATCGGCTGGTAGTCGGGGGCACTGGTCTCGATGTCCTTGTACCCCGCGCCACCAGCCACGGCGGCGCTGCCCGTCCCCGCCGGGATCAGCTTGCCGATGATGATGTTCTCCTTCAGGCCGAGCAGGTTGTCGCTCTTGGACTCGATCGCCGCCTCGGTGAGCACCCGCGTGGTCTCCTGGAAGGAGGCCGCCGAGAGCCACGAATCGGTGGCGAGCGAGGCCTTGGTGATGCCCATCATCTCCGGGCGTCCCTCGGCCGGCACCTTGCCGTCCTGCACGAGCAACCGGTTCGTGTCGGCGTAGACCTTCTGGTCGACGCGCTCGCCGGGCAGGAACGGGCTGTCGCCCGGCTCCTGGACGCCGACTCGCTTGGTCATCTGCCGCACGATCAGCTCGATGTGCTTGTCGTGGATCGACACGCCCTGGTCGCGGTACACCTTCTGGACCTCGCCGACGAGGTACTGCTGGGTCTCGCGAACGCCCTTGATCTCGATGAGCTCCTTCGGGTCACGAGGCCCGTCGACGATCGCGTCGCCTGCGGTGATCTCCTGGCCCTCGGTGACCTCGAGCCGCGACAGGCTCGGCACCGTGTACGCGTCCTCGCTGCCGTCGTCGCCGACGACGGTGATGACGCGTCCCTTGCCCTCGTCGTCCGCGATGCGCACCACACCCGAGGTGCGAGCCAGCGTGGCCTTGCCCTTCGGGCTGCGAGCCTCGAAGAGCTCCACGACGCGGGGCAGACCACCGGCGATGTCCGCACCGCCGGCGATGCCGCCGGTGTGGAACGTCCGCATCGTGAGCTGCGTGCCGGGCTCGCCGATCGATTGCGCGGCGATCACGCCGACGGCTTCGCCCATCTCGATGAGCTTGCCCGTCGCGAGCGAGCGGCCGTAGCACGCGGCGCACACACCCAGGTCGCACTGACAGGTGAGCACCGAGCGCACCCGAACCCGGTTCACCTCAGGGTCGTCGCGCAGCGCGTCGAGGTCGTCCTCGCTGATCATGTCGCCGGCCTTCAGCGTCTTGCCGGCGTGCTCCGGGTGCGGGTTGTCCTTCGACAGCTTGACGTCGACGGACAGGGTACGGCCGAAGATTCGGGTCTCGAGATAGCTCCGCTTGCCGGCCTCGTCGGCGACGACGTCCTCGACCCAGAGGCCACGGACGGGATCGCCCTCGCGCTGGCAGTCGAGCTCGCGGATGATGAGCTCCTGCGCGACGTCGACGAGACGACGCGTGAGGTAGCCAGAGTCGGCGGTGCGCAGCGCCGTGTCGACGAGCCCCTTGCGAGCGCCAGGTGTGGCGATGAAGTACTCGAGCATCGAGAGCCCCTCGCGGAAGTTGCTCTTGATCGGTCGAGGGATCATGTCGCCTCGGGGGTTCGCCACGAGACCGCGCATCCCGGCGATCTGGCGGACCTGCATCATGTTCCCGCGCGCACCGGAGCCGACCATCATGTCGATCGGGTTGAACTGCTTCGAGGACAGTGCGAGCTCCATCGCCTCGCGCACCTTGTCGGTGGCGTTGGTCCAGATCTCCACCTCCTTCTGGCGTCGCTCGCCGTCGGTGATGATGCCGCGGCGGAACTGCTGCTCGACCTTGTCGGCTTCCTTCTCGTGCTCCTCGAGGATCCCGCGCTTCTCCTTCGGCGTGGTGACGTCGTCGATGGAGATGGTGAGGCCCGACCGGGCCGCGAACCCGAAGCAGAGGTCCTTGATCGCGTCGAGGCTCGCGGCCACGACCGCCTTGGGGTACTCGTTGGCCAGGCGATCGACGATCTCGCCCATCTGCTTCTTCTTCACCGTCTCGGTGATGCCGCCGAAGTCGGAGGGAAGGCACTCGTTGAAGAGGAACCGACCCATCGTGGCTTCGACGCGCTCGCCCGCTTCGTCCCGGATGCTGATCCGCGCGTGCAGGGTGATGTCACCGTTCTCGTAGGCCAGCAGCGCCTCCGCGATCGAGCCGAACACGCGGCCCTCGCCGGTGTCCCCGTCGACCGCCTCCGTGAGGTAGTAGGCCCCGATGATCATGTCCTGCGTCGGCGTCACGAGCGGTCGCCCATGGGCCGGCGAGAGGATGTTGTTCGCGCTGAGCATCAGCACGCGCGCCTCGGCCTGCGCCTCAGACGAGAGCGGCAGGTGCACAGCCATCTGGTCGCCGTCGAAGTCCGCGTTGAAGGCGGTGCAGACGAGCGGGTGGATCTGGATGGCCTTGCCCTCCACGAGCACCGGCTCGAAGGCCTGGATGCCGAGGCGGTGCAGGGTGGGGGCACGGTTGAGGAGCACCGGGTGCTCCTTGATCACGTCCTCGAGGACGTCCCACACCTGCGGACGGCGCCGCTCCACCATGCGCTTGGCCGACTTGATGTTCTGCGCGTGGTTGAGGTCCACCAGCCGCTTCATCACGAACGGCTTGAACAGCTCCAGCGCCATCTGCTTGGGCAGGCCGCACTGGTGCAGCTTCAGCTGCGGGCCGACGACGATCACCGAGCGTCCGGAGTAGTCGACGCGCTTACCGAGGAGGTTCTGCCGGAAACGACCCTGCTTGCCCTTGAGCATGTCGGAGAGCGACTTCAGCGGGCGGTTGCCAGGGCCCGTGACGGGCCGGCCGCGACGGCCGTTGTCGAACAGCGCGTCGACGGCCTCCTGCAGCATGCGCTTCTCGTTGTTGACGATGATCTCCGGCGCGCCGAGGTCGAGCAGCCGCTTGAGGCGGTTGTTCCGGTTGATGACGCGGCGGTAGAGGTCGTTGAGGTCGGACGTGGCGAAGCGGCCGCCGTCGAGCTGCACCATCGGGCGCAGCTCCGGCGGGATCACCGGAACCACGTCGAGGATCATGGCGCCCGGGTCGTTGACCCGCTTGCCGTGCTCGTTGCGCTTGTTGAACGCGGTGACGATCTTGAGGCGCTTGATCGCCTTCTGCTTGCGCTGAGCAGACAGCGGACGCTGACCCTCCGGCGGATCGATCGCAGCCTTGAGCTTCTCCTCCTCGACGTCGAGGTCGAGGCGGTTGATCAGCGACTTCAGCGCATCCGCGCCCATGCCGCCCTCGAAGTACTCGCCGTAGCGATCCTTCAGCTCACGCCACAGCATCTCGTCTTCGAGGATCTTGCGGGCGAACAGGTCGCCGAACTCGTCCCAGACGCGACCGAGCATGTCGATCTCGGCCTCGTAGGTCTCACGAAGCGCGGCGACCTCCTTCTCGGCCGCCTTCTGGCGCGCCTTGATGTCGGCGTCCTTGGCGCCTTCCTTCTCGAGCGCGGCGACCTCGCTCTCGAGCTCGGTGAAGCGCTCGTTGATGCGCTGGTCGCGCTCCTTCTCGATGGCCTCGCGCTCGGCGAGCATCTCCTTCTCGAGGTTCGGGCGATCCGCGTCGCGCTTCTCCTCGTCGACCCAGGTGACGAGGTTGGCCGCGAAGTAGATGACCTTCTCGAGCTGCTTCGCCTTCAGCTCTTCACGGGCCTCGGTGCCCATCAGCAGGTAGGCGAGCCACGAGCGCGTGCCGCGGAGGTACCAGATGTGCACGACCGGCGCGGCGAGCTCGATGTGGCCCATGCGCTCGCGACGCACCTTGGAGCGAGTGACCTCCACGCCGCAGCGCTCGCAGATGATGCCCTTGAAGCGGACCCGCTTGTACTTGCCGCAGTAGCACTCCCAGTCCTTCGTGGGTCCGAAGATCTTCTCGCAGAAGAGCCCGTCCTTCTCCGGCTTGAGCGTGCGGTAGTTGATGGTCTCGGGCTTCTTCACCTCGCCGTTGGACCAGGTGCGGATCGAGTCCGCGGTGGCCAGACCGATCCGGAGCTGGGAGAAGTTGTTGACATCAAGCATCAGCGGGCTCCTTCACGGCGTCGCTCGTCTTCTTCGTCGGTGCCGCGCTCTGGGCGGGACAGGTCGATGCCGAGCTCCTCGGCGGTGCGGAAGATGTCCTCGTCGAGCTCGCGCATCTCGATCTCCTCACCGGTCTGCGCGAGCACCTCGACGTTGAGGCACAGTGCCTGCATCTCCTTGATGAGCACCTTGAAGCTCTCGGGGATGCCGGGCTCGGGGATGTTCTCGCCCTTGACGATGGCCTCGTAGACCTTCACGCGACCCAACACGTCATCGGACTTGATCGTGAGGAGCTCCTGGAGGCAGTAGGCGGCGCCGTAGGCCTCGAGCGCCCACACCTCCATCTCGCCGAAGCGCTGGCCACCGAACTGGGCCTTACCGCCGAGCGGCTGCTGCGTGATCATCGAGTAGGGGCCTGTGGAGTGCGCGTGGATCTTGTCGTCCACGAGGTGGGCCAGCTTCAGGATGTAGACGTAGCCGACCGTGATCGGGTTGTCGTAGGGCTCACCGGTGCGACCGTTGTAGAGCGTGGTCTTGCCGTCGTTCTGGATGAGACGACCACCGTCGCCGTACTCGGCGTGCTCGGACTCCGGGGTGAGGTTCTCGAAGATCTTCTGGATCGTCGGGTGCTTGCCCGCCTGCTCCTCCTCGTCCCAGTGAGCGCCGTCGAACACGGGCGTGGCCACGAGCGTGGCCGCTGGGGTCTTGGTGCGGGTCTTGGCCTCGGTGCCGCGGTAGGCAGGGTCGCCGACCTTCTCACCGTCGACGTCCCAGCCCCACCGGGCGGCGTAGCCGAGGTGGGCCTCGAGGACCTGGCCCACGTTCATGCGGGACGGGACACCGAGGGGGTTGAGCACGATGTCGACGGGCGTGCCGTCAGCGAGGAAGGGCAGGTCCTCGACGGGGAGGATCTTGGAGATGACGCCCTTGTTGCCGTGGCGACCTGCGAGCTTGTCGCCGACGCTGATCTTGCGCTTCTGACCGACGTACACGCGCACGAGCTGGTTCACGCCGGGCGGAAGCTCGTGGCCGTCTTCCCGGGTGAACACCTTGACGTCGATGACCTTGCCCTCTTCGCCGTGAGGCACCTTGAGGCTCGTGTCGCGCACCTCGCGTGCCTTCTCACCGAAGATGGCCCGCAGGAGCCGCTCCTCAGGCGTGAGCTCCGTCTCGCCCTTCGGCGTGACCTTGCCCACGAGCACATCGCCGGGCCCGACCTCGGCGCCGACGCGGATGATCCCGCGCTCGTCGAGGTCCTTCAGGATCTCCTCGGAGAGGTTCGGGATGTCCCGCGTGATCTCCTCGGGGCCGAGCTTGGTGTCGCGGGCGTCGATCTCGTGCTCGTGGATGTGGATCGACGTGAGCACGTCGTCGCGCACGAGGCGCTCCGACAGGATGATCGCGTCCTCGAAGTTGTAGCCCTCCCACGGCATGAACGCGACCAGCAGGTTCTTGCCGAGCGCGAGCTCACCGTTGTCGGTGGAGGGGCCGTCCGCAAGGATGGCGCCCTTCTTGAAGGCCTCGCCCTCGACGACGCGCGGCTTCTGGTTGATGCACGTGTCCTGGTTCGACCGCTCGAACTTCAGGAGCTTGAACACCTTCTTGCCCTGGGTCCGGTACTCGACGGTGATCAGGTCGCCGGTGCACTCGGTGACCACGCCGTCGTCGGTCGCGATGATCATGTCGGCCGCGTCGCGCGCGGCGCGGGCCTCGATGCCGGTGCCGATGTAGGGCGCTTCCGCCTTCACGAGCGGCACGGCCTGACGCTGCATGTTGGCGCCCATGAGCGCACGGTTGGCGTCGTCGTGCTCGAGGAACGGGATCAGCGCGGTGGCCACCGAGACGATCTGCTTCGGTGACACGTCCATCAGCTGCACCTCGGAGGGCGGCACCGCGGAGATCTCGGTGGTGGCAGCGAAGTAGGTGTCACGCTCGAGCTGCAGGCGCAGGTTCTCGAGCGGGGCCGCCTGGGGCGACCGACGCACGAGGATCCGCTCGTTCTTGAACTTGTGGTCCGGCGTGAGCGGCTCGTTGGCCTGCGCGACGACGTAGTCCTCTTCCTCGTCGGCGGTGAGCCAGATGATGTCGTTGGTGACCTGCCCGTCGATCACCTTGCGGTACGGCGACTCGATGAAGCCGAACGCGTTCACGCGCGCGTAGGTGGACAGCGCGCCGATGAGGCCGATGTTGGGACCCTCCGGCGTCTCGATCGGGCACATGCGGCCGTAGTGGGAGAAGTGGACGTCGCGGACCTCGAAGCCCGCCCGCTCACGGGACAGGCCGCCGGGGCCGAGCGCCGAGAGGCGACGGCGGTGGGTGAGACCCGACAGCGGGTTGACCTGGTCCATGAACTGGGAGAGCTGGCTGGTGCCGAAGAACTCCTTGATGGCGGCCACGACGGGGCGGATGTTGATGAGCGTCTGCGGCGTGATCGCCTCGACGTCCTGGGTGGTCATGCGCTCGCGCACCACGCGCTCCATGCGCGACAGGCCGATGCGGACCTGGTTCTGGATCAGCTCGCCCACCGAGCGGATGCGCCGGTTCGCGAAGTGGTCCTGGTCGTCGAGCCGGTAGCCGGGCTCGGCGTTGACGAGGTGGAGCAGGTACGAGCACGCCGCGAGCACCTCGCAGCGCGACAGCACCGGCTGACCCTCGATCGGGCGGTCGAGGAACGGCACGCCGTCTTCGTCGGCGCCGTTGAGCATCGGGAAGAGCTCGGCGAGGTGCTCGATCTCGTTGCGGAGCTTCTTGTCGAGCTTGTACCGACCGACGCGGGACAGGTCGTAGCGGCGGTTCTGGAAGAACGCGTTGTCGAAGTACGCGCGGGCCGACTCCACCGACGGCGGCTCACCGGGGCGAGCACGCTTGTAGATCTCGACGAGCGCCTCCTCGCGGGTGGGGGCGAGCTCGCGGTCCTTCTCCCACTGCCCCTCGAGGAAGTCGAAGTGGCGGACGAAGGCCTCCATGAACCCGGGGCAGCGGTCCTCGCCGTAGCCGAGCGCACGCATGAGGATGAAGATCGACAGGCGGCGCTTGCGCGCCACACGGGTGCCCGCGGTGACGTCCTTGCCGGGCTTCTGCTCGACGTCGAACTCGATCCACTCGCCGCGGTAGGGGTGGACCGTGCCCTTCACGAGCTGGTGCTTGGTGAGGTTGCGGAGCCGGTAGCGCTCGCCCGGCTCGAAGATGACGCCGGGCGACCGCACGAGCTGGCTCACCACGACGCGCTCGGTGCCGTTGATCACGAACGTGCCCTTGCTCGTCATCATGGGGAAGTCGCCCATGAAGACGGTCTGCTCCTTGATCTCGCCGGTGGCCGCGTTGATGAAGCGGGCCCGCACGAAGATCGGCGCGGAGTAGGTCATGTCCTTCTCCTTGCACTCCTCCACCGAGAACTTCGGCGGCGGGCGCAGATCCTCGTCGTCAGGATCGAACTCGAGCTCCAGCTGCAGGGTCTCGGTGAAGTCCTTGATCGGCGAGATGTCGCGGAAGGTCTCCTTGAGACCGTCCTGCAAGAACCACTCGAAGCTGTCGCGCTGCACGGAGATCAGGTCCGGCAGGGACAGCGCTTCGTCGATGTTCGCGAACGAATAGCGGTCGCGGATGGGCGTGCGAGCGGGCAACGCGTCTCCCTAGCTCAGGTGGTCGGCCGACCGGGGCTGGGGCGCGCGGGGTCGCCACGAAGGGACGACGAAGCAAGACACCAGGGCCACGGCTCCGCCGATCCTAGGACGGGGAGCGATCGAAGGCAACTCGGAGCACAGCAGTGCTGCCGAGGAGGCCCTTGGTTGGGTGGCACCGTACGACAGGGAAGGGACCCGGTCAAGGATTTCCTTGTCCGAAGGTAGATGATCTGTCAGACTGATCTATCGGCGTCGTCCAAAAAGGTAGATCATGGCGACCAAGAAGACCGCACTGATGCTCGACCAGGAGCTCGTGACGCAGGTGAAGCACTTGCTCGGCACCACCACCACGAGCGAGACCATCGCCGAGGCGATGCGTGAGGTCATCCGGGTGCAGGGCCGAGCCAGGCACTTCGAGCGGATGCGTCGGCGTGAGGCGGACGACGAATGAGACCGACCCACCTCGCCGACGCCAGCGCCTGGGCCCAGCTGTCTCGCAACGACGTGGCAGCCCGGCTCGTGCCGCTGCTGGTCGGCGGCGGCGCGGCCACCTGTGGCCTGATCGACCTCGAGGTGCTCGCCACCTTCGACGACCCGGCGGAGCGGGCCGAGGCGGCGGCCGAGCGCGCAATGTTCCCGCGTGTCGAGATCGACGAGGCGGTCGTCGGGCGTGCCCTCGAGGTGCAGCGCCTCGTGGGCGATGCGCGGGTGACCGCGCTCGTCGTGGCAGCGGCGGCAGAGCTGGGCGGCCTCGTGCTGCTCCACCACGACGCGACCTACGGCCGCATCGCCGAGGCCACCGGGCAAGCGGTCGAGTCCGTCTGAGACCTAGACGTCGGCCGAGCGGGTGCTGAGATCGGTCAGCGTGCGGAACGAGTAGCGCTGCTCCGTCGCCCGAGCCAGGAAGTCGGGCAACGCCGCCAGCTCCGTCTCACGCCGCCGCTCGAGCTCCGCTTCGTGCTCCCGGCCGCTCGTGCCGTCGTGCAGGCAGTAGATGCTTCCAGGCCGAAGCGCTCCGAGCAGGTGCTCGGTGACATCGCGGGGCGATGACCTGTTCGACCCCGGGGGCGTGCGGACCGACCACAGCGCGACGTCCTGCTCGAGGTCTGCTGTCGCCCGCAGGATCGAGCCGGTGAGCATCCCGCGTGGCGGTCGGAACCACTCGGGCCGCTGGCCGGTCAGACGCGCCAACGAGTCGGACCCCCGAAGGACCTCCTCACGCGCCTCGTCGCCATCGAGAAGCGCGATCGAGGCGTGCGACCAGCTGTGGTTCCCCACCTCGTGTCCGTCGTCGAGGAGCCGGCGCACGAGCGCCGGGTGTCGCAGCGCGGCGGTCCCAATGAGGAAGAACGTGGCTCTCACGTCGTGGTCGGCGAGCACGTCGAGCACACGCGGCGTCAGCCGTGGGTGCGGACCGTCGTCGAAGGTGAGCGCGACTGCGTGCTCGTCGGTGGCCACCGACCACACCACCTGGGCGGCGCCACGACCGGTGCGGCCGTACTGGGCGGACTCTCGCTGGCTGACCGACTGCAGGTGCTCTCGCTTCGAGCCACCCATGCCGCCGCCGATGACGCCGACCCCGAGGCCGCCGAGACCGATTCCGACGCCGCGACGAAGGAACGCCCGCCGCTGCATTCGAGCAAACGTACCGGGAAGCGTGTGCTCGTCCGAAACCCGCGACGCCCGCAGCGGACATGACAACGCGACGGGAGCTAGCGGAACTGCGCTCCCGGCGCACCCGCGGAGGCAGGAGCGCAGCGACGCCCGCAGCGGACATGACAACGCGACGGGGCCCGGCCTCTCGGCCGGGCCCCGATCAGGTCTGCCGCAGTGCCGTCGACTACTTGAGCTCGACCTTGCCGCCGGCCTCCTCGAGGGTGGCCTTGGCCTTCTCGGCGTCTTCCTTCGACACCTTCTCCAGGACGGGGCTGGGCGCGCCGTCGACGAGGTCCTTGGCCTCCTTCAGGCCGAGGTTCGTGAGCGCGCGCACCTCCTTGATGACCTGGATCTTCTTGTCGCCGGCCTCGGTGAGGATGACGTCGAACTCGTCCTGCTCCTCTGCCTCCTCGGCGGCGGCACCACCGCCGCCAGCGGGAGCGACCGCCGCGACGGCGACCGGGGCGGCCGCGGTGACGCCGAACTTCTCTTCGAAGTCCTTGAGGAGCTCGGAGAGCTCGAGGACGGTCATGTTGGCGATGGACTCGAGAATGTCTTCCTTGGTGGGCATCGTGCTCACTCCTCTGTGGGGGTCTCGTCGGCGGTTGGCTCCTCTGCAGGGGCCTCCTGGGCTGCCGGCGTGGTGTCGTCGGTGGTGGTGGCCTCCGCGGCGTGCTCCTCGGCGGGAGCGTCGTCGGCAGGGGCCTCGGTGTCAGCCGGCGCCTCGGCGGCGGCTTCGGGCGTGGTCTCCACAGGTTCGTCGGCCGGGGTCTCCGGCGCGCCGCCCTGCTGGTCGATGAGGGCCTTGAGTCCGTAGGCGAAGTTGCGGGGCAGTGCTTCGAGCAAGCCAGCGAACTGCACCATGGGTGCAGCCAGTGCGCCGGCGAGCTTGGCGAGCAGCACCTCGCGCGGCTCGACGTCGGCGAGGGCCTTTGCCTCATCGGCGGTCAGGGGCTTCGTGCCGAGCACGCCGCCCTTGACGATGAGGCTCGGGTTGGTCCTGGCGAAGTCTCGCAGCGCCTTCGCGACGTCGACCGCATCGCCGGGCGTGCCGTCGGGCCGCTCGGTGATGAAGGCGATCGCCGTGGGGCCGGTGAGCAGCTCCTCCAGCTCCAAGCCGAGGTCACGGGCGGCGAAGCGGACGAGCGTGTTCTTGTAGATCTTGTACTCGCCGCCGACCTTCCGCAGCGCACGACGCAGATCGCTGATCGCGGTCACGTCGAGCCCTCGATACTCGGTGAGCAGGGCTGCACTGGTGGAGTCCAGGCGCGTGCGCACCTCGTCCACCACCGCCACCTTCTCCGGTCTCGGGTTCTCCATCGACACCTCCTCTCGTTGTCTCGTGGCTCGCGTGGGGCGCGGGCACAGCGAGTGAGTCCTCGAGGTGTCCGCCTCGTCAGGCGGGACCGAGGTCCCTTTGAGCCGTTGGGCACCGGATGTCTTTGGCGAGCGTTCTGTTGCTGGGTCCGCCATGCTAGGAGTCGGCGCGCCGCCACACCAAACGACCCACCAGGCGCCGCAGTCAGGACCCGAGGATGCCGCGACGTACCACGGCCAGTCGATCGAGGTGGTCAGCAGCAGCGCTCGTGGTCGGCCTCGCGGTCCTGTCAGGGTGCAACGGGCGAGCCGGCTCCGGGCTGTGGCAGCGAGACCTCGACCCTGTGGTGCTCACGGGAGCGCAGGTCCCGCACCTCATGGGGGCGGATCCGGGTTCGATCGTCGCGTTCCGGTGGAACAGCGAGACGCGTCGTTGGGAACAGGTGCCCGTCCAGGTCGACGAGCGGCACGTGGAGTACCTGACGAAGCTGCGCAACGGGACGGGGTCGAGCGGTCCGACGACCCTCGCCTACTCCGACCCGACTGACAACGCGGGCCCTGACCCCGTGTCGACCCTTGATGCCGACGACGAGATCGCGTTCATGGCGCGTGACACAGGAGGACCCGCTCCGCGCGGGACGGGTGACCCGTCCGGCGTCCTCGCGTCGTCCGGCGACCGCGTGGTGGTCACCGACCCGCTCGCCAGCTACGACCCCGTCCGCGGCGCGGGCCTTGGGTACGTGTACCTCTTCCGCCGCGCGAGCGCGGCGCTGTCGCCGTCGGCGGGCAAGGACTACGTCACCTACACCTTCGCCCCCAACGATCCGATGGGCCACAGCGAGAGCTCCACCGTCTCGAGCGACCGCTACTCGACGCACTTCTCCGCTCGCTGGACCCGCGACCAGGTGACGATCGGGTCCGGTCCTGACATCCTCGACCGGCATCGCAACCTGTTCGCGGTGGGGAATTGCGTACGGAGCGAGGACACCTTCTCGGCAGGCGACGGTGGGTACGCGACCAACATCGACGGACCGATCCGGGCGATCCGCTCCTATCTGGGCGCGAACAGCGGCACGTACACCCAGCGCGAGCACCTCTTCTACCGCGGCGCCGAGCAGGTGCGGACGTTCCTGCGCGTGCACGCGATCCCTGGGATCCTCGACTTCTACGACCTCAGCGCTGCGGCGGTCGGGATGCAGTACGCCAGCTCGTCGACCCCGGGTGGGGTCACGGTGGACGGCGTGCCCGACACCACCGGCACCGCCGCCCCCACCTGGGAGGCCGTCACCGGTGCGCAGGGCGCGTTGGTCTCGACGACCTCGATGACGACGGACATCGCGGGGCTGGCCGTGCAGGCCTACTACCTCGACGACGCCACCCCGCCGGCGGTCCAGTGCACCGGCGACTCCTCGGAGTACGGGGCAGCAGGTACGGCCATCACGAGCTCGATCCCCAACACCGACCCGACAGCGATCTCGTTCAACACCCTGACCGCCACCCGCTGGAACGTGTTCGTCCCGTCCCCGGCCGCGCCCGACGTCCCGGCACTGGTCGCGAACCTGGGGGCACCGGTCACGACGAGCGTGAGCGCCTTCGTGCCGGGGGCGTGAGGACGGGGAGAAACCCCTCGCTTCACGCGTCGGCGTCGACGACCTTCAGCCGGTTCGTGTCGATCCGGACGCTCGGGCCCATCGTCGGCGCGAGCGAGATCTTCTTCAGGTAGCGGCCCTTCGCGGACGCGGGCTTCGCGCGCTGGATCTCGTCGAGCACCGCACGGAAGTTGGCCTGCAGCGCGGCGACGTCGAAGCTGACCTTGCCGATCGGGACGTGGACGTTGCCGTACCGGTCGGTGCGGTACTCGACCTTGCCGCCCTTGAACTCCTCGACGGCCTTGCCGACGTCGGTCGTGACCGTGCCGGTCTTCGGGTTCGGCATGAGGCCGCGCGGCCCGAGCACACGGCCGAGCTTGCCGACGAGCGGCATCAGGTCGGGCGTCGAGATGGCCACGTCGAAGTCGAGCATGCCGCCTTCCACCTGCGCCGCGAGGTCGTCACCGCCGACGTGGTCGGCGCCCGCGGCGCGCGCCTCGGCCGCCGCTTCGCCGTTGGCGAACACGGCGACGCGCACGTCCTTGCCCGTCCCCGCGGGCAGCGCCACGGTGCCACGCACGATCTGATCCGCCTTGCGCGGGTCGACCCCGAGCCGCACGGCGAGCTCGATGGACTCATCGAAGCTCGCGGTGCCCAGGCCCTTCACCATCTCCACGGCCTCTGCCGGGGTGAACAGCTGGTCACGGTCGAAGCGCTTCGCCGCATCGGTGTACTTCTTGCCCTTCGCCATCGCTGGCTCCCTCTTGTGTTGCGGCCGCCGGATGAGGTGGTCTCGGTCGAGCCGGGTGGTTGGTGTTGGTTCGGCTCGGCCGGCTACTTGACGTCGATCCCCATCGATCGAGCGGTGCCCGCGACCTGGAGCTTGGCTGCAGCGAGGTCGTTGGCGTTGAGGTCAGGCAGCTTGATCTGCGCGATCTCGGTGACCTGCGCGTCGGTGATCGTGCCGACGGATCCACGTCCCGGGTTCACCGCGCCCTTCTCGAGGCCGGCGGCCTGACGGATCAGGACAGGCGTCGGCGGTGTCTTGAGGACGAAGGTGAAGGATCGGTCTTCGAAGACGGTGATGTCGACGGGGACGATCGTGCCGCGCTGGGCCTCGGTCGCGGCGTTGTAGGCCTTGCAGAAGTCCATGATCGCGACGCCGTGCGGACCGAGCGCGGTACCGACCGGTGGCGCGGGGGTGGCCTGACCGGCCGGGATCTGGATCTTGACGAGCGCCAGGACCTTCTTCTTGGCCATGGGGCCAGCTCCTTGCAGAGATCGAGTTGGGACCGCCCCGCGGGACGGCGAGCAAGTCTGCTCGCGATGGGACGGGCCGCGCCAGCCGGACCGACGCTGCGACGAGCCGGGCTACCGAGCTGTGAGCGCTCCGCTCACAGCTTGGCGACCTTCGAGAACTCGAGCTCGACCGGGGTCTCCCGACCGAAGATGTTCACGAGGACCTTCAGCTTCATCTGGTCCTCGTTGATCTCGATGATCTCGCCCGAGAAGTCGGCGAAGGGCCCTTCCTTGACACGAACCGTCTCGCCCATCTCGTACTCGAGGCGAGGCTTGGCGCGGTGCGCGACCTCCTCGGGCGTCTCGGTCGACACCGACAGGAAGGACTCGACGTCCTTGCGCGGCAGCGGCGAGGGCTTGGCGCCTTGGCCGACGAAGCCGGTCACGCCCGGGGTGTTGCGGATCACGTACCAGCTGTCGTCGTCGAGCTCGCAGCGCACGAGCAGGTAGCCGGGGAACATCTTCTTCTGGACGACGACCTTCTTGCCGCCCTTGAAGTCGGCGACGTCCTCCATCGGGATGACGACCTCGTGGATCCGCTCCTCCATGTTCATCGAGGAGGTGCGCGCTTCGAGGTTCTGCTTGACCTTCTTCTCGTACCCGGACTGCGTGTGGACGACGTACCAACGACCTGGACGGTCGAACGGTGACTCGACCGGGGGTGCCGCGGCCTCGACGAGGAGGTCCTCGGCGTCGATGGCGGCCTCGAGGGGCGCAGCCACGTCGGTGTCGACAGCGCCCTCGGGCTGCGGGTCGTCTGGGGAGCTGTGGTCGGTCACGTAGGCGCTCATCGTTCGAACAGCTTCAGGAGGAGGTCGCCGAACCCGTAGTCGAGGGCGGCGACGTAGGCGGTCAGGAGGACCACCGCGGCGAGCACGATGATCGAGTAGTTCACGACCTCGGGCCGGCTCGGCCACGCGACCTTGCGGAGCTCGCCGCGCACCTCCCGCAGGAACTGCACCGGCGTCGTCCGGGCTTCCTTGGGACGCGGCGCGGGCGGCGCGGTGCGCTTGCGCGCGACTGGGGCGCCCTCGGTGTCCAGCTGCCCTTGGCGCTGGAGCATGCGCTTCTGCTGTCGGTTCATCGCCATGGACGTGAGCGTTCCTGGAAGTAGCTGAGTAGAGCAGGGCAGGAGGGACTCGAACCCCCAACCTGCGGTTTTGGAGACCGCTGCTCTGCCAGTTGAGCTACTGCCCTTGGAGGTTGTGCGGAGGGGGGGTACGGGGCGGCCAGCGTAGCAGCAGGCCCACCGCGCACCGCCAGACGACCCGTCGGACCATCGCCGCGCCGCCTGCTCGACGGCGCGCGGTCAGCTGGCGGCGCGCAGGCGTCGAGCCCGGTTCGCGAACACGATGGCTCCTGCCGCACCTGCGGCGGTGGCAGCGGCGAGCCCGCCGAGGTACGCGGCCCTGTGCCCCGAGATGAGCGAGCGGATGGCACGACGCTCGCCCGCCTCCTCGAGGTTGGCGAGGATCTCGGCGACGATCCCGGGCGCCGGTTCGAGCACCTCGGTGCGCATGGCGCGCATCGCTCGGAGCACTCGGCGGTACTGCACCAGCTCGGCCTGGCACCGCAGGCAGCGCTCCACGTGGCGCCGGGCCTCCGGACGCAGCTCGAAGAGCCCGTCGGCCGCCGCCGAGAGGTCGTCGGTCAGGTCTTCACACCGCATCAGCAGCCTCCTCCGCGGGGCGGGGGAACAGGTCCGCCCGCAGCTTCTTGCGCGCCCGGTGGAGGCGCACCTTGGCCGCGGTCTCGGAGATCCCGAGCTCGGCGGCGATCGCCTCGTGGGGCAGGTCGTAGATGTCTCGGAGCACGATCACCTGGCGCAGCTTCGGCGGCAGCGACTCGAGGGCGACCGTCAACCGGCCGCGGAGCTCGACGGCATCGGACTGCAATGCAGGGTCGTTCGAGGGACGGTCGTCGGCGATCGGATCGGCTTCGTCGAGGAGCTCGTGACGATGCTTGTTGCGTTTGCCGAGCTGGGTGGCAGCGCAGTTGGCCGTGATCCGGTACATCCAGGTGGAGAACTGCGCGTCGCCGCGGAAGCGCTTCAGGCCCCGGAATGCTCGGAAGTAGGCCTCCTGCACCACGTCGCGCGCGTCCTCCTCGTTCCCGGTGAGCCGGAGCGCGAGCGTGTACGACTCCGCGTACGTCGCCCGCACGAGCTCGTCGAATGCCTGACGGTCACCACCCTGCGCTGCGGTGACCAGCTCGGCCACATCAGGTGGCATCGGCACTTCGACCCCTGTTCACGAGTCCAGGTTACGCCTGGGTCAGGCTGGTGCGGTCTGACCCATTCGCGCCGCGCGTGCCTACCGGGTCTCCTTGTGCACGGTGTGCGTGCGATCCCATCGGCAGTACTTCTTCATCTCGATGCGCTCGCGGTCGTTCACCTTGTTCTTGGTGGTGATGTAGTTGCGACGCTTGCACGTGGTGCACTCGAGCGTCACGGCGATGCGCTTCTCGTTGGCCTTGGCCATGGCAGTTTCCTCGTCCTCTACTTGATGATCTTGGTGACGCGGCCGGCGCCGACGGTGCGGCCTCCCTCACGGATCGCGAACCGGAGACCTTCGTCCATCGCGATCGGGTGGATCAGCTCGACCTTCATCACGGTGTTGTCACCCGGCATGCACATCTCCGTGCCCTCCGG